>NZ_SMLC01000219.1 GCF_004349245.1 Actinomadura sp. 6K520 | reverse complement strand
CTTCGGACTCGGGCACGGCCGCCCCCGCCCCGGGCGAGCTCAACGTGAGCGTCTACACCAAGCCCACGAAGCCGAAGGCCGGAGACCCCGTAGACGTCACGACCACCATTGAGGCGACCGGTGGCGCCGTGACCGAAGTCAAGATCAAGGGCCTCAGAACGAGTCCCGACGGAGTCACCCTGACCGGGGAGTGCAAGGACTTCGCCTCGGAAGCCTGCTCCGCGGGAGATCTCGCCGACGGGGATGACGCCGTCTTCCACTGGGAACTGACCGCTCCGGAAAAGACGGAGAAGGTCGAGATCACCGTCACGGTCGGCGCATCGAACCTCGATGACATCGCGGCACCGGGCAGCATCACCTTCGTCTTGCCGTCGCCGACGAAGCCGCCGCCGACGACCAGTAAGCCGCCGAGTTCCTCGAAGCCGCCCAGCAAGGCGCCGACGAAGAAGCCGTCCAAGAAGCCGAAGCCCACGGACTCCGCGTCCGGCGGGGACGGCGGCTCCAGCGGCGGCTCCAGCGGCGGCGGTTCCGGTGGTTCGACCGGGGGCTCCGGCACCGGGAGCGGCTCGGTGATCTCCGATGGCGGGGCCGTGCCGCCGCAGCCGAACTCGTCGTTCGAGCCGCGGGACCCGTCGGTCGCGCTGCCCCCGATCCAGGCTCCGAGCCCGTCGGTCGCGCCGAGCCAGGGCGCCGCGGTGACGCCGCAGAGCCGGCTGCAGGGCAACGAGGCACCCGTCGCGCAGGACCTCACGTTCGAGCGGATGGCCAGCACGCAGGTCGCATGGCTGGCGGCGCTCCTGGTGGCGTTCTCCCTGCTGATGACGCAGCTGCGCCTGGGCAGGCGGCGCCTCCCCGCCGGGGCGGCGGCCAAGCGGGCGAAGGGCACGCACCGGCGGCCCCGCAAGGGCGTGTTCGGCAAGTGATCAGCGGGTGAGCGCGTAGCACGCGATCGCGGCGGCGGCGACCACGTTGAGCGAGTCGACGCCGCGTGCCAGGGCCGCCCCGTCCATCGGTATCCGGACGCGATGGTCGGCCTCGTGCAGCCACCGCGACGACAGCCCGTCCCCTTCCGAGCCGAGCAGCAGCGCCCTCCGGCCGGCGGCCCGCACCTCGTCGATGGCCGTCGCGTCGGCCGCGGGCGTGAGGGCGAGGAGCTCGAAACCGCGCTCGCGAAGCGTGGCGAGCCCGTTGCGCCAGTCGGTCATCCGGGCGTACGGAAGGGCGAACACGGCGCCCATGGACACCTTCACCGCGCGGCGGTAGAGCGGATCGGCGCACCGCGGCGCCAGCACCGCCGCGTCCACCCCGAGCGCCGCCGCACACCGGAAGATCGCCCCGATGTTGGTGTGGTCGACGATGTCCTCGCAGACGATGACGCGGCGGGTGGTGCTGAGGAGCGTGTCGACGGCGGGGAGCGGGAGGCGTTCGAGGGACGCCAGGGCGCCGCGGTGGACCTGGAAACCGGTGATCGCCTCCAGGACGGCGTCGTCGGCGAGGTAGACCGGGGCGTCGAGGCCGTCCAGGACGTCGGCGAGCGGCTCGGCCCAGCGGCGGGCCATCAGCAGGGAGCGGACGGGGTGGCCCGCGCCGATCGCGCGGCGGATCACCTTCTCGCCCTCGGCGACGAACAGGCCGTGCTGGGCCTCCAGGCTCTTGCGGAGGTTCACGTCCCGGAGCCGCACGTAGTCTGAGAGGCGCGGGTCTGCGGCGTCGGTGACGGGTACCAGGCGGGCCATGGCCCCAAGTCTGCCGCTGAAACCAGGGTGGGGCGTCCGGATCCGGCCAGATGTGGTTCGGTCCGGGCGGGTTTCGCGGGGTGGGTACGGCGTACCGTTCCACCCCGTAAGCAGGGTGTGATGATCGGCGGCGATGCCAGGATCGTTGAGAGATACGCTCATGACCTGCGTCATTATCAGTTTTGAGTTCTTTGTAACCTCTAGTTCGTACTACTACAGTGCCGTGGGACATCGGCGGGTTTCTGGTGAATCGAGGGCAGGTCCATGAGCGGACGTCATCGCAATGACATCCCCGATGGTGCGGGGGAGGGCGGGTACGACCCGTCCCGGCCTGTCTTCGGCCCCGCCAACGACGGGTCCTCCGACTGGTTCGGCGCCCGGGACAGCCAGGGCCAGCCGCTGGCCCAGCCGCCGGCCGGTCCGCCGGGGGCGCCGCCCGGCAGGGGCGCCGCACCGGGGGCGTCCGGCGAGACTCCGCAGTGGTTCACGCCGCGGCAGTCGGGTGAGCACCCCGGCTACGGCGGCGGGTACGGCGGGGTGCAGGAGGGCCGCCGGTCCGGGGAGCCGGTGTCCGGGAACCCCCAGGGCCCGCCGCCCGGCGGCTCCTCGTCTCCGCTGGCCGGGACCGGGTACAGCGAGTACGACTCCATCCGCAGCTCCGACGGCGGCCCGTCCGGGTACTTCGGCGGGCAGGGCGACTCCGGCGGCTACGGCGGCGGTTCCGGCGGTTCCGGTGGGTCCGGCGGATCCGGTGGTTACGGCGGATCCGGTGGTTACGGCGGGTCGGGCGGATCCGGTGGTTACGGCGGCGAGTCCGGCGGTTACGAGTACGGGCGCCGCAAGCGCAAGCGCAACGCGACCGCGCTGATCGGGCCGATGGCCGGGGCCGTGGGCCTGGCGCTGCTGCTGGGCGTCGGCGTGTACGCGTTCGCCGAGAGCGGCGGCTGCACCGGCGACGACGCGCTGAGCCTGTCGGTGGCGGCGGCGCCCGACATCGCGCCGGTCGTGGAGAAGGCCGCCAAGCGCTTCAACGACGGCTCGCACGAGGCGGACGGCAAGTGCGTCCGCGCCACGGTGAAGAAGGTCGAGCCGGCGTCGGTGACGACGCTGATCTCCGGGCAGGGTGTGGCGAACGCGGCGAACGAGCGCCCGGACGTGTGGATCCCCGACTCGTCGCTGTGGATCTCGCTGGCGCAGGCGGGCGGCGACGGCAAGAAGAACGACGTCGTGCCCACCAAGACCTCGGTGGCGACGAGCCCAATCGTGGTGGGCCTGCCGCAGACGCTCGCGGAGCAGCTGAAGAAGCAGGGCATCACCGCCAGCCCGTCCTGGGACAACCTGCTCAAGGCCGCCGGCGGCACCGCGGGCGGCGCGGTGACCAAGAACCAGATGATCCCGGCCGGCACGGTGCGGCTGGTCGTCCCCGACCCGATGCGGAACGCGGCGGGCATGGGCTCGCTGATGGTCACCAGCACGCTGCTGGCGAACGACCCCAACCGGGACTCGATCTTCACCGGCATCGTGCGGACCGTCCGGGAGAGCACCGTCCCCACGGTCGACGCGGAGTTCGAGGCGTTCAGCAAGAGCACCGGCGGCAAGAAGCCGATCTCCCTGTCGTCCGAGCAGGCGCTGTGGAGCTACAACCGGACCAGGCCGCAGGAGCCGGCGGTCGCGCTGTACCCGCTTGAGGGCACGCTGTCGATGGACTACCCGTTCACCGTCACCAGCAAGGACGCCGCCAAGCAGAAGGGCGCCCGCCTGCTGGAGAAGGCGCTGCGCACCGAGGCCACCCGCAACGACGTCCACGAACTGGGGTTCCGCACCGCGGACGGCAAGGCGCCGGAGGGCTTCGACCAGAAGGCCGGTGTCAGCCCGGCCCGCCCGCGGCAGCTCCCGACGCCGAAGAGCGAGGACGTCGCGAAGGTCATGCAGGCGTGGTCGAAGCTGTCGCTCGGCCTGCGCATGCTGACGCTGATCGACGTGTCCGGCTCGATGCTGGAGAAGGTCGGGCCGAACACCAACCGGCTGCAGGCCCTCGCCCAGGTCTCCCAGGGCGGCCTGAGCATGATGTCGGACGACACCGAGCTCGGCCAGTGGCTGTTCTCGACGAACATGGACGGCGATCTCCCGTACAAGAAGACGGTGCCGATCGGCCCGCTCGGCGAGCGGATCGGGTCCAACACCCGGCGCGGCCTCGTGCTTTCGACGCTCAACTCGATGCAGCCGAAGCCGAACGGCGACACCGGGCTGTACCGGACGATGCTCGCCGCGTACAAGATGATGAACGACACCTACAAGCCGGAGTTCGGCAACTCCATCCTGCTGCTGACGGACGGGAAGAACGACGACGACGGCGGCCCGTCGCTGCGAACCACCCTCGACCAGCTCAAGGGCATGCAGGACCCGAACAAGCCGATCCAGGTCAACATGATCGGGTTCGGCAGCGGCGTGGACGTCAACGAGCTGGAGAAGATCGCGGAGGCGACCAACGGCACCGTCCAGGTCGCGCAGACCCCGGAGGAGATCCAGAAGATCTTCCTCAAGGCGCTGTCCCGCCGCATCCAGTGAGCAGCGCTCGGTGACCGGAATCGCACGGCCCGCATCCGGATGATCATCGTTCGGTGATCATCCGGATGCGTCAGGTAGTTCTTGATTTTTCCCGGCGTTCGGTGTCAACCGGGCGCCGCACCCGGCCGTCCAACCTGGTGGAGGCCCGACGGGGAGCGGGGCCGTCGGGCCTCCGACCGCCTTCCCTCCCCGGCCCGTGACGGGGAAGCGAGCCGCCTCGAAGGGGCGGCCGATCGGGGGGAGTCACCCGGAGCACCGGGTGAACGGCACTCCGCCGCCCACCGGCGGCGGGACGAGCGCAGCAGCTCCCCATCGGATCTTCCGGCCGTCCCCGACGACGCGGACGAGGAATCCGCACACAGCCCGCGGGAGGACCTTGTGTCCGGTTGGCCCAGTTTCGAGCGCGCCGACGACGAGCGCCTGGCCCGGTCCCTGGCCGCGGGCGACGCGAGCGCGCTGATCCAGGTCATGGACCGCTACGCGGCCCGCCTGTACGACTACTGCCACGCGCTGCTGCGCGACCAGGAGCAGGCGGCCGGCGCGCTCCACGACGCGCTCGTCGCCGCCTACGCGCACGTGCCCGCCCTGCGGGAGCCCGACCGCTTCCGCGGCTGGCTGTACGCGCTCGTCCGCAAGGAGTCCATGCGGCGCCTCCGCGACCCGGAGCGGCCCGCCGAGCGGCACGAGGCCCCGGAGGTCGAGGAGGGCTTCCTGGACGGCGCGGAGCTGGCCAAGCGGCTGGAGGCGCGCCAGCTCGTCCACAGCGGCCTGGCGGCCCTGCGCGGGCGCGAGCGCGAAGCCCTGGACCTCATGCTGCGGCACGGTCTGGACGCCGCGGAGATCGGCGGCGTCCTCGGCATGGACGCGCACGAGGCCGCCGACCTGACCGGCCGGGCCCGCGCCCGCCTCGACGGCGCGCTCACCGCCGCGCACATCGCGCGGAACGGCGGAGGCTGCCCGCAGGCGGCGGCGATCGCGGGCGAGGGCGGCTGGCCGCTCCCGCCCCCGGCCGTCCGCGCGCTCGTGGACCACATGGAGGCGTGCCCGGCGTGCGCGCCCCAGCGCGACCGGCCGGTGTCCGCGGCGCGGCTGCTGCAGGTGATGCCCGTCGCGACGATGCCGACCGACCTGCGCGGCCACGTCATGGCCACCGCCACCGATCCGGCGCTGGCCCCCGACCTGGACGACATCGCCTACCACGCCGGACCGTTCGACACCTGGGGCTGGCCGATCAGCGAGGACGAGCCGCCCGCGCACCCCCATCCCGCACGAGGCACCCCGCGCGCGCTCTGGCCCGTGCTCGCCGCCGTGGCCGCCGTAGTGGTGATCGTGGCGGGCGCGTTCTACGTCATGCAGGGGTCGCCCACCGGAGGGACGGAGGCTCAGGACTCCCCCGGGCCGGCCACGTCGGCCCCCGACTCGGCCCCGCCGAGCGAGACCGAGGAGCCCACGGAGTCCCCGACGCCCACGGAGAGCAGCACTCCGACGCCCACCCCGTCCACGACGACCCCGACCCCGACGCGGACCCGGACGCGGTCGGCCCGGCCGTCCAGCCCACGGCCGAGCGTCACGCGCCCGCGGACCGGGACGCTGCTGGTCGGCGGCTGCACGATCAGCGGCCCCGGCCCCGGCAGGTGCGCCCTTCCGGTGCGCGCCGTGGGCGGGACGGTGACCTGGGCCGTGACGGGCGCGTCCGCCGGGCTCAGCGCCAGCGGCGGCGGTACGCTCGCCGACGGCCGGACGGCGGTGGTCAGCGTCAGCGGCAACTGCGTACCGCCGGGCGGCAGCGGCACGGTCAGCTTCTCGACGGGCCAGCGCGGCACGGTCACGCTCGCGTGCTCCGAGGACGGGAGTCCGGGCGGCCCGGGCGACTGATCGCGAAACGTGATCTGCATCACATTTCGGATGTCGGAAAGCTGGTCGACTAGGCCAAACGGCCACAATGTGTACCTATTCCGTCACGGACTTCGCCGTGTCCGGGAGAAATCTCGGCGACTTGGTGGCAAGATCAGGCAACCAGAGCGGGCCGGCAGGCGTCGGCGCTCCCCGGGGGTTTGATCGACGACACCGAAATCGACTGGGAGGGTACCCGTGGCCGGTGAGCCAGGGCCCGGGCAGAACGACGACGTCAGGCTGGCGAACTCGCTGCGGGCCGGGGACGTCATCGCGCTGACCGAGGTCTACGACACCTACGCGCCGTTCCTCTACGACTACTGCCACGGGCTGCTCCGCGACCGCGTGGAGGCGGCCGGGGCACTGCGCAACGCCTTCATCGCGGCCCGCGAGCACATCGACCGGCTCACCGAGCCCGAACGGCTGCGCGGCTGGATGTACGCGATCGCCCGCAAGGAGTCCATGCGGCGCCGCGACAGCCCCAACCGGCACACCGGGCAGGAGGCGCCCGAGGCCGACGACGAGCTGACCGAGGAGCAGCTCGTCCGGCGTGCGGAACGCCGGCTCCTCGCGCACAGCGCGCTCGCCGCGCTCAACGGCCGGCAGCGCGAGGCGATCGACCTGCTGGTGCGGCACGAGCTGGACGAGGTCGACCTGTGCGGCATCCTCGGGATTCCGCTGGAGGAGATGCTCGCGCTCGTGGAGCGGACGCGCGAGGACCTCGCCGCCGCGCTGCACGCGGCCCTCATCGCGCAGAACCACTGGGAGGACTGCCCCGGCGTCGCGGCGCTGACCGAGTCGTGGCCGCTGCCCCCGCGGGCGGCGGCGGCGCTCGTGCGCCATGTGGCGGGCTGCCCGGCGTGCGCGGAGCGCCAGACGGCGGCGCTGCCGCCCGACCGGCTGCTGTCGGTGCTGCCGATCGCGGCGATCCCCGCGGAGCTGCGGCTCGACGTGCTGACCGCCGCGACCGCCGAGGACCGCGCGGGCAACCGCCGCGCCATCGCCGCCTGGACCGAGCCGTTCGACGAGTACGGCTGGCCGCTCCCCTACCAGCCGACGCCGCCGCGCGGCCGCGAGCGCCCGGCCCGGCGGCGCGGCCCCCTGGTCGCCGCCCTGGCCGTGGCGGTGGGAGTGGTGGTGCTGTCGGCGGGGGCGGTGTCGGCGTTCGGCGGCGACGGGTCGAACACGTCCGCGGCCGGTCCGGCGCCCGCCGACAGCGGCGAGCCGGTGGCCTCGGGGCAGCCCGAGCCGACGCCGACCGACCCGTCCCCCACGGTCACGTCGCCGTCCCCGACCCGGACGAAGTCGCCGTCGAAGACGCCCTCGCCGTCCGCCACGCCGACGCGGACGGCGACGACCCGCCCGCCGCTGCGGCCGCCGCCGTCGGACACCGACGAGCCCGAGCCCCCGAGGCCCGGCACGCTGTCGGTGGAGGGCTGCGGCATGGGCACCCGCGAGGCGTGCTCCGTCCGCATCACCGCCGTGGGCGGGCCGGTGAACTGGCGGGTGACCGGAACGTCCGGTGAGCTGAGCGCGGGCGGGGCCGGGCGCCTGGCGGCCGGCGCCTCCGCGAACGTGACCGTGCGCCGCACCAACGTCTTCTGCTTCGGCGACAGGACCGGCTCGGTCTCGTTCTCCCCGGGCGGCTCGGCCCGCGTCTCGTACTGCTGAGGCGCCCCTGCCGGGGCGCCTCGGCCCGCCGGTGTCCTCAGATGGTGCCGGTGTCCAGGGTGCGGTGCGCCCGGTTCAGCAGCACGGGAACACCCTCGCCGATCTGGTCGAACCCTTCGCCGACGGTCGCCTTCTGCAGATAGCGCGCGTGGATGCCTTCGAGGATGACGGCGAGCTTGAAGCAGGCGAACGCGACGTAGAAGTCCAGGTCGGCCAGGTCGTAGCCGGTCAGCGCCGCGTACCGCCCGGTGAACTCGTTCCGGGTGAAGAAGCCCGACGCGGAGGTGATCGTCGCGCCGACGGGCAGCTTGTCGGCGTCGGCCGCCTCGGCCCAGTAGACGAGCGTCAGCCCGAGGTCGGACAGCGGGTCGCCGAGCGTCGACATCTCCCAGTCGACCACGGCGGCTATCTCCGGCCGGGGTTCGAGCCTGGCGAGCGCGTTGTCGAGCCGGAAGTCGCCGTGGACGAGGCGCGCCGGAGCGTCGGCCGGCAGCCGGTCGGCGAGCCTCGCCACGAGCCGGTCGTACTCGGGCAGGTCCCGGGTGGTGCCGGTGGCGCGGATGGCCTCCTGGGACCCGTCCCACTGCTTGCCCCAGCGCTTGAGCTGGCGCGCCATGTAGCCGCTCGGCCTGCCGAAGTCCGCAAGGCCGACGGCCTTCACGTCGACGGTGTGGATGGCGGCGAGCGCCTCCACCAGCGCCTCGCTGAGGCCCCGCGCCTGCTCGGGCGTCATGTCCGCGGCGTCCTCGCGGGTCCGCAGGACGCGCCCCTCGACGTAGTCCATGAGGTAGAAGCGCGCGCCGATGACGTCCTCGTCGTCGCAGAACGCCAGCGTCCTCGGCACCGGAACCGCTGTGCCATCACCGAGCGCGGTCAGCACGCGGTATTCGCGGCCCATGTCGTGGGCCGTCGGCAGGACGTGCCCGAGCGGCGGCCTGCGCAGCACGATGCGGCGGCCGCCGTCCAGGGTGATCCCGTAGGTGAGGTTCGAGCGGCCGCCGGCGATCAGGTCGATCGCGCTGATGCGTCCCGTACCGGGCAGCTCGCGGGCGAGCCAGTCCGCCAGGCGGGGGACGTCGATGCCGGGGACCCCGGGGGGAAGCTCTGCGTCAACGGTCATGACGCCCTATTAGAACGTGACTCGGTCCGTGCTGTGAACCCCACCCGGGTACCTGCCGCCCGCGCGGGGAGACCCTCCGGCCACTTCCGGCCGATTTGCAGGAAGGGTTCACCTGGCGCACAGCATGCCGCTGACGTGCGACGACGCCCCGGCGTTCGGCGCGGAACGGCCGGTTCGGTGAGACTTCCAGATGAGAACGAGAACGCCAGGTGCAAGCCGAGGGGCCCCGGGGTACGCCTCTGCGACGACAGCCGAGCAAGTGGGTACCTACCTCGCCCGGCGGTCAAAGCCGTCATCTCCGGCCCATGACGGCAAGCTGGACTTTTTACGTCCTGCTGGGCTATGAGAGTAGGACTAGACCATTCGGGACTAGACCGCCCGATTGGGGGGGACAAACCGTGGCAGACGCATGGCTGCCGGGAGCCGGCCGCATGCCGGCGCGACAGGACGGCGGAGCTCTGCGAGGAGGTGCTCCCCGGGTCGTATGGTGCACCGGCGAGCACGATCCCCGCACCGTCTCCGCCCGCTCGGTGGCCGCCGACCTCGTCAAGGACGACCGCCCGCCGCACCTGGTCTGGCATCCCGGCACCGGCGAGATCGTCCAGCTCCTGCCCGTCACCCGCGCCGCCCGGCTGCTCGGCGGGCGCGTCGGCCGCGAGGGCCGCGTCTGCGTGCAGATCATGGTCGTCGGCCAGTCCCGGGCGCCGTTCACCGGCACGCTGCTCACCGGCATCGACGCGATCGTCCAGTGGCTGGACACGTGGGGCGTCGCGCGCCGCTGGCCCGCCGGGCCGCCGCTGCCGTCGCCGCAGTCGTACCACGCCGACCGCGGCCGCAAGAACTGGGCGCGCGGCGGGCACTACGGGGCGTCCCAGGTGCCGCTCATCGACCGCCCGGACCCCGGCGCCATCGACATCCGCCGCATCACCGGGCCCGACACCCCGGTCGCCCCCATCCCAAAGCCGCGTGCACCCCTTGTCGACGGCACGGCCCCGCCGCACCTTCTTCCC
>NZ_SMLC01000218.1 GCF_004349245.1 Actinomadura sp. 6K520 | reverse complement strand
GGGGCCACGGCGGGGTCGCGGGTCTCGGTGTGGAGGGCGCGGAGGACGGCGACCGCGCGGTCCAGGCCGAGGCGGTCGAGGTCGGCGATCGGCCCGGTCGGGTAGCCGCACCCGAGCGTCATCGCGGCGTCGATCGAGTCGGCGTCGGCGTAGCCGGCGCCGAGCATGGCCGCGGCGTCGTTCAGGTAGGGGAAGCGCAGGGCGTCCACGATGAACCCCGCGCGGTCGCGGCAGCGGACGACGGTGCGGCCGAGCCGGCCGAGGATGTCGGCCGCCCGGTCGGCGGCCTCCGGGGCGGTGGCGACCGTGGCGGCGATCTCGGCGAGGGGGCCCGCCGGGTCCGGCAGGTGCAGGCCGACGGTGTCGGCGGGACGCCCGGTGGCCATCGCCTGCTCG
Source organism: Actinomadura sp. 6K520 (assembly GCF_004349245.1). GTDB lineage: Bacteria > Actinomycetota > Actinomycetes > Streptosporangiales > Streptosporangiaceae > Spirillospora. Next base: position 9,742 of record NZ_SMLC01000218.1, on the reverse strand, counting down.
ATCACCGGGCCGTCCACCGAGGTGACGGCCAGGACCGTGGCCGGCCCGGCGGCCTGGGCGGCGGCCGACAGCAGCGCCCGCCCGGCCTCGGCGTCCTCGGCCGCCTCGATGAGCAGGTCGCACTCGGCGAACCCGGCGGCGGAGGCGCGGATCTCGGCGCCCGCCCGGTCGCACAGCGCGCTGATCGCGTCCGCGAGCGGGCCGACGCCGACGACGCCCACGACCGGTTTCGGGCCGTCGGCGGCCCGCTCGGCTTCCTCGGCCGCGGACTCGCCGTAGGTGTAGAAGCCACGGCCGGTCTTGCGGCCGAGCAGCCCGGCGGTGACGAGTTCGCGCAGCAGCGGGGAGGCGGCGTGGCGGCGGTCCCGCGACTCGGCGTAGATCGCGTCCAGCACCTCCAGGCAGGTGTCGAGGCCGATCAGGTCCATGAGGGTGAACGGGCCCATCGGCAGGCCCGCGCCCGCCTTCATCGCGGTGTCGATGTCGTCGCGGGTGGCGTGCCCGGACTCCAGCATCGACGCGGCCTGGTTCAGGTAGCCGAACAGCAGCCGGTTCGCGACGAACCCGGCGCGGTCCCCGATCGTCACCGGGGTCTTGCCGAGGGTCCGCACGAGGTCGGCGACGCGGGTCACGGCGTCCGGCTCGGTCAGCACGGTCGCGATGACCTCGACGAGCTTCATCACGGGCGCCGGGTTGAAGAAGTGCACCCCGACGATCTTGGTGGGCCGGCCGGTGCTCACCGCGATGTCGGTGACCGGCAGCGACGAGGTGTTGGTGGCGAGGACGGCGTCGTCGCGGCACACCCGGTCCAACTCGGCGAACACCGTGCGCTTCAGGTCGAGCCGCTCGGGGACGGCCTCGATGACGAGGTCGCAGTCGCCGAGGTCGGCGAAGTCGGTCGACAGCGTGACCCGGCCGAGGATCTCCCGCTGCGCGTCCTCGGTGAGCCGCCCGCGCTTGACGGCGCGTCCGGTGGAGTTCTCCAGGTGCCCGCGCCCGCGCTCCAGCGCGTCCTGGTTCACCTCGATGCCGACCACCGCGAGGCCGCCGCGCGCCAGCACCTCGGCGATGCCCGCCCCCATCGTGCCCAGTCCGACGACCCCGACTCTGCTGAACGAACCACCAGTCATGCACGGCAGTCTCGCAGAATGCCCGCGGGTTCCCCATGGCGGGTACGACGGTGACGTGCGCCTCGGAATCTTCCTCCTCGCCACCCGTTTCCCCCACCAGAACGACACCGATGCCCTGTCCCGGACGGTCGAGGCCGCGGTCGCCGCCGAACGGGCCGGGTTCGACGACGTCTGGCTGGCCGAACACCACTTCATGTCGTACGGGGTCGTCCCGTCGGCGACGCTCATGGCCGGGCATCTCCTGGCCGTCACCCGGCGCATCCATGTCGGGACGGCCGTCAGCGTGCTCTCCACCCAGCACCCGGTGGCGCTCGCGGAGCAGGCGGCGATGCTGTCGCTGCTGTCGGGCGGCCGGTTCCGCCTGGGCGTGGGACGCGGCGGCCCCTGGCGCGACCTTGAGGTGTTCGGCACCGGCCTGCCCCGCTACGAGCAAGGCTTCGCCGAGTCCCTGGACCTGCTCCTCACCTGGCTGCGGTCGGACCGGGTCTCCTGGCGGGGTGAGCACTTCCGCTTCCGCGAGGTGCCGGTCGTCCCGCGCGCGCTTGCCCCACCCCCGGTGACGGTCGCGTGCACGTCCCCCGCCACCGAGACACTGGCGGCGGAACGCGGCCTGCCGATGCTGCTGGGCATGCACGTCGGACCGGAGGAGAAGGCCGCCGCCGTCGCCCGGCACGGCCTGCCGGACCTCCCGCACATCTCCACGCATGTCGCCCAGGTCGCCGACTCGCGCGAGGAGGCCGTCAGGACCCTCATGAAAGAGATGCCACGCTGGCTGGGCCCCGGCCTGGACGGCTACGTCGCCGTGGACGACCGTCCCCGCCCGCCCCGCGACCCCGTCGCCTACACGCGCCGCATGTGCGAACTGCATGCCGTGGGTTCACCGGACGACTGCGCGGACTCCCTCGTGGCCACGGTCCGGAAGACGGGGATCAAGCACCTGATCCTCCTGGTGGAGGCCGCCGGCTCCCGCACCGCGGCCCTGGAGAACATCGCCCGCCTCGGCGAAGAGGTCCTCCCCGGGGTCCGTGCCGCCGTCGCCGGTACAGCGTGACGGAGCGGGCACGACCGCGGCGTGCCGCCTGCGGTCGCGCAGGGGCACGCCGCGGGTCGCGGATCAGCAGTCGCGGAGTTCGGGGGACTGGTTGAGGATCTGTTCGCGGGCCGTGACGAACGTCCGGTGGGCGTCCGAGTCGCCGGCGGGGAAGACGGCGACGCGGTGGCAGTTCTGGAAGGCGAGCCTGATGCCGAAGTGCCGTTCCAGGGTGCCGCGCATGGCGTCGCTCGCCAGGACGCGGAGGAGCTGGCCGCGGGCCTGCTCGTCCGGCGGCGGCGTCAGGTTGTCGGCGAAGTCGCCGCCGTCCACCTGGAGCCGCGCCACCAGTCCGCTGATCATGTCCCACGCGTACGGGAGGGACGTTCTGATGCACTCGACGAAGGCGGCGTCGCCGACTTCGCCTCGCTGTGCCGTCTCCAGGAGTTCCGGGGTCACGTCAAGAGACATGCGGGGGTCCTTTCGCCAGACGGAGGATGACTCCCTCTCGCGAAGCTAATCCCGGTTTCCGGAGAATTCCAGGGGTTGACAAAGGTTTTCATTCCGCTAGCCGGGCGGGGACGGTCAGCGCTGCGGCGCGGCCCGCCTGGACGAACGCCGGGGCGGGCGGGCGGCGACGCGCTCGGCGCGGTCGGCCCAGAACTCGCGGGCGCGGCGTGCGAACCGGCCGGCGCGCTGCGCCTCCGCCTCCGCCAGCCGCTCGCGTACCCGCTCCGCCATGAGCGACCGCATGATGTCGTGGTGGTACACGGTCCCTCCTCATCAATGCCGGCCCACCTGACGCGGTCCGACATCCAAGAGGTTCGTCCTAAGGCGCCCGGACCCACATCGGCATGACGCCCTAGATCCGCGGTCGCGCCGCCTTAGGCCGGATCGGGCACTAGAGTTGGGCGCCGTGCGTCTCGTTATCGCCCGCTGCAGCGTCGACTACGCCGGCAAGCTCACCGCCCACCTGCCGATGGCGCCGCGCCTGATCCTGATCAAGGCGGACGGGAGCGTGAGCGTCCACGCCGACGACCGCGCCTACAAGCCCCTCAACTGGATGAACCCGCCCTGCTCGCTGCGCGAGGAGAGCTACGAGGAGAACGGCGCCGTCGCGCGCTGGACGGTCACGCACGGCAAGTCGGGCGAGCGGCTCATCCTCACCATCGAGAAGATCCTGCACGACACGAGCCACGAACTCGGCCTCGACCCCGGCCTGCGGAAGGACGGCGTGGAGGCGCACCTGCAGGAACTGCTCGCCGAGCACATCACGACGCTCGGGGACGGGTACACGCTGATCCGCCGGGAGTTCCCCACCGCGATCGGCCCGGTCGACATCCTGTGCCGGGACGCCGACAGCGCCACGGTCGCCATCGAGATCAAGCGGCGCGGGGAGATCGACGGGGTCGAGCAGCTCACCCGGTACCTGGAGCTGCTCAACCGGGACCCGCATCTCGCGCCGGTCCGCGGCGTGTTCGCCGCCCAGGAGATCAAGCCGCAGGCCCGGGTGCTCGCCGCCGACCGCGGCATCCACTGCGTCACCCTCGACTACGACGCGCTGCGCGGCATCGAGCACGAGGGCACCCTGTTCTGAGCGCCGGTAGTGTTCAGGTATGTCCATGGCCACCACCACCGACGCGACGCGGGAACGGATCATCGACGCCGCCGACGAGTGCTTCCGTCGTTTCGGCGTGGCCAAGACGACGGTCGAGGACATCGCGGCCGCGGCGAAGCTGTCCCGGGCGACCGTGTACCGCAGCGTCACCGGCGGGCGGGACGAGCTGATCCTCGAAGTCGTGGTCCGGGACCTGCGCCGGTTCCTGGACCGGCTCGCCGACCGGCTGCGCCGGGAGCGGTCGGTGGCCGAGGCGATCGTCGAGGGGACGCTCGACGCGATCGAGCACGTCCGCAACGAGCCGACGATCACCCATTTCCTGGTGCCGGAGGCGGCGGGGCACATGCAGGCGGCGGTGGCCGGCGCGGCGGAGCACGTGCTGGCGGTCTGCTGCGACTACGTGCGGCCGCACTTCGAGCGGGCGCAGCGGCAGCGGACGCTCAGGGCCGACATCGAGGTGGAGGGGACGGTGGAGTTCCTCTTCCGCATCATCACCTCGCTGATCGTCATGGACCGCGACCGGGACGCCGAGGAGCTGCGCCGCTTCCTGCGCACGTACGTCGTCCCGGTCATCGCGGCGCCGTGACTCCGGCGAGCGGGTAGCTTCGAAGATCGGACGGGACCGGAGCGCCGGGTGAGCCGGCGCGGCGAGAGGGGCCGAAGCGATGGAGGGGACTGCGCACGGGACGCGAGGGGGCGCGGCCGTCCGGCCGAGCCCGATCTTCCTCGCGATCGTGGCGGCGACGGTCCTGTGCGGCCTGATCGCCTGGCGGTACGCGGACGAGCCGGCCAAACCGGCCCGGCTCGCGCTCTTCGGGTTCGTGCTCGCGGCGTGGATGGTGTCGCTGTGCCTGCACGAGTTCGGGCACGCCTACATGGCCTACCGGTCGGGCGACCGCAGCGTCGTCTCCAAGGGCTACCTCACGCTGAACCCGCTCAAGTACTCCGACATCACGCTCAGCTTCCTGATCCCGGTGGTGTTCATCGTGCTCGGCGGTATCGGCCTGCCCGGCGGTGCCGTCTGGATCGAGCGGCACCGGATCCGCGGGCGGCTGCGGCACAGCCTGATCTCCGCGGCGGGCCCGCTGTCGAACGCGCTGTTCGCGATCATGCTCGCGGTGCTCTACAAGAACTTCGCCCACCAGGACCACGGCGTGTTCTGGCTGGGCGTGGCGTTCCTGGCGTTCCTCCAGGTCACGGCCGCCGTGCTGAACCTGCTGCCGATCCCGGGGCTGGACGGCTTCGGCATCGTCGAGCCGTATCTGCCGCGCGCCCTGGTCGACAAGATCGCCCCCTACGGCGGCTACGCCTTCCTCATCCTGATCGCCCTGCTCTGGCTGGGGCCGATCAACCAGGCGTTCTTCGACGTGATCTTCAACATCACCGGCGCGCTGGGGCTGGACGAGTTCCCGATCCAGTTCGGGCACTCGCTCTTCCAGTGGTGGAGCGACTGACGTCCGGTGCCCTTGGGGTGACCGTCCGGGACGTAGAGTGATTTACTAGCCGGTACACACCTGCAAGCAATCACTTACCAGGCTCCTCCCGGGAGGTTCCTCATGTCCGTGGCCACGGAGAGCACCGAGACGTTCGCGTCCTTGAATCCGGCCACCGGCGAGGTCGTCGCCGAGCATCCCGTCCGGGACGCCGCCGCCGTCGCCGCGGCGGTCGAGCGCGCCCGGGAGGCGGCCGGCTGGTGGCGCGCCCTCGGGTGGAAGGAGCGCAGGCTCCGGCTCCTCAACATCAAGGGCTCGCTGACCCGCAACCTCAACCGGATGGCCGAGCTCGTCCACCAGGAGACCGGCAAGCCGCTCCAGGACGCCCAGCTGGAGACGATCATGGCGATCTCCCACCTGGACTGGGCCGCGCGCAACGCCCGGAAGACCCTCGGCCCGCGCACCGTTTACCCGGGCCTCATGGCGATCAACCAGAAGTGCGTGCTGGAGTACCAGCCGCTCGGCGTCGTCGGCGTCATCGGCCCCTGGAACTACCCGATCTTCACCCCGATGGGCTCCATCGCCTACGCGCTCGCCGCCGGCAACGCCGTGGTGTTCAAGCCGTCGGAGTTCACCCCGGGCGTCGGGGTGTTCCTGGAGGAGCTCGTCTCGGCCGTCGTGCCCGAGCACCCCGTGCTGCAGACGATCACCGGGCTGGGCGAGACCGGCGCGGCGCTCGCCTCGTCCCCGCACGTCGACAAGATCGCCTTCACCGGCTCGGCCCGGACCGCCAAGCGCGTCATGGCCGCGTGCGCGGAGAACCTCACGCCGATCGTGGCCGAGTGCGGCGGCAAGGACGCCTGCATCGTCGACTCCGACGCCGACCTCGACGCCGCCGCCGACGCGGCGCTGTGGGGCGCGATGTCGAACGCGGGCCAGACCTGCATCGGCGTCGAGCGCATCTACGTCGTCGACGACGCCTACGACAAGTTCCTAGGCAAGCTCACCGACAAGGCCAAGGACCTGCGTCCCGGCTTCGACCGCGAGGCCGCCTACGGCCCGATCACCATGCCGGCCCAGCTCGACATCATCGAGCGGCACATCAAGGACGCCCTGGACAAGGGCGGCAAGGCCGTCGTCGGCGGCGCCGAGTCCGTGCGCAAGCCGTACGTGGAGCCGGTCGTGCTGACCGACGTGCCGGACGACTCGGCCGCCGTGTGCGAGGAGACGTTCGGTCCGACGATCACCGTCCACCGCGTCAAGGACCTCGACGAGGCCGTCGAGAAGGCCAACCGGACCAGCTACGGCCTCGCCGGGACGATCTTCTCCGGCGACAGGTCCCGCGCGATGGACGTCGCCCGCCGGATGCGCTCCGGCATGACGTCGATCAACGCCTTCGCCGCGTTCGCCCAGGTCGCCGCGCTGCCGTTCGGCGGCGTCGGCGAGTCCGGGTTCGGCCGGATCCACGGCGCGGACGGCCTGCGCGAGTTCACCCGCCCGAAGGCCATCACGCGGCAGCGGTTCGCGACGATGAACCTCACCTCCTTCGAGCGCACCGAGAAGGAGATGGCCCGCGTCCTCAACATGATCAACATGATCCACGGCCGCCGCTACAAGCGCTGACGCGGCCGGCGCCCCCGCCCGGCTCGGGTGGGGGCGCCAATCTAGACTCGAAACCATGACATCCGGGACGTTCGGTGCACCGGTGCGCAGCCGTTTCCAGGCGCCGCTGCGCGCGACGCCGCCGCCCCCGCCCGGTGTCCGCCCGTTCCGCGCCGGCGACGTCCCGGCGCTCGGCCCGGTCATGTGGGACGCCTACCGCGGAACGCCCGACGAGGCCGACGTCGGGGACCCCGGAGGCGCGGCACGCGAGATCCGGCTCGCACTGGACGGCGAGTACGGCACGTTCCTCCCCGCCGCGTCGTTCGTCGCCGAGGACCGGGGCCGCCCCGTGGGAGCCGCACTCGTCACCCTCTACCGGGGCCTGCCGCTGCTCGCGTTCCTCTTCACCGCGCCGTCCCACTCCGGCAACGGCCTCGGGCAGGGGCTCGTCCGCGCGGCCATGCACGCGCTCGCCGAGCAGGGCCACGACACCCTGACCCTCGCCGTCACCCGCCGCAACCGCCGGGCCCGCCGCCTCTACGAGCACCTCGGCTTCGTCGAGGTCGCCTGACCCGCTCAGCGCGCGCCGGCGGGGACGTCGGCGGGGACCTCGACGGGGTGGCCGGCGGCCTGCCACGCCGTCATCCCGCCGAGCACGTTGAGGACCGGCTCGTCCTGGTGCGCGGCCAGCAGGCTCGCGGCGACGGAGGAGCGGTATCCGGTGCTGCAGGTCACGGCGAGCGGCCTGCCGCGGGGCACCCGGCCGAGCCGTGCGGGCAGTTCCGCGCCGGTGATGAAGGCGGCGCCCGGGACGTGCCCGGCGGACCATTCGGCGGGCTGGCGGACGTCCAGCACGTTCACCTCCTCGGCCTGCACGCGGTCGTGGAGTTCGCCGACGCTGATCTGCGGCAGGCGCTCCAGCGGCCCGGCGCCCGCGCGCCACGCCGTCATGCCGCCGGCCAGCCAGCCGATGGGCGGGTCGTAGCCGATGCGCAGCAGGTCCCAGGTCACCGTCCCGACGTCCTCGGGGCGGTCCACGACGAGGACGACGCGGGCGGCCTCCGGCAGCACGGTCCCCGCCCAGGTGGCGAAGGACGATCCGAGACCGACGTTGAGCGCGCCGGGGACGTGGCCCCCGCCGAACGCCTCCGGCTCGCGGACGTCCAGCACCACGGCCCCCTCGTCCCGGACCCGCATGACCTGCTCCATCTGCAGCGCGGGCGGCTCCGGGACCAGGGTGACCGGCTCGACGCCCGCCAGGTTCCGCGCGCGCATCCGGCGCCAGTACGGCGGCACGGCGGGCAGGGTGTCCGTCCGCAGGCAGCGCTCGGCGAACCGCTCGGGGTCGTCGGTCCCGGCGAGCCGGGGGTTGGTGCGCCGCTCGTAGCCGACCGTCGTGGACAGCCTGCTCCCGATGCTGCCGCCGCACAGCGAACCGGCCACATGCGTCGGAAAGACCTCCACATGGTCGGGAAGCGTGAGGATCTTGTCCCGCACGGTGGCGCAGAGGGCCCGGGCGGCCTCCTCGGCCTCCGCGTGCCCGCCGAGCAGGTCGGGCCGGGCCAGGTCGCCGACCAGCAGGGCACCGCCGGACAGCAGCAGCGCCGGTTCGTCAGCGCCGATGTCCCGGTCGTAGACGAGAAGGCTGATGTGCTCGGGGGTGTGCCCGGGCGTGTGCAGCACCTCGATGCCGATCTCGCCGATCTCGATCTGCTGCCCGTCGCGCAGGGGGCGGTGCCGGTAGCCGAGGTCCGCCGTTGCCGCGCCGAGGGCTTGGGCGCCGGTGCGGGCCGCGAGCTGCGTCACCCCGGAGAGGTAGTCGTTGTGGCCGTGCGAGTCCAGCGCGTACCGGATGCGCAGCCCTTTGCGGCGCGCCTGCTCCAGGTAGTCGTTGACGTCCCGCCGGGGGTCGAACACCAGCGCGTCGCCGGTCTCCTCCGAACCCAGCAGGTACGACGCGTGCCCCAGACCCTCGAAGTAGAACTGCTGGAAGTACATCGACCCCCTCCAGGTCAGGGCCTGGTCAACGACCGGGCCGCGTTCGGTCTTTCGCCCGCCATACCCGGAAGCACGCCGTTCGCACTTCAATGACCTGCGGGAAGACCGCATCAACCACGCGGTGCGGGTACCCCCACGGCATGAGTCCATGGGGAAAACGGGACGACATGGTGGTGCACGAGAGGGAGCCGTACAACGCCGAGCCGCCCCGCACGGCGCTCGCCGGGCACCGGATGACGCCGCACGACACGTTCTACAGCCGCAACCACGGTCCGGCTCCCGAGATCGACCCCGCCGCCTGGCGGCTGACCGTGGACGGCCTGGTGCACGATCCGCTGGAGTTGTCCCTGGAGCAGTTGCGCGAGCGGTTCGACGAGGTCGAGGTGACGGCGACGCTGCAGTGCGCCGGCAACCGCCGCGCCGGTCTGATGGAGGTGCGCGACATCCCCGGTGAGGAGCCGTGGGGCCCCGGCGCCACCGCCACCGCACGCTGGAGCGGGGTGCGCCTGGCCGACGTCCTGGCGCACGCCGGCCTGCGCACCGAAGCCGCCCACATCGCCTTCGCCGCGCCGGATGTCTCCCCTCTCCCCGATCCGCCCGAGCCCTACGGCGGCTCCATCCCCACCCCCAAGGCCCTGAGCCCGGAAGTGCTCCTGGCCTGGGCGATGAACGGTGAACCGCTCCCCCGGATCCACGGCGCCCCACTCCGAGTGATCGTCCCCGGATGGATAGGGGCACGCAGCGTCAAATGGCTGACCCGCGTCACCGCGCAGGCAGAGCCGTCCGCCAACTACTTCCAGGCGACCGCCTACCGTCTCCTGCCTCCCGGGGCCGACCCCGGCCGGGCCGGCCCCGGGGACGGCATCTCCCTCGGACCGATCGCCCTCAACTGCGACATCCTCAGCCCTGACGACGGCGCACACGTCCCGCC
>NZ_SMLC01000217.1 GCF_004349245.1 Actinomadura sp. 6K520 | reverse complement strand
GGTCAGGGGTCGGTGGGACGCATCCCGGCGCGCATCGCGAGCGTGATGGCCTCCAGCGCGGAGTGCATGTCGAGCTTCGACAGCAGGTTCTGCGTGTGGGTGCGGACGGTGTTCGCCGACAGCCCCAGCTCTTCCGCGATCTCCGCGCGGCCGAGGCCGTCCACCATGCACTGCAGGACCTCCTGCTCGCGCGGCGTCAGCCCGGCGAGGAGCCTGGCCCCGCCGACCGGCTCCCCGTCGCCGCGCACGAGGCGGCGCAGCACCTCGCCGAGGACGTCCGGCGGGATCCAGCCGCCCTGCCGGGCCGCGGACCTGATCACCCGCGCGACGAGGTCCGCGCTCTCGGTCTTCTCCAGCCAGCCCACGGCGCCGCGCCGGACGGCCTGGACCAGCGCGTCCAGGTCGCTCATCGCCGTGAGCACGACGACCCGCACGTCCGGGTGCGCCTCGCGGACGCGGCCCAGGACGTCGAGCCCGTTCTCCGCGCCCAGCGTCAGGTCCAGGACGAGCACCCGCGGGCGCTCGGTGGCGGTCAGCGCGAGAGCGCGCCGCACGTCGGCGGCGATCGGCAGGATCACCAGATCGGGCTCGCGGCCCAGCCGGGCCGCGAGGGCCTCGGCGAAGAGCGCGTGATCGTCCACGATGAGGACGCGGATCGGTTGCATCCACCGACCATGACCGCTGCCGGCGCGCGGCGGATCCTGCAAATGCTGTACTCGCCCGCCCACCGCACGTTTCGGACATCCGCCGGCCCGTCCGCCGCGCTCCCGAGATCTTCGCTGGTGACGGCCGCGGAAGAACTCGTGCGCGGACGCCCGGACGGCGCCGCCGGTTCACCGCCGTCCGGAGCCGGTCACCTGGGGTGCGGGCCGTTGACCCTCCGCGATCGCCTCCTGATCCTGAGCGTGACCACTTTCAGGGGACGCACGGCTATCAGGGGATGCCACATGAAAGTCCTGATCACCGGGGGAGCCGGGTTCATCGGCAGCACGATCGCCTCCGCATTCGCCGAACGCGGAGTGACGCCCGTGGTGCTCGACAGCCTCGTCACGGGCCGGCCGGAGTTCACCGACGGGAGGATCTTCTACCGGGGCGACATCGGCGACGGCGGGCTGGTGGACCGGATCTTCGGCGAGCACCCCGACATCGTCGCGACCGTCCACTGCGCCGCGCTGATCGTGGTGCCCGACTCGATGACCGACCCGCTGCGCTACTACCGGGTCAACCTCAGCAAGACCCTCGACCTCGCCGGCCACCTCATCCGCAACGGCCGCGACCGGATGATCTTCGCGTCCACCGCGGGGATGTACCGGCCCGAGCCGGACCTCTCGGTGTCGGAGTCCTCCGCGCTGGAGCCCCAGAACCCCTACACCCGCTCGAAGATGATGGCCGAGCTGCTCATGGAGGACCTCACCAAGGCGTCCAGGCTGCGGGTCGTCTCGCTGCGCTACCTCAACCCGATCGGGGCGGACCCGCGGCTGCGGACCGGCCTGCAGAACAGCAAGCCCACGCACGCCCTCGGCAAGATGATCGAGTGCCACGACCTCGGCGTCCCCTTCAAGATCACCGGGGTGGACTGGCCGACGCGCGACGGCACGGCGATCCGCGACTACATCCACGTCTGGGACATCGCCCGCGCCTTCTACGAGGCCGCCCTGCGCTTCGACTCGATCATCCCCCCGCTGGGGGACCGCCCCGGCTACCAGGTCATCAACCTCGGTACCGGTGACGGCACCACCGTCCGCGAGCTGGTGGACGCCTTCCGGGAGGTCGTCGGCGACGCCTTCCGGACCGAGGACGCCCCCGCCCGCCCCGGGGACGTCGTCGGCGCCTTCGTCGACCCGGCCAAGGCGCGGGACCTGCTCGGCTGGAAGGCCGAGTACACCATCGAGGACGCCATCCGGCACTCCCTCCAGTGGGCCGAACGCCGCCGCGAACTCGCCGCGTCCTGACCGGCCCGACCCTCCTCCCGGGCCCGCCGAACCCTCCCCGTGAGGGGTGCGGCGGGCCCGGCCCGTCGTGCACCGCCCGCGCCGCATGCCCGGCCAGCGCCGCATTGTCGCGTAAAGAACCCAGTGGTTACTCTATGTAGTTCTTTGTATACTTAGCGTTATAGTGTCGCTGTTCTGTACGGGTGGGGGCAGGTGCGCGGACTGAGGAATCATGAAGCGAGCATGCAGGGACAGACGTGTCCGGATCATCTTGGTGTCCGCCATGATCCTGGCCGCTCCGGCCATGCTGATCGTCCCGAAGGCGCGCCCGAACTCCGGCCGCGCCTGCGGCTGTGTCGTCGACGTCTCCTGCGCACCGCGGGAATCCTCCGGCACCGGGCCCTTGCCGCTGAACGCTCCGTACTCCGCCGGGCGCGCGGCGGCGACGCGCCATTCCGGGGAGAACGCGAACACCGGCCGGGATTCCGCCGTCTCGATCCCCGTGGACGACGCCGGTCTCGCCCTCAAGCTCAGTCTCTACCGAGGGCTCGGCGGCGGCGCGACCGGTTCGTTCACGCGGGACGCCCTGGCGCTCACCTTCGAGGGCGGCGCCGGTGTCGGCGGCTCCTTTTCCGTGGGCTCGGCCCTGGGGATTCCCCATAGCGGGGCCTCCTTCGAGGCGCGGGCCTCGATGAGCGGCCGGCTGCGCTTCCTCAACCCGCCCGACTTCGGCCTCACGCTGTCGGGGGACGGCAGGCTGCAGGCCTATATGGACGTCAAGACGGCGCACTTCCGCACCCGTTTCCGATCCAGGTCCGTTTCGCTGCCCGACGTGGCCGTCGCAGGGCAGGACGAGCCGCCGATGACCCGGCGGTCATGGAGCCTCGGCACCGAGTTCAAGGTCGCCGGCGCCTACACGGTCAAAATACCTTGGGGCCGTTTCTTCGACGTGTGGGAATGGATTTCCGGCCTGGCTCCCGGAGACGGGGACTCCCGGCCCCCGCCCCCGCCTTCCTCCGTCGACCACCCCGGCTATGCGGCGCTGCTCGGCCGCACCGTGTTCAAGCATCCTCGCGCTTCCCGGCCGCGGGGAAGCGGGCGCCGGGTGCGCGTCACGGTCCGCGCCGTCGCGCCGCGGAGAATGTGCGTCCTGCGGGAATCGAGGGCGAGCCGTACCACCCGGTCCCGTGCGGTGTTAGCGCCGGGAGGAACGCGCAGCGCCCCGGCACGGGACTGGCGGAACGGGGTGCGCCGCCGAAGGATGGGGCGGCTCGGAGTTCAGGCGGCCTGGTTCCAGGGCGGTGGACGGCCGGTCGCGATGGGCGTCACGGTCTTGCCTCTGGTTTCAGGCTCCTGAAGGCGGTAACTGTAGCGGCCTTCGGTGTCTCGGCGGACCGCGACCCGCCCGGGGTGCGCGGCCTTGTACCGGTTGTGGAAACCGCAGGTGAGAGTGAGCTGGTCGACGTCGGTGGGGCTGTTGCCCAGCGCCCAGCCATGGACGTGGTCGACCTCGCTCAATGTCCCGGGGACTTCGCAGCCCTGCACCGCACAAGTGGGGTAGAGGGCCTCAAGGGCCCGTCGCTGCCCCGGTGTGGCGAACCGTTCCCGGTATCCGAGGTAGAGCGGCACGTGACCGCGTCCCAGCAGCAGGGGCGAGACCCCGGCCGCCAGGGCGATACGCCGGGCCTGCTCGGCGGGGATGGGGGTACCGTCGGTCAGCCTTCCGGGTGCGGTGCCGCCGGTGAGGGTGTCCAGGTCGCAGATGACGGTGACCTTGGTGGCCTTGTGCCCGCCCGACAGCACGGAGGACAACGCCGCCGCAGTCCGCTCGGACAGGTCACGGCGGTCATCGGTACCGGCGGGCTTGGCAAGCGGCCCGAGCGTTCCGTCCCAGACGGCGGCGTCTTCGGCGTTCAGCCAACCCTTGATGTACCGCCCGCCGTCCAGAGAACGCGTCGAGTCGACCCAGGACCGGTCGTAGCCTCGTTGAGCATCGTCGGGTGCCCGTTCGGTGCCATCCCGCTCTGCGATCACGTCACGAATACGGCGGCCGAACGAAGCCACCTTTCCGGCGGAGAAGTCCTGATCGACCATGCCGAGCAGGATCTTCTCGGCGGCGCCGCAGTCCTCATCGTCAAGTCGGGCGACCGCGCCCGCGATGGTGGCGGCGTAACCGAGCGACAGGTCACCGGCCCTCCACCGTCCGGTGACCTCGGCCAGGCGGTGCCGCTGCCGGGCGAGGACGAGCCGTTCCTTGGCTCGGGCGTCGCGCATGCCGAGCCGGTTGCGCAGCCACGACTGCGTGGACGGGAAACCCCACCGCTGCACCTCACGACCGGCGTCCACGACGGAAACGAATCCGGCGAGGGCGGCCTCGTTCATGTCATTGGCCGTGGAAAGGGCCTCGGTGAGTTCCAGGCAGGCGGCCGCCGATTCGGGCGGCTCACGCCGGGCGAGTTCGGCCGCGATCGCGGACGCGGCGTTCACCAATTCCATGGTGGACGCCACCGCCAGATCGACCGCAACTCTTTCCATGCCCCAATTCTAAGGCCCACTCACCCCATTCACAGCCTGTAGCGGGGAGCCAATATTGTCACCACTGCGCCACATCGGAATTGAATGACGCCCAACAAAAGAACTAATCCGAAAATTCGGGCAAAGCCTCCCCCTGAAGAAATCTGCCGCCAATCCCATCCACTCCGTATCACAAACATCCGAAGCACATTGAAGGGCTGACGGCTGAAGGGCTGACGGTGGAGCTTCTTGGCTGGCGGTGGGGGCGGCGCGTCGGGCAGAGGGCAGGCGGAGCCTGCCCGACGAAAGCTGCACTCAGGGGCCGCAGAGGCTCCGAAGTCAAGGGTGGGACGGAGTCCCATCGCGAAGCGACGCCGAAGGCGCCCTTGACTTTGGAGGGGCGGCCCCGTACGCAGCGCCGCCCCCACCGCACGGCCACCGAATCACGGGCTAGCGAGCCACGAACTGCGGCCACGAAAATGACCGGCACGCGAAGCCGGCAAGGGACCTGGTGATCAGGCGTTCTTCAGAGACCGGGTGAGGTTCCTGAAGTCATGGGGGGTGAGGAGGAGCTTGGGTCCGTGGGGGTTCTTGCTGTCGCGGATGGCGACGGTGTCACTCATACGGGCGACTTCGACGCAGTCGCCGCCGTTGTTGGAGCTGCGGCTCGACTTGCGCCATGCGGCGGTGCTCAGGTCCACTTTTCCTTCGCCACCTTTGCTATCAGTTCGAGGGACTGGTCCACGGGGTACGCGGCGGACTGAATTGACGCGAACAGCCCGGTGAGCCGTTTGATTTCGAGACGATCGGTGGTCGTGTCGCCGCTGACTGCGTTGTCTTTGTACCCTACCTCGCCGCCATCCGGGAGCGTTCCGATGGCGAAGGCTCCGCCGATGCCCTCGTGCAGACGGAGCGGGGCGATCTGAAGGCGGACATGACGGCAGGAGACCGCCAGCAGGTGCTGAAGCTGGTCACGCATCACTTCGGGGTTTCCCGCGTCCCGAAGAAGCACGCTCTCGTCCATCACGTACATCAGACGTGGTGGTGTTGCACTGGCCAGGACCTCCTGCCGTGCCAGACGAGCCTCAACGGCGGGTTCGTCGTTGTCGAGCAGGTGGGCCGCGTAGGCAGGGGTCTGAAGAAGTCCAGGAACGACCAATGGCTGGTAGCTCCGGATCGCGTCGAACTTCGGTTCCTGCATGGCCCAGTCAGCGAACCATGCCGGGACGGCGTTGGCACCCTTGAACAGGCCGTCCCACATATGGGTCAGTGCCTCGCGGGTGTCGAGGACGCGGTCGGCCTGGACCGCGAGGAGCCGGTCGGGGCGTGACTCCCCGCGTTCCACGGTGCCGATCGTGCTCTTCGAGTAGGGCGCGCTGTCCTGGAGCAGGTCGCACAGGCCAGCGATGCTCAGCCCCGCGGCTTCCCGGTAGCGCCGCAGCTCGGAGCCGAACAGCGCTTTAGGCGACTCCCAGGGGCGCAGGTCGTTCGGACGTTGTCCCATTGCTTCGTCTCCCTTGACCGTGGACGGCCGGTGATGACCGGCCATGAGCGGCGGCCGCCGTGGAAGGGCGGTCATGCACACTCTTCGTGAGATTGCCAGTGCATAGAGTGACACGGGAGAGAAGATTTGACCACCCGAATTCGCGAACAAAATCGATCCGAGAGCTTGTTTCCTGTGATCGCTTAGAAGCCGACCACGAAGATAGGCGCGACCTCGCCTAAATTGCTCGCGCGCGCGCGAAGAGATGGCTCGTACATGACTTGCAGAGGCATTCCAGCAGCGGAACCTTGGGTGCGCCTACATCAGCCGTACGGTCGTCCCCGAATTGGTCAGCATCCACAGGCACACCCACAGGCACACCGACACGGACTTGGTTTCCGTGCACCCTCTTCTGGGCCAAGCCCATCCAGCAGTGAAGTTCGACCGCCGGTCGGGGGAGAGAGAGTATTACTCGTGTCCGAGGACTCGGCGGGTCCCGGCGGCGATCTCCAGGTCCTCGCGGGCCTCGATCACGAGCGTGCGGACGGAGGCGCCGGGAGCCGTGATGTCGGTGTCCTCGTCCGCCGCCCTGTTGCGGTCCGGGTCGATGGAGACGCCGAGGTAGGCGAGATCTTCCGCCAGGCGCATCCGGACGGACGGGTCGTGTTCGCCGACGCCTCCCGTGAACACCAGGGCGTCGAGCCCGCCGAGCGAGGCGGTCATGGCCGCGGCGCAGGCGCGGAGCCGGTGGTGGTAGACGTCCAGGGCGGCGAGCGCGGTCGCGTCGCGTTCCGCGGCCAGCCCGCGGATGCGGCGCATGTCGCCGGTCCCGGTGAGGCCGCGCAGCCCCGAGTCGCGTTCGAGCGCGGTGTTGACTTCCTCCGCGGAGAGGCCGTGCCTGACCAGCCACAACGGGATGCCGGGGTCGACGTTCCCCGCCCGGGACGCCATGACCAGTCCCTCCAGCGGCGTGAACCCCATCGTGGTGTCGACCGAGCGGCCCTCGGCGACGGCGCAGAGCGACGCGCCGGCACCGAGGTGGCAGACGACCGTCCGGGCCGGGACGGTGCCGAGCATCTCGGCGGTCCGGCGCACGGCGTAGGCGAACGACAGGCCGTGGAATCCGTAGCGGCGCAGCCCGAACCGCCGCCGCCACTCCTCGGGGAGCGCGTAGGTGGCGGCGGCGTCCGGGAGGGTGGCGTGGAACGAGGTGTCGAAGCAGGCGACGGCGGGGACGTCCGGCAGCGCCTCGGTGATCTCCGCCAGGGCCTCCAGTGACGCCGGCTGGTGCAGCGGCGCCAGGTCGGCGAGGTCGCGCAGCCGCTCGGTCACCTTGGCGTCGATCAGCACCGGCCCGGGGAAGTCGGTGCCACCGTGGACGAACCGCATGCCGATCGCGTCGGGGGGCGGCATGTCGGTGACCGTCGGGGCCATCTCGTGACCGACACCGGACTCCACCGCGAGGACGGTGTCGTCGTCGTCCAGGAGGCTCACCTTCAGGCTGCTCGACCCGGGGTTGACCGTGAGTACCCGCATCACCCGCTCCTCAGTAGCCGCTCCTCAGTAGCACTCCGTCACCGTAGGGCGTCTCCGCCCAATACGGCCAGGCCAGGCCAGTACGGCCAGGCCAGTACGGCCAGGCCAGTACGGCCGGGGCTCAGTACGGCCGGGGCTCAGTACGGCCGGGGCTCAGTACGGCCAGGTCCAGTCGCTGACCTCGGGTGCGTCCTCCCCGTGCAGCCGGGTGTAGGCGCGTGCCGCGAGCCGCTGGTCGGCCATCCGCTGCCGGATGTGGGCGACGCGCCCGCCGAGCGACGGGACGCGGTCGATGACGTCCATGACGAGGTGGTAGCGGTCCAGGTCGTTCAGCATGACCATGTCGAACGGCGTGGTGGTCGTGCCCTCCTCCTTGTAGCCGCGGACGTGCAGGTGCGTATGCCCGGTGCGGCGGTAGGTGAGCCGGTGGATGAGGTACGGGTAGCCGTGGAACGCGAAGATGACGGGCTTGTCGGTGGTGAACAGGGCGTCGTACTCGCGGTCCGGCATCCCGTGCGGATGTTCGGAGTGCGGCTGCAGCCGCATGAGGTTGACGACGTTCACGACCCGGACCCGCAGCTCGGGGAACAGCCGCCGCAGCAGGTCGACGGCGGCGAGCGTCTCCAGCGTCGGGATGTCGCCCGCGCAGGCGAGGACGACGTCGGGGTCGGCGCCGCCGTCGGTGGACGCCCATTCCCAGATGCCGACGCCGCGGGTGCAGTGCGCGATGGCGGCGTCCATCGGCAGCCAGTTCAGCGCCGGCTGCTTGCCCGCCACGACGACGTTGACGTAGTCGCGGGACCGCAGGATGTGGTCGCCGACCGACAGCAGCGTGTTCGCGTCCGGCGGCAGGTACACGCGGACGATCTCCGGCTTCTTGTTCAGAACGACGTCGAGGAACCCGGGGTCCTGGTGGGTGAAGCCGTTGTGGTCCTGCCGCCACACGTGCGAGGACAGCAGGTAGTTCAGCGACGCGATCGGCGCCCGCCACGGCAGGTGCCGGGTGACCTTCAGCCACTTGGCGTGCTGGTTGAACATCGCGTCCACGATGTGGACGAACGCCTCGTAGCTGTTGAAGAGCCCGTGCCGCCCGGTGAGGAGGTACCCCTCCAGCCAGCCCTGGCACAGGTGCTCGCTCAGCACCTCCATGACCTGCCCGGACGGGGCCTGGTGCTCGTCGGTGGGCAGCAGCTCGCCCTGGAACACGCGGTCGGTGACCTCGAACACGTCCTGGAGGCGGTTGGACGCGGTCTCGTCGGCGCCCATGATGCGGAAGTTGGACGGGTTGGCCCGTACGACGTCCCGCAGGAACTCCCCGAACTTGCGGGTGGGCTCGGTGCTGGTCGTGCCCGGCTTGTCGACCGGCACCGCGTAGTCGCGGAAGTCGGGCAGGACGAGCGGCTTCAGCAGCAGCCCGCCGTTGGCGTGCGGATTGGCGCTCATCCGGCGCTCGCCCTGCGGCGCCACGGCCGTCAGCTCGGCGACGGGGCGCCCCGTGTCGTCGAACAGCTCGTCCGGACGGTACGACCGCAGCCATTCCTCCAGCCGCGCCATGTGCTCGGGGTCGTCGCGCACGCCGCCGAGCGGGACCTGGTGGGAGCGCCAGGTGTTCTCGACCGGCTTCCCGTCGACCTCCTTCGGGCCCGTCCAGCCCTTGGGCGACCGCAGGACGATCATCGGCCAGCGGCGCCGCCCCTCGGCCCCGGCCTCGCGGGCGCCGCGCTGGATCTCGGCGATCTCGGTGAGCGCCTGGTCGAGCGCCGCGGCCATCTTGCGGTGCATGGATCCGGGCTCGTCCCCGCTGACCAGGAACGGCTGGTACCCGTAGCCGTCGAGGAGCTGGACGAGCTCCTGCTCGGGGATCCGGGCGAGGAACGACGGGTTGGCGATCTTGTAGCCGTTCAGGTGCAGGATGGGCAGGACGGCCCCGTCCTTCACCGGGTCGAGGAACTTGTTCGAGTGCCAGCTCGCCGCCAGCGGCCCGGTCTCGGCCTCCCCGTCCCCGACGATGCACGCGACGACCAGGTCGGGGTTGTCGAAGGCCGCCCCGTAGGCGTGGGCCAGCGAGTAGCCCAGCTCGCCGCCCTCGTGGATCGACCCCGGTGTCTCCGGTGCGACGTGGCTGGGGATGCCGCCGGGGAACGAGAACTGCCGGAACAGCCGCCGCATGCCCGGCTCGTCCAGCGACACGTCGGGGTACACCTCGCTGTAGACGCCCTCAAGCCAGGCGTTCGCGACGGCCGCCGGGCCGCCGTGCCCCGGGCCGATAACGTAGATCATGTCGAGGTCCCGCGCCCTGATCGCGCGGTTGAGGTGCGCGTAGCAGAAGTTCAGGCCGGGGGTGGTGCCCCAGTGGCCGAGCAGCCGCGGTTTGATGTGGTCCCGCTGGAGCGGTTCGCGGAGCAGCGGGTTGTCCAGGAGGTAGATCTGCCCCACGGACAGGTAGTTGGCCGCTCTCCAGTACGCGTCGATCTGCCGCACCTCGTCGTCGGTGATGGCGGCGGACTCGGTCATGACGGGTCCCTTTGTCCCTTCCGATCGGGGGCTGGGGAGGTCGGTACCGTCCCAGGAGGATCTTGGCGAGAGTTTCCCTCGATCAGCCACCTCAACCCTCACCGGAAGCCCATCACCGGCGGTGCCGGAGGCAAAGGGCCGAACGTCCCGGCCGTGGAGGCCGAGCAGGGCCACGGCGGCGGGTGCGTGCCGCCGCGGCCCTGTCCCCCCACCTGGATGTGGACGTCACCCGGTTACAGGGGCGGCCGCCGCGTACGGGGGCGCCGGTGTTCCCGGCACCGCAGGCGCGGCCTCCGCCCCGCCCCCCAGCGAACCGGTGGGAGCGTCTCCATCGGGTGCCTCGAAGCCTGCCGCTTACCCGCACGTAGGTTCACCGGTTCGCGCGTACGGTCGGCGGACGGTCGCGCATCTGCGACGAGAGGTCCCCGTCCGGGCGGGACGGGGACCTCT
>NZ_SMLC01000216.1 GCF_004349245.1 Actinomadura sp. 6K520 | reverse complement strand
GGACGACCGTCACCTCCCCGCCCGCCAGCCCCGACGCCGTGTGCGTGATCGCGTTGGAGACCGTCTCGCTCGCCACCGTGACCAGGTCGTCCAGGATCTCCTCGGACACGCGGGAATGACCGAGCACCACCTCGCGGACGAAGCTCCGCGCGCCCCCGACGGACCGCCGCACCCCGGGTAACGTGACCTCGCCGAGGACCACCCCGTCCCGAGCCTCGCCCACCGACCAGCCTCCCCGTCGCCGAAAACGGCCGGCCGCGAGGCCCGCCTCCCCCACACCGGCCTTGCCCGCGGCTCGCAACGCATCCTCGACGCCCACCGAGACGGCTCCCTTCGCGTCGGGAAAGTCGCCCGTCACCCTCGCTGTACGGCCCGGGACCCGGCTACCGTTCATGATCCGGCGAACGTTTCCCCAGATCGCACCGCCGGCCCCACGCGAAACGCAACGTCCCGCAGGTCCCACGAGCCGGACCGGGCGGCGCCGCCCGCCGGCACGGCACAGCAGAGCCGACAGTCACCTTCAGTGATCTATCACCTACGCTGAGTCAAAAGGCGGCCGCTCCGAGTGGCGGGCCGCCCGGGATTCGGGGGCTCGGCAGTGACGACGAAGTGGCGGGAACGCGTCCGCCGAGGGTGGACGCGCCCGATGTCCACGGTGCGGGGACGCGCGACCGTCATCACCGTGGCCGGGGCGGCGCTGATCCTCTTCCTGCTGCTCTCCCTGCTCCTCCTGCTCGCGCGGGACTGGACGGAGAACCGGGCCCGGGGGTCCTCGGAACGGGCCGTCGAAGACCTCGTGTACAACCTCGGCCCGCAAGGCCGCGACCCTCTCCTCCCCCGCGGGATGGGCGAGACGGTGATCCAGGTCGTGGACCCGCAGGGCCGGGTCGCGGCGTCCGGACCACGGCTCCGGGGGCGTCCGGCGCTGGTCGCGCCGGAGGAGACCAGGGGCAGGCTGCTGGTCGACCAGCGCCACTGCCCGGACTTCCTGGACGAGTGCGTGTGGGTCTTCGGCCTGCGGGCGCGGACCTCCCCCTGGGGGGACGGCATGATGGTCCTGGCGGCGACGCCGCTGCCGGCCGCGGTGAACATGTGGACGCTGCTGGCCTCCTTCGTACTGGTCACCACGGCGCTCCTCGCCCTGATCGCCTGGTGGACGTGGCACACGATCGGACGCGTGTTCGTCCCGGTCGACCAGATCCGCTCGCAGCTGGCGGACTTCTCCGCGCACGGCCTCGGCCACCGGGTGCCCGTCCCGGAGACCGGCGGTGAGATCCGGCCCCTCGCCGAGACCGTCAACGCCACGCTCGACCGGCTGGAGGACGCGCGGGAGCGGGAGCGCCGGTTCGTCTCCGACGCCTCCCACGACCTGCGCAACCCGATCGCCGGGCTCCAGCTGCGGCTGGAACTCGCGCTGGACGAGCCGCCCGACGCCGACTGGAAGCCGATGGTCGGCTCCGCGCTGCGCGACACCCGGCGGCTGAACGACATCGTCCTGGACCTGCTGGAGCTGTCCAGGCTCGACTCCCGCGCCCCGGCCGCGGTGGAGGCGGTCGACCTCGCCGGCCTCGCCCGCCAGGAGGTCGAGCGGCGCGCCTCCCGCGTCCCGATCGAGACGCGGCTGGAACCCGGCGTCCTCGTCCGGGCGAACCCGGTGCGGCTGGCCCGGGTGCTGAACAACCTGCTCAGCAACTCCGAGCGGCACGCGGAGTCGCGCATCGAGGTGACCGTCGCGCGCGACGGCGCCGACGCCGTCCTCGAAGTGCTGGACGACGGTCCCGGCGTCCCGGAGGAGTCGCGGGAACGGGTCTTCGAGCGGTTCTCCCGCCTCGCCCCGTCCCGGGCCCGCGACCCGCACGGCACCGGGCTCGGCCTGCCCATCGCCCGCGAGATCGCCGAGATCCACGGCGGTTCCCTCCGCATCGAGGACAGCCCCAGGGGCGCCCGCTTCGTCCTGCGCCTCCCGCTGGCCACCCGGAGCACGGCCCCGTGAGACCGGGGCCGTGCCGCCGCCGCGTCAGGGCGCGGGGGCGCGGATCGCCTTGATGACGCTGGCCAGACCGTCGGCGCCGTGGCCCGCGTCGACGGCGCGCCAGAACAGGTCCCTGAGCGCGAGCGGCCCCGCGGTGTCGATCCCGGCTTCGCGGGCGGCGTCCACGATGTGGTCGGCGCCGACCGCCTGCATCCGCAGGTTGTTGTCGTCGCCCGGGTAGACGTCCGCGTCGATCTCCTCGGCCATCTGCTTCAGGAAGCCCATGGGGCCGTCCTCGGTGAGTTCGCGCAGGGTCGTGGCGGCGAACGGAAGGAACTGCTGCGCGGAGACGCCCGCCGACCCCAGTAGCGCGACGGCGTGCATGTAGGCCGTGAGCGTGGACCAGAACAGATACAGCTCCGCCTGGTAGTAGAGCATCGACAGGCCCAGGTCGGCGCCGAGGTACGTGACGTCCCCCAGCACGCCCAGAACCTCCCTGTGCCGGTCGATGACCGCTTCTGGGCCGCTGTAGAAGATGTACGCCCCGGGCTGCCCGATCCCTGGCGGCGGCGCCATGACGCCCCCGGTCACCAGCTCGCCGCCATGCTTCGACGCCCATTCTCCCGCGCGGCGCAGTTCGTCCGGGCTGCCGGAGCTGAGGTTGACGATGACGCGGCCCTCCAGGTCAGCGCCGCCGAACGAGTCGTACATCGCCTGGTAGTCGGTCTGGCTGACGACGACCAGCTCGGAGGCGGCGATCGCGGCGGCGATCGTGGGGGCGAGGGTCGCGCCGTCCCGGACCAGGGGCGCCGCCTTGGCCGCCGTGCGATTCCACACCGTCACGGGGCGGCCGTCGTCAAGGAAGGTCTTGGCCATCGTCGCACCCATGGGCCCGAGGCCGACGACCGTCACCGGAGATTTCACGAAGTCCTCCTGCAGTGGGTTTTCTTCACCCTCACCCAGCCCGCTACGGAACGGCTGCGGGTCGGTCCGTAGCGGCGGGGCGGCTACGCTGGCGCCGTGCGCTTCGGGGTGATGGGGACACTCGCGGTGTGGACGGACACCGGGACGCCCGTGCACGTCCCCGAGGCGAAGGTGCGGACACTGCTGGCCGTACTGCTGACCGCTCCCGGGCGTCCCGTCTCCAGCGACCGGCTCATCGACGCCCTGTGGGGCGGACGGCCGCCGCGCAATCCGAAGGGGACGCTGCAGGCCCGGGTCTCCCAGCTCCGCAGGGTCCTGGACGGGGCGGAGCCCGGCGCCCGGGACCTGATCGCGTCCCGGCCACCCGGGTACGTCCTCGACGTCGATCCGCAGGCCGTGGACGCCGAGCGTTTCACGGCGGCGCTCCGGCGTGCCGGGGAGGCCGCCGATCCCCTCGCCAAGGCGCGACTGCTCGGGGACGCGCTCGCGCTCTGGCGCGGCCCCGCCTTCGGCGAATTCACCGACGCCGAGTTCGCCCGCGCGGCGATCACCGGCCTTGAGGAGAACCGGCTCACCGCACTGGAAGAGCACGCCGAAACGCGGCTTGAGCTGGGCGAGCACGCGGCCCTCGCCGCCGAGCTGGCCGACGCGGTGGCGCGGCATCCGCTGCGGGAGCGGCTCCGCGCGGCACACCTGCGGGCCCTCTACGGGGCCGGGCGGCAGAACGAGGCCCTCACCGGCTACCACGAGCTGCGGGAACGGCTCGCCGACGAGCTGGGCGTCGACCCGAGCCCGGAGCTGGCAGCGCTCTACCGGTCGATACTCGAACAGGACCCGTCGCTCGAACGCGACCCGCCCGAACCGGACCCGTCCGGTCCGGGGCACATGCCGCCGCGGCTGCCCGTCCCGCTGGACGAGCTGATCGGGCGCGAGCGCGAACTCGGCCAGGCCCGCGCGCTGCTCGCCGATCACCGCCTGGTGACGCTCACCGGCACCGGCGGCGTCGGCAAGACCCGGCTGGCGCTGGCGGCGGCCGCCCGCTCCGCCGCCGGCCATCCCGGCGGCGTGTGGATGATCGAGCTGGCCTCGGTGCGTCCCGCGACGGCGGATGAGGTGGCCGAGCACGTCGCCCGCGTCATCGGCCTCCGCGACGAGCCCGCGGCGGGTCCCGTGGAACGGCTCGGGGCCGCGCTGCGCGGGCGGCGGGCGCTGCTCGTCCTGGACAACTGCGAGCACGTGATCGAGCCCGTCGCCGAGCTGGCGGAACGGCTGCTCGGCGGCGCTCCCGGCCTGCGGATGCTCGTGACCACGAGGGAGCCGCTGGGCGTCCCCGCCGAACGGATCCTGGTCGTCCCGCCGCTGGACCTGCCGGGACGCGACGTCACGCCGGAGGCGCTGCGGCGGTCCGGGGCGGTCCGGCTGTTCGCCGCGAGGGCGGCGGCGGCCTCGCCCGGGTTCACGCTGGACGCGGGCACCGCCCCGTGGGTCGCGTCGATCTGCCGGCGGCTGGACGGCGTCCCGCTCGCGCTGGAGCTGGCGGCGACCCGGGTCCGCGCGCTCGGGGCGGGGGAACTCGCGGCCCGGCTGGACGACCGGTTCCGGGTGCTGGGGGACGGCCGGCGCGGCGGTCCGGCCCGGCAGCGGACGCTCCGCGCCGTGATCGACTGGAGCTGGGAGCTGCTGACCGGGCCGGAACGGGTGGCGCTGCGGCGCCTCGTCGTCCACGCGGGCGGCTGCACCCTCGACGCCGCCGAGGAGGTCTGCGGCGCGGGCGTCGACGTGCTCGCGAGGCTGGTCGACCGCTCCCTCGTCGTCCGGACCGGGGACGGCCGCTACCGGCTGCTGGAGTCGATCGCCGCGTACGGCCTGGAGCGGCTCCGGGAGGCCGGTGAGGAGGACGAGTTCCGCCGCCGCCACGCCCGCTACTACACGGGCCTGGCCGAGCGGGCGGCCGAGCGGCTGCGCGGCCCGGAGCAGCCGGAGTGGCTCGAACGCCTCGACCAGGAGGCCGAGAACCTCGGCGCCGCCCTCGACCACGGTGACGCGCTGCGGCTTGTGAACTCCCTGGGGTGGTACTGGTACCTGCGCGGGCGGTTCGACGAGGCCCGGCGCGCCTGCACGGCGGCGCTGGCGGTACCGGAGGCCGGGGCGCCGGCCGCCCGTGCCGAGGCGGGCACGTGGCTGGCGGGCTTCACCATGCTGGCCGGTGCGGACACCGACTCCGAGGAGCTCCGCCGCGACGCGCTGAAGCACCACGATGATCCGTTCGCCCAGGCCAGGGCGGAGTGGTTTCTCGGCCACGTGCACTGGGCGTACGGCGACCTCGCCGCGAACGAGGCGCGCACCGGCCACGCCCTGTCGGTGTTCCGCGCACGCGGCGACCGATGGTTCACCGCCGCCGCGCTCGCCACCCGCGCCGTGTTCGCGATGGGCCGCGGCGACCTCGCGGCCATGGCGCGCGACGCGGAGGAGAGCCTCACGATCTTCGACGGCCTCGGGGACCCGTGGGGACGCCTGGAGGCCGCCGACGTCCTCGCCCGCCACGCCGAGATCGCCGGCGACCACGACGAGGCCGCCCGGCTCCTCCGCACCGGCCTGCGCGTCGCCGAGGAACTGCGAATGTGGCCCGAGGCGTCGTTCCGGCTCTCCGGCCTCGGCCGCGTCGCGCTGCTCACGGGCGACCTCGACGCGGCTCGCGACCTGCACGAACGAGCCCGCGATCTGGCCGTGCGGCATGCCGCGCGGTCCGCGGAGGAGTTCGCCGAGATCGGCCTCGGCCTCGTCGCCAGGGCGCGCGGCGACCTCGACACCGCCGAGACCCACCTGCGCGCCTGGCTCGGCTGGCTGCACGGCATCGGCGGGACGGCCGGACTCGCGTTCCTGCACGCCCAGCTCGGCTACATCGCCGAGGAGCGCGGCGACGCCGCCGCCGCGCTCGCATTCCACACCGAGGGACTCGCCGAGGCCCGCGCCACCGGCGACCCGCGCGCGATCGCCCTCGCGCTGGAGGGGACCGCCGGGGCTCGCTCCCTCGCGGGCGAGCACGCCGGGGACCACGCCGAGGCGGACTCGCTGATGTCGGACGCCGGAGCCCTGCTCGCCGAGGCCGCCGCGCTCCGCGAGGCGGCCGGCGCCCCGCTGCCCGCCGCCGAACGCCGCGACGTCGACCGCGCCCTCGCCCGGATCGCCCGCCGGGGCCGGTGACGCCCGCGCGGCGACCACCAGGGGGAGGATTCGGGCGGTCTCCGGTGTTACCCCCACAGCGACCGCCCCGGCGAGAGGAAGAGATGACCGAGGATCTCGGCTACGGGTGGCAGGGCGAGCTGCTCGACCTGCCCGCCTATCTGAAGCGGATCGGCCACGACGGTGACCTGACCCCGACGGCCGGGACGCTGCGCGCCCTGCACCGCGCCCACGTCACGTCCATCCCGTTCGAGAACCTGGAGATCATGCTCGGCCGGCCGGTCGAGCCGGCGCTGGACGCCGTCCAGGCGAAACTCGTCGACCGCCCGCGCGGCGGCTACTGCTTCGAGCACAACCGGCTGTTCGCGGCCGTCCTGGAGCGGCTCGGCTACGAGATCACCGCCCTGGCCTCGCGGGTGATGATGGGCGGGCACGTCCTGCGCCCGTGCTCGCACGTGCTGCTCCACGTCCGCCCGCCGGACCTGCCGCGGGACGAGCCCGGCTGGCTGTGCGACGTCGGTTTCGGCGGCGGGCCGCTGGAGCCGCTGCGGTTCCGGGACGGCGAGGAGGCCGAGCAGGACGGCTGGGGGTTCCGGCTCCGGAAGGAGAAGGCCACCCCCACCCCCTGGGCCGAAGGCGCGGCGGAGTGGGCGCTGTACCAGCGTCTTCCGGAGGGCTGGATCCGGCGGCAGACGTTCGCCCTGAACGAGACGTTCCGCATCGACTTCGACGTCCTCAACCACTACGTCTCGTCCAGCCCGCGCTCACCGTTCACGACGCGGCCGTTCACGCAGCGGTTCCTCCCCGGCGTCCACCACGTGCTGGACGGCACGACGCTGACCACCACCCGGACGGACGGCACCGTGGAGACCCGCACGCTCGCCCCCGAGGAACTGCCCGAGGTACTGGCGAGCCGGTTCGACATCGTCCTGGAGGCCGGGGACGTCCCCCGCCTCATCGGGTTCCTCCGCGCCTGAGCGAGGTTGAAGCCCTCCCCCGGGGTATTCGGCCGGAGACGAAGGAGGGGTGATGAGCGAACGCAAACGTGACGAGGACAAGCCGCTCGCCGACCGCCGCGCGGAGGAGGGCGCTCCCCAGGAGACCGACGACGACTTCGCGGGCGAGCACGCGCCCGGCCCCACGGACCCGGCGATCGCCGAGGCCGAGACCCCCGGCGGCGAGGACGACGGCTACAGCCCCCAGACCGAGGTCCCCTGAGGGCCGCTCAACGCGGAAGGGCCGCCCCCGCATCCGGGGCGGCCCTTCCGCGTTCCTTCGTCAGGAGGGGTACGGCGACTGCTGGTCGGGCGGGGTTCCACCGCCCTCGCCGCCGCCCTTGTCCCCCTTGTCGGTGCCGTGCGCGTGGCCCTTCGACCGCGTCGACTTCGGATCCGTCGCCTCCGGCGCCGGCTCGTTCGTCACCTGGGTCGTCTCGGACCGCCGCATCTCGGGCTGCTGCGGGTTCGGCATGATCTCCCTCCTAGGCGCTGGACGGATCGGGACGCAGCGGGTCGTGCCCCACGGTCATGAGCGAGTGGCGCCACGCCTCGTCCCGTTCCGCGTCCGGCGGACGGTTCTCCAGCCGGTCCTCCACGAAGTCCACGACCTCCTGCATCACCTCGGCGTCGCCGTCGGTCAGGTCGACCTTCCGCTTGCGCAGCACGTCGACCACGCGGGCACCGAGCTCGGAGACCCCCGGAGCCGGTCCTGGCGGGAAGGCCTCCTCCCCCGAGGCGTCGGTGAGCAGCCAGATCCGCAGCTCGTCGGAGGTCATGTTGACGAGCCGGTGGAAGTCCTCCCAGGCCAGCTCCGCCTCCGCCGGAATGCGATCGTTCATCGGTAACTCCCTGTCGGCTTCGCGGATCGCCCTACCCGACGCCCAAGCCTCCATTCACCTCGGCGCCGTTCGCCCGCACCGAACCGCTCGGCCGCAGGTGGCGAGGGGGGCTTGTGACAAACTCCTGCGGGCAGGACCCCGCACGGGACAGCGAGCAGAGGGAGCGCAATGGAACTCGTCCACTCGGGCAAGGTCAGGGACGTCTATGCGGACGGGGACGACCTGATCCTCGTCGCGTCCGACCGGGTCAGCGTGTACGACGTCGTCCTGCCGACCCTCATCCCCGACAAGGGGAAGATCCTCACGCAGCTGTCCCTGTGGTGGTTCGAGCAGCTCGCCGACATCATTCCCAACCACGTCCTGTCGGCAACGGACGTGCCGGAGGAGCTGGCGGGACGCGCCGTCCGCTGCCGCCGCCTCACCATGCTCCCCGTCGAGTGGATCGCCCGCGGCTACCTCGCCGGCCTCGGGCTCAAGGAGTACGAGAAGAACGGCACCGTCTCCGGGATCCCGCTGCCGGACGGGCTGGCCGAGGCGTCCCGGCTGCCCGAGCCGATCTTCACCCCCACCACGAAGGCCACCGAGGGCCACGACGAGTTCATCACCTACGACGACGTCGTGCGCGAGATCGGCGACGACACCGCCGCCCGCCTCAAGGACGTCACCCTGAAGATCTACAGGCGGGGGGCGGCCATCGCCGCCGAGCGGGGCATCATCATCGCCGACACCAAGCTGGAGTTCGGACGCGCCGCCGACGGCACCCTCACCCTCGGCGACGAGGTCCTGACGTCCGACTCCTCCCGCTTCTGGCCCGCCGACCAGTGGGCGCCGGGCCGCCCGCAGCACGCGCTGGACAAGCAGTTCGTCCGCGACTGGAGCAGCACCCTCGACTGGGACCGCACCCCGCCCGGCCCCGCCGTCCCCCAGGACGTCGTGGACGCCACCCGGGCCCGCTACATCGAGGTCTACGAACGCCTCACCGGCCGCACCTGGACGTCCTGAACCCCGCCAGCACCGGCCACAGGATGTTCAGCAACGTCCGCACACGGCCTCCCGACCCAGCTCGGTCCTAGGGGGCCGCGGCCGGCGGACGTCAGAACTGCCCGTCGAGGTCCGCGAGCAGAGCGCGCTTGGACTTCGCGCCCACGATCTGCCGGACCACCTCGCCGTCCCGGTACAGGTTCATCGTCGGGAAGCCCATGACGCCGTACCGCGCCACGACCTCCGGGTGGTCGTCGCCGTTGAGCTTGGCGACGGCGAGGCGGTCGCCGTGCTCCGCCTCGATCTGCTCAAGGATCGGCGCGATCATCTTGCAGGGGGGACACCAGTCCGCCCAGAACTCGACCAGGACGGGCTTTCCCGCGCGCAGCACCTGCTCGTCGAAGTTCTCCGCCGTCAGTGTGATCATTCGTCCCCTCCGAGGTCGGCGCGCACCCCGGGCAGGCACCCGGCTCGGTCGCACGCGCCAGCTGGCCGGCCACGTCCGCGCGGCGGCGGATCAGGGTGCGTATCTCGGCGTCGATCTCGGCGAGCTTGCGCCGGTACACGGCGACCGACTCGGGGCACGCGGCGCCGTCCGGGTGGCCGGCCCGCAGGCAGTCCACGAACGGGCGCGTGTCGTCCAGCGTGAACCCCGCCGCCACCAGCGAGCGGATCTCCCTGACGAGCCGCAGGTCGGACTCCTCGTACTGCCGGTAGCCGTTGGCCGCGCGCCGCGCCGGCAGCAGCCCCTGCTGCTCGTAGTACCGCAGCGTCCGGGTGCTCACCCCCGCCCGCGCCGCCAGCTCCCCGATCCGCATCCGGCCTCCTTCGTCCGTGGCCGCTACGACGCTAACCCTTGACCCCGGCGTCAAGGTCAACCCCGCACGCCCGCCGTGATTCCGCGCGTTACAGCATGGGCAGGATCCGGACAGCCGGAAATGTCGATCGGGAGGCAGCGGGATGACCGAGCAGAAGGCGTGGCCGCGGCTGCGCGTGGCGGACTGGACCGACACCCGCGACACCCTGCACATGTGGACGCAGATCGTCGGCAAGATCCGGCTGGCGCACGCGCCCCTGCTCAACCACTGGTGGCAGGTCACCCTGTACATCAGCCCCCGCGGGTTCACCACCTCCGCGATCCCGCACGGGACCGGGGCCTTCGACATCGAGTTCGACTTCATCGACCACGTACTGCGCATCCGCAGCAGCGACGGCCCGTCCAGGCAGGTGAAGCTGGAACCGATATCGGTGGCCGACTTCTACGCCCAGACCATGGAGGCCCTGGACGACCTGGGCATCACGGCACGGTTCCAGACCCGCCCCAACGAGGTGGAGCCGTCCATCCCGTTCGCCGAGGACCACGACCACGCCTCCTACGACGCCGAGGCCGCCCACCTGTTCTGGCGGCAGCTCCTCCAGGCGAACCGCGTCATGGGCGAGTTCCGCTCCCGCTTCGTCGGCAAGGTCAGCCCCGTGCACCTGTTCTGGGGCGCCCTGGACCTGGCCTGCACACGCTTCTCCGGACGCCTCGCCCCACCCC
>NZ_SMLC01000215.1 GCF_004349245.1 Actinomadura sp. 6K520 | reverse complement strand
GCGTGGCCGGCGGGGCACAGCCGCCGCCGGCCGATCCCGCGTCCACGCCGACGCCGATCTCGATGCACAGGCTGATCTGGGGGCCGGGGGGCGGATCGGCGAGCGCGCCGGGCGGGAAGGCGAGCGCGGCGGCGAGCGCGGCGGGCAGGACGGCGAGGCGGCGCACGCTCAGCCACCTCCCGCGATGCGCCGCAATTCGCCGTCCACGGCCGTGAACGCCTCGGGGCCGACGGCCATGGCCCCGCTGAACACGTGCGAGATGTCGAGGGTCAGGTACGCCCCGGCGGCCAGCAGCCCGGCCATGAGCGACAGCGGCACCAGCGTCATGCCGCGGGGGCGGGCGCCCGCCATGAACGGCAGCAGCACGACCGCGGCGCCGGTCACGACGGTGACGGCGAGCAGCCCGGCGGGCGGTGTCGTCCGGGCGTCCTTGGCGCGCTGGCGCCGGGCGGAGGAGATCTCGCCGAGGTGGGCGAGCAGCGTACCGCGCGCCTCCTTGAGCTCGTCGTCGTCGCCGGTGTCGACGGCGGTGACATGGCGGCGCAGGTCGTCCAGGTGCCGCCAGCCGCGCGGGCTGAGCCGCCGCCCGTCCCGCATGAGCCGCCATTCGGGGCCGCGGACCAGGCCGACGTAGTCGCGCAGCCCCTCCTGTACGTACCGGGCGTCGGGGGCGGGCAGCCGCCCGGCCGTCCAGTACGCCTCGGTGATCGCCTGGCTCTCGGTGTAGGAATTGGCGCGGGCGCCGTCCGCGGTCGTCCACGGCACGACGATGGCGATCGCGAACGCCAGCAGGAACAGCGCCGACAGCATCGCCCCGCTGTGCGAGGTGGTGGGGCCGTCGGGGCCGGGATCGTCGATGGTGCCGCGGACCCGCCGGACCAGGCGGCTCGCGACGATCACGACGGCGACCGCGCAGGCCGCGGCCGCACAGTAAACGATCATGTCCCTCCCGGAGAGCGGCGTTCATCACCGTGGGTGATTGTAGATTTACCGAAGGTGGCTACCGGCGGGTTTCGCTTGGTCGTCCCGTGGAGGTGAGGTGACCGCCCGGCCAGGGAAGGTGAACATGTGCACCGGGGAGAGTCCGCGGTGGGTGCCGCCAGTTCTTGTGAAATATGGTGTCTATGCCGGAAGATCTCTCGTAGAGGACCCGGTACGAAGGACGATTGATGGAACCGGCCCGAGTGGGCGGCCGGGTGAGGGGAGACGGCGATGGGGCCGCAGGGAAAGCTGGACCTCGATCCCGAGGTGGTGCGCACCGCCCGGCGGCTGGCCGCCCGGGCCGCCGAGCCCATCATCGAGATGGCGCGCTCCCACACCACCGTCTCGGTCGAGCGCGCCCTGCTGCGGCTGGCCGGGCTCACCGGCGCCGACGACGGGGGCCGCCCCTGGGCCAACCACATCGTCGACGCCGTCCGCGACCAGGTCGGGCTGGAGCACGGCGTCGCCCTGCCCGTCTGGGACGCGCTGCTCAACGGCCCGCACGGCTCCCTCGGCGACCTCGCCCGGGCCACCGCGATGGGCCGGGCGGCGTTCCGGCTCCCGTCCGGGACCGACGCCGCGCTCGCCCGCAAGGCCGCGGGGGAGGCCGCCCGCGGCGGGATCTCCCGCATCGACCGCCGGCGCGCCGAACGCGACGCCCTGCTGCGCGAGCTGCCGCCGCCCGACACGGAGGCCCCGCCCAAGCCGCTGGTCTACCTGATCGTGGCGACCGGCGACATCTACGAGGACATCCCGCAGGCGCAGGCCGCCGCGCGCGAGGGCGCCGACGTCGTCGCGGTGATCCGCTCCACCGGCCAGTCGCTGCTGGACTTCGTCCCCGAGGGCGCCACCCGGGAGGGCTACGCCGGCACGTACGCGACGCGGGAGAACTTCCGGCTGATGCGGTCCGCGCTGGACGAGGTGTCCCGCGAGCTGGGCCGCTACGTCCGGCTGACGAACTACGCCTCCGGGCTGTGCATGCCGGAGATCGCGACGCTCGCCGGGCTGGAGCGCCTGGACATGATGCTGAACGACTGCATGTACGGCATCATCTTCCGCGACATCAACCCCCGCCGGACGTTCATCGACCAGCGCTTCTCCCGGCAGATCCACGCCCGCGCCGGCATCGTCATCAACACCGGCGAGGACAACTACCTCACCACCGCCGACGCGGTCGACGCCGCGCACACCGTCACCGTCAGCCAGCTGCTGAACGAGCGGTTCGGGCACGAGGCGGGCCTCGCCGACCACCAGCTCGGCCTCGGCCACGCCTTCGAGATCGACCCGGCCGTCCCCGGGTCGTTCCGGCTGGAGCTCGCGCACGCCCAGCTCGCCCGGGAGCTGTTCCCCGGCGCGCCGCTGAAGTACATGCCGCCCACCAAGCACATGACCGGCAACATCTTCGCCGGCTACCTGCTGGACGCCTTCTTCAACCTCGCGGGCGTCATGACGGGGCAGTCCATCATCCTGATCGGGATGATGACCGAGGGCATCCACACGCCCTGGCTGTCGGACCGCGACCTGGCGCTGGAGAACGTCCGCTACGTCCGCGACGCGTGCGGCGACCTCGCCGAGGACTTCATGCCCCGGCCCGACGGCATGCTCGTCCAGCGCGCCAAGCGGGTGCTGTCGGAGTCGGTGGAGCTGCTGGAGCGCGTCTGCGACGACGGCCTGCTCACCGCCATCGCCGAGGGCACCTTCGGCGTCACCCGCCGCCCGCCCGACGGCGGCAAGGGCCTGGACGGCGTCGTCCCCCGCGCCCCCGGCTACTGCAACCCCGCGATCGAGATCCTCGACACCGAGGACCCGCACGCCGCCGCCGGCGCGGCCGAGCAGGAGGTGCCCGCATGACGGTCGAGAGCCCCGGAACCGCGACACCGGCCGACACCCCGGCCGAGCCCGCCGACACCCGGCAGGTGATCCGCCCCTACGGCGACACCACCGGCGACGGCATGGTGCAGATGTCGTTCACCCTGCCCGTCCCCGCCGGGAAGCGCGCCGACGCCGCCGCGCTGCAGCTCGCGGGGAAGATGGGCCTGGACCCCGCCAGCGTCGTCCACGCCAAGCCGATGGGCCCCGACTTCACCTTCTTCATCGTCTACGGGAAGGTCGGGCACCTCGTCGACTACGCCTCCATCCCCGCCCCCGAGGAACGCGCGTACCCGCTGCTGACCTCCCAGGAGGTGAACCTGGCGATCCGCCGCGCGCTCAACCGGCGGCTGGTGGTGGTCGGCGCCTGCATCGGCACCGACGCCCACACCGTCGGCATCGACGCGATCCTCAACGTCAAGGGGTTCGCCGGGGAGAAGGGCCTGGAGTACTACCGCGAGATCCAGGTGGTCAACATGGGCGCCCAGGTCACCGTGCCCGAGCTGGTCGAGCGCGCCAAGGCCGAGGACGCCGACGCCGTCCTCGTCTCCCAGGTCGTCACCCAGCGCAACGCGCACCTGCACAACACCAAGCAGATGGCCGCCGCGTTCCACGCCGAGTACCCCACCGCCGTCGCCGGCGGCATGGGGCGGCCGCTGCTGGTCGTCGGCGGCCCCCGGTTCGACACCGTCGGCGAGGCCGACCTCGGCGTCGACCGCATCTTCGGCAAGGGCACCACCCCCGCCGAGGTCGCCAGCTACCTCGTGCACGCCCTGCTCCCCGCCGACCCCGGCGCCGGCCCCGCCGGCGCCGGGCATCCCGCCGACCAGGAGGACGAATCATGAGCGAGCCGCGCGAGGGGCTGACCGTCACGCACCGCCGCTACATCCCCTACTCCCACGCCCACTACGCGGGCGACCTGGTCGACGGCGCCTACGTGCTCGGGCTGTTCGGGGACGCGGCCACGGAGCTGTGCATCCGCTCCGACGGCGACGAGGGGCTGTTCGCGTCCTACTCCGACGTGCAGTTCCGCGCCCCCGTGCGGGCCGGGGACGTCCTGGAGACCACCGCCGTGCTCACCCGCGCCGGGACCCGCAGCCGGGTCATGGACTTCGAGGCCCGCGTGGTGTGCCGGGGCCGTCCGGACAGGGGCGGGTCCGCCGCCGAGGTGCTGCCCGCCCCGATCGTCGCGGTCACCGCGACCGGGACCGTCGTGGTCACCGCGCCCGGGTCGCAAGGCCGCCCGCCGCGCTGATCCCCGATCTTGCGCCGGGAAAACGCCGCACCCGGTGATCATGGCGCTGACCTGGGACGACATGGTGTCGCCGCAGAACATGCCGTGGTTGACAAGGGGGCTGAAGCCGGTAGTTTTGCTGCAGTCCAGCACGGGACTCACCGATCGGCCGCCCGAGGCGCCGCCGGGCACCGCGCCGCGGCGGGGACGGGGATCACGCGAGTGACCGCCGCCGTGCCCGCCCGAACCAGCGTGGTGGACCGGAGCCGTGCCCGGACGGAGCCGCCCGATCGGGCGGGGGGTTGGACCCGGGAAGGGCCCCGGCATCCAGTAGAAAACGGAGCCTCGTTCTCACCGCCTGTGGGACGTCTCCGGCCCGACGGGTGCCGCGGGCCCTCTTCCGTGTGCCCGGCCGCCCGCCCTGCACCGGCCCCCGCACCGGCCGTGGTCGCCGAGGTGCCCGCGGCCCGGTAGCGTTCCCGGCAGGGAACGAGGGGAACGAGGTGGGACGTGGCCCAGGAGACCCTCCCGGAACGGTCGCCGGCCGAAGGCACCCGCACGGGCGGCGGGCGCGAGGCGCCGGAACGGCCGGGCCGCGCGGCGCGCCTGGGCGCCCGGCTGCGGCGCGGAGGCCGCGCCGGATGGGGCCGGACGCTGCTGGTCATGGCCGCCGGGGCGGCGATGTGGCTGGCGTTCCCGCCCTTCGACCTGACGCCCCTCGCCCCGGTCGGCGTCGCGCTGTTCACCCTGGCGCTGCGCGGCCTGACCGCCCGCACCGGCGCCTGGCTCGGATTCGTCGGGGGAGCCGCGTTCTTCATCCCCGTCCTGGAGGGCATCGGCCAGATCGGCCCGGACGCGTGGATCGTCCTCGCCCTGGTCCAGGCCCTCTACTTCCTGCCGCTCGGCGCCGGGACCGCGCTCGTCACCCGGTTGCCCGCCTGGCCGCTGTGGACGGCGTCGCTGTGGGTCGGCGAGGAGCTGCTGCGCGGCCGGGTCCCGTTCGGCGGGTTCCCGTGGGCGCGGCTCGCCTTCAGCCAGACCGCCACGCCGCTCACCCCCTACGCATCCTGGGGCGGCGCGCCCCTGGTCACCTTCCTGACCGCGCTGGCCGGCGGGCTGCTCGCCTGCGCCGCCGTCGCCGCGCACCGCGCGCACCGGGCCCGGCGCGCCCGCACCGGCGGGGACGGCCCGTCCCCGGGGCCCCGGCGGACGCTGCTGCCCGCCGCCGCGGCCCTCGCCGGCATCGCGGCCGTCGCCGGCGGCGGGGCGCTGATCCCCACCCCCACGTCGGGACGGCCCGTCACCGTCGCCGTGATCCAGGGCGACGTGCCCCGCATCGGCCTGGACTGGCAGGGCCAGCGCAAGGCCGTCCTGAACAACCACGTCCGGGTCACCCGGGAGCTGGCCGCGCGGGTCCGCGCGGGGGACGTCCCCCGGCCCGAGCTGGTGGTGTGGCCGGAGAACGCCAGCGACCTGGACCCCTACACCGACCCCGAGGCGTACAACGCCATCGACGCCGCGGTGAAGGACGTCGGCGTCCCCGTCCTCGTCGGCGCCCTCACCGACACCCCGGACGGCGAGAAGGTGGAGAACCGCGGCATCGTCTGGGATCCGCGGAGCGGCCCCGGCGACTACTACGTCAAGCGGCACCCCGTCCCGTTCGGGGAGTACCTGCCGTTCCGCGACGTCCTCACCAGGCTGATCACGCGGTTCGAGCGCATCCCGCGCGACTTCGCCAAGGGCACCCGCTCGGGCGTGATGCGCCTCGGCCCGGTCACGGTCGGCGACGTCATCTGCTTCGAGGTGGCCTACGACCGGGAGGTCCGCGACGTGGCGGCCGGGAACCTGCTGGTCGTGCAGACCAACAACGCCACCTACGGCCGGACGAGCCTGCCGCCGCAGCAGATCGCGATGTCCCGGCTGCGCGCGGTGGAACATGGCCGTACGATCTTGGTAGCCGCGACCAGCGGGATCAGCGCGATCGTCGCGCCGGACGGGCGGGTGGTCGACCGGTCCCGCGAGTTCGTCCCCGACATCCAGGTGGCGACCGTTCCGGCGCGGACGGCCACGACGCCGGCGGACCGGCTGGGCGCCGCACCCGAGTGGGTGCTCGCCGCCCTCGGGCTCGGTGCGCTCTGCGCGGCGGCATGGGCGCCGGCCCGGAGGACCTCCGCCGGCGGGAACCGCGCCGGCAGGGACTCCGCCGGCTCGAACGAGGGGAACTGACACCGATGGAGATCCCAGCCGACCTCGGCCGGGTGCTCGTGATCATCCCGACGTACAACGAGCGGGACAACATCGAGGACATCGCCGGGCGGGTCCGCGAGGCCGTCCCGTCGGTGGACGTCCTCGTCGTGGACGACGCCAGCCCCGACGGCACCGGCGAGGTCGCCGACGCCATGGCGGCGCGGGACGAGCAGATCAGGGTCCTGCACCGCGCGGGCAAGGACGGGCTCGGGCCGGCCTACATCGCCGGGTTCCGGTGGGCTGCCGAGCACGGCTACGACGTCATGGTCGAGATGGACGCCGACGGCTCGCACCAGCCCGAGGAGCTGCCGCGGCTGCTGTCGGCCCTGGAGGACGCCGACCTGGTCATCGGGGCCCGCTGGGTACCGGGCGGGGAGGTGCGCAACTGGCCCAAGCGGCGCGAGGCGCTGTCGCGGGGCGCCAACACCTACGCGCGGCTGATGCTCGGCATCCCGCTGCACGACGCCACCGGCGGCTACCGCGCCTTCCGCGCCGCGACGCTGGAGAAGATCGGGCTGGCGGAGGTCGACTCGCGCGGCTACTGCTTCCAGATCGACCTGGCGCTGCGGGCGCTGCGGCAGGGGCTGCGGGTCGTGGAGGTGCCGATCACCTTCGTCGAACGCGTCCACGGCACCAGCAAGATGAACCGGGACGTGATGGCCGAGGCGGCGCTGCGCATCACCCAGTGGGGCGTGGCCGACCGCGCCGCGAAGCTCCGCCCGCCCCGCTGAACCCGCCGAGCCGCCGGCCCGCCGAAGACGGCGCCCGCCGGGGAAACGAACGGGGCGGCCGTCGCGTTGTACAGGGTGAGGTCCCGGCGTACCGGAGGGGGCCTCGACCGACCCCGAAAAGGGAGCCATGCTGCCGCTGCTGATCCTCCTGGCGTTCGTGCTGGTGCCGGTCCTGGAGATCTATGTGCTGATCCAGGTCGGCCAGATGATCGGCTTCTGGCCGACGCTGGGGCTGCTGGCCGCCCAGGCCGTGCTCGGCGCGTGGCTCATCCGGCGGGAGGGCAGGCGCGCCTGGGGCGCGCTGTACGAGACCGTCCGCACCGGTGTCCTGCGCGAGCGGGAACTGGGTGACGCGGTGCTGGTCATGGGCGGCGGTGTGCTGATCCTGCTGCCCGGTTTCGGGACGGACGTGCTCGGCGCCGCGCTGGTCCTGCCGTTCACCCGGCCGCTGCTGCGGCGGGCGCTGTCGGCGTTCGCCGAGCGCCGGATGCGGGCCGCCGAGGTCCGCGCCGCCACGATCATCCCGCCGCCCGGCTTCGGCGGCGCCGGAGCCGACCCCTTCGGCCGCCGTCCCGGCCCCGAGCCGGTGGAGACGCCGCCCGGCCCGGTCGTGCGCGGCGAGGTCGTCGAGGACGACGACCCCAAGCCCCGCGCCTGACCGCGTCTCACGCGTCCCGCACCGCGAACAGGATTCCGCCGGCGGCCAGCGCCGCCGCCGCGTACCCGGCCAGGACGCCCAGCCCCGCCCACGGCCCGATCGGCAGCCGGTCCAGGTCCCGGGTCGCCTGCACGGCCAGCCCCGCCGTCATCGGCGTCAGCTGCTCCAGCCGCTCCTGCCACCGCGGGTCGCCGACGAGCCGGGTGAGGATCGGGACGACCCACAGCAGCGCGAGCACGGCCGTGATCGCCGCCGCCGGCTCCCGGACCGCCGTGCCCGCCCCCAGGGACAGCAGCGCCACCAGCACCAGGTACAGGACGGTCCCCGAGGCGGCCCGCGCGGTGGGGCCGTCCAGCAGCGTCAGCGGCGGGTGGCCGCTGGCGGCGGTGAACCCGTTGCCGGGCAGGATGCCTCGTCCCGCGGCCAGCGACGCCAGCACCCCGGCCGACCCGGCGACCCCCACCAGGGCCGCGACCACGGCGGCCTTGGCCGCCAGCACCGCCCCGCGGCGCGGGACCGCCGCCAGCGACGCCGCGATGGTCCCGGTCGCGTACTCGCCGCCCACCGCCAGCACACCCAGGACCACCGCGGCGATCTGCCCGATCCGCACACCCGACAGGGCCAGTCTCGCGGTGTCCTCCCGGCAGGCGGCGGGGGCCGCGCAGTTCGAGGTGTCGACCGCCCCG
The DNA here is from genome assembly GCF_004349245.1 of Actinomadura sp. 6K520. Lineage (GTDB taxonomy): Bacteria > Actinomycetota > Actinomycetes > Streptosporangiales > Streptosporangiaceae > Spirillospora. The sequence continues at coordinate 2,047 of NZ_SMLC01000215.1, read as the reverse complement.
GCCACCGCCGCGCCGACGGCGACGGTGACGCCCGCCAGGGCCGCCAGCAGCCACATCGTGCTCGGCAGCGTGCGCAGCTTCGTCCACTCCGCGTGCAGCGCGCTCATGCGTCCCGCCGCCCGAGCAGGAACACCGCCGCCGCCAGCGCCAGCGCCGTGTAGCCGCACAGCACCCCGAACCCGGTCCACGGGCCGATCGCCCGGTCGAACCGCGTCACCGTCTGCTGGATCGCGAACCCCGCCGCCGGGGTCAGCCGTTCCAGCCACCGCGCCGCCGACAGCGGCAGTCCCGTCGCCACGATCTGCGGGACGAGCAACAGCAGCAGCACCATCGTGATCGCCGGGGCGCTGCGGCGCACGATCACCGCGACCGCCACGGCGAACACCGCGATCACGCCGAGCAGCGCCCCCGTCCCCAGGACCGCCCGCAGCACGGCCGCGTCCCACAGCGGCGGCGGCGCCACCCCGTTCGAGCGCAGCACCGGCCCCGCCAGCAGCATCGCGCCGAACGAGGCGGCCAGCCCCGCGGCGAGGGACACCAGGCCCGCCACGATCGCCTTGGCGGCGAGCACCCGGCCGCGGCGCGGGCTCGCGGCGAACGTCGTGCGCAGCATCCGGCGCCGGTACTCGGCCGTGACGAACAGGACCGCCGCCGCGACGATCGCGGTCTGCCCGATCAGGACGCCGGTGAGGACGGTCTTGGTGAGGTCGTCGGCGAACTCGTTGGGCCCGATGTCGCCGTACCCGGACAGCGTGAACGTCCCCCCGGACATGGTGCGGCCTCCCGTAGCCGGGCCCGCGGGCCCGCCCGGAGCTCCGCGGTCGCGCCACGCCGCGCCAGGCTGCGCCGGGGCCGTCGACACCCGGTCGAACGTCGCGGTGGTGTCGGCGGGCTCGCCGGAGATGCTTTCGCTGCCGAACCGGCGCTCGACCACGACGTCGTCCGGCGCGGCGACGAACATGCCCGCCAGGGCGGATCGCGGCAGCCCCGCCAGCCGCACCGACCCGACGCGGCGCCAGCCGCGCCCGTCCGCCGACTCGTAGCCCGTCACCGTCGTGCCCGAGCGGGTCAGCCGGAGCCAGCGCGGCAGGGGGGCCGCCGCGCCGCCGCCGGCGCCGCCGTCCCGGTAGCCGGTCTGCAGCCGGACGCCGTCCCCGGGCGTCACCGCCAGCGCCGCGTACGGGGTCCCGCGTTCCGCGCTGCCGCGGATCATCAACCCGGCCTTCGCCCGCGCGCCGCCCTCCTGGGACGTGACGCGGGCCACGACGGTGCCGTCCCCGGCCAGTGGCCGGTAGGTGAAGTGCCCCATGTCGAAGATCTCGGAGCGGGCCGGGTCCGCCGTGCCCTCCCCGGTGCCCGACGACGCGCTCCCCGCGGCCGTCAGCAGCGCGACCAGCACCGTCAGCGCGACCGAGGCCACCACCGCCAGCACCCACCGGGGGACGGTGCGGAACTTGGTCCACTCCGCCAGCAGCAGCCGCCCGAACCCGTCGCGGGCCTCGGCCTGGACCGTGCTGCGGTACGACGTCGCGGCGGTCACCGCGCCTCCCGCCCGGCCACGGCCTGGAACTCGACCGCGTCCCTGGTCAGCTCCATGTAGGCCTCCTCCAGCGTCGGCCGGTGCTCGGAGATGCCGCTGAAGGCCACCCCCGCCCCGGTGAGCAGCGCGATGATCCGCTCCGCGGGCACGCCCGCGACGGTCAGCACGCCGGCGTCCGCCGCGGTCACGGTGGCGCCCGCCCGCGCCAGGACGGTCATGGCCTCCTGCCGCTCGGCGGTGCGCAGCTCGACCCGCCCGCCGGACGCGGCCGCCAGCAGGTCGGCGACGCTGGTGTCGGCGATCAGCCGGCCCCGCCCGATCACCACCAGGCGGTCGGCGCCGCCCTCCAGCTCGCTCATCAGATGGCTGGACACCAGCACCGCCCGGCCCTCGGCGGCCAGCGACCGCAGCAGCCCCCGGATCCACGTGATGCCCTCGGGGTCCAGCCCGTTGACCGGCTCGTCGAACATCAGCACGGGCGGGTTCTCGCTCGGCATGCGCCAGCGG
>NZ_SMLC01000214.1 GCF_004349245.1 Actinomadura sp. 6K520 | reverse complement strand
GCCCTCCCGCCCTCCTCGTGCCCGGCCTCACCGGCAGCAAGGAGGACTTCCTCGCCGTCCTGCAGACGCTCGCCGCGTCCGGCCGCCGCGTCGTGTCGATCGACATGCGCGGCCAGTACGAGTCCATCGGCCCGGACGACCCCGCCGCCTACACCCGGGCCGCGCTCGGCGAGGACATCACCTCCCTGCTGGAGGCCCTCGGCCCCGACCCGGTGCACCTCGTCGCCCACTCGTTCGGCGGCCTGGTCTGCCGCGAGGCCGTGCTCACCGGCCGGGTCCGCCCCGCCTCGTTCACCCTGATGAGCTCGGGCCCCGCCGCCGTCACCGGCCCGACCGCCGACCGGGCCAAGGCCCTCCGCGACGCCATCCCCGAACTCGGCATGGAGACCATCTGGCAGGTCGCGCTCGAACCCGACTACACCGGCCAGGGTCTCGAAGCGGAGATCATCGCCTTCATCAAGGTCCGCACCCTCGGCAACTCCGAGACGGGCCTGGTCAGCATGGCGAACGAGATCCTCACCGCCCCGGACCGCGTCGACGAGCTCGCGAAGCACTGCGCCGGGACGAACCTGCGCGTCCTCGTCCTGTACGGGGAGGACGACGACGCCTGGCAGCCCGCCGCCCAGGCCGCGATGGCCGAGCGCCTCAACGCGTCCAAGGTCGTCATCCCCGGCGCCGCCCACTCCCCCGCCTGGGAGGCCCCGGAGACCACCGCCGCCGCCCTCCGCACCTTCTGGCACGAGTGCGAGCAGGGCCCCAGGTGAGCACCCGCGCCGGCGGCGCCTAGGTACCGGGTCGCCGGCGCGACGCGCGGCGGTACTCGCCGGGCGGGGCGCCGAAGTGGCGGCGGAACGCCAGGTGGAAGCCCACCGCCGAGCGGTACCCGACGCGTTCGGGGATCGCCGCCAGCGGTGTGTCCGTCCCGGTGAGCAGCCGGACGGCCTCCCGCATCCGCCGTCCGGCCAGGTGCCGGGCGGGCGGCTCGCCGACGAGCCGGGTGAACGCCGCCGCGAACGCCGACCGGGACATCCGCGCCTCCCGGGCAAGGGACTCCAGGGTCCACGGCTCGGCGTACCGGGTCTGGATCGCCAGCAGCGCCCGGCCGACCGCCGGGTCGCGCAGCGCCGGGGGCATGCCGTCGAGCCGGTCCAGCGCCGCCCGGAGCGCCAGCACGAAGACGAGTTCGAACGCGCGGAGCGCGGCGAGCCCCCGGTGCCGCTCGATCAGGCCCTCCAGCGTCCCCGAAAGCAGCGGCTCGGCGGCCAGCGCCCCCCGGTCCAGGACGATGATCTCCGGCAACGACCGGTACAGCGGTGACGCGGCGGCCTCGTCGTAGTGGAGCCCGCCGCAGAGCAGGTCGGTCGCCCGGCCGGGCCCGGCCACGCGCAGCGTGGTCGTGCTTCCCGCCGGGCGCCCGGGAAGGACCAGTTCGAGGGGTGTCGTGGCGCGTCCCGGCCGGTCCGCCAGCTCGTGCGCCGCCCCGCGCGGGAAGATCGCCAGTTCGCCCGCGCGCAGCGGCACCGGCTCGGACGCCCCCGGGAGCGTGATCGCGCACTCGCCGGACCGGACGTAGTGCAGGATCGCGTTCCGCTCCTGGTCACCCCGGAAGCCCCACGGTGCCCTGACCTCCCACCGGCTGGCGAACACGCCCTCCAGCCGCAGCGGAGCGAGCAGCTCATCGAGAAGATCTGGTGGACTTTCGTTAAACATCCCCGGACTCACGCTTATGGAACGTACTCCACGCCTTGGCCAGAGTGGACGCCATGACCCAGACGCATTTGGTGATCGGCGCGACGGGCGCGCAGGGCGGCGCCGTCGCCGCACGCCTCGCACGGGACGGGCACACCGTCCGCGGCTTCAGCCGGAAGCACGGAGACCTCGCCGACCCGGTGGCGGTGCGGAAGGCGTTCGAGGGCGTCTCCCGCGCTTCGGTGACGCTGCCCCTGGTGTTCGACGCGGGCCTCGTGGCGCGGTACGTGGACAACATCATCGCTGCGGCTCGCCACTGTGAACGGCTCGTCCTCAACACGGGCAACCGCCTCCCGTCCGCCCGCACGTCCGTCGCCGCCTTCGAGACCCGGCGCGACGCCGCCGACGCGCTGCTCGGCTCCGAGATCCCCACGGTCGTGCTGCGCCCACCCGTCTACCTGGAGAACCTCCGGCCGGCCGACGGCGTCCTGGCCTATCCGATTCCGCCCGGCCACCGGGTGGCCTGGCTCTCCCAAGCGGATCTCGGCGCCCTCACCGCGGCCGCGTTGCACCGTGCCGACCTGGCCGGGACGTCGATCGACATCGGCGGCCGGGACGTCGTCACCGGCCCGGAGCTGGCATCGGTGTTCGGCGCGGACTACGTCCCCCTGCCCCCTGACGAGTTCGAGGCGTGGATGGCCCCGGTGCTCGGCGGGGCCGCCGCGGCGGCGGTCGCCGACACCTACCGCTGGCTGTCGTCCCCGGAGAACGCCGGCTTCTACGACGGAGACCCCACCGCGGTGGAGGCCCTCCTCGGCGTCGAACTCACCCCGATCCGCCGCTGGGCGGCGGGATGAACGCCATCAAGGAGATCGTCGAGCACCACCGCTTCATCGAAGCGTGGCTGAGCGGAACGGCGACCGACCTGGACGGCTTCCTGGACATGCACACGCCGGACTTCACCTGGTACGCCCCGGACGGCGCCCTGCTCACGCTCGCGGACCTGCGGACCGTCATGGCGCAGGCGCGCGGCACCGTACCCGGCCTGCGCATCCGCATCCGCGAACCCCGCGTCCTGCTGGACGCCGACGGCCTGACCGTCGCCACCTACGAGGAAGACCATCCGGACCATGCCCGCCGCGCCGTCGCGATCCTGACACCCGCCCCGAAGGCCCGCAACGGCCTGCTCTGGCACAACCTCCACGAGACCTGGACCCGTCCCCCGGATAGCGCCACCACGCACCGCGCCGGGAGCGCTTCGCCGCGCTAGGCGAGTTCGAGACCGCCGTCGAGGGTGAGGATCTGGCCGGTCAGCCAGGTGGTCTGCGGGTCGGACAGGCGGAGGATCCAGGTCGCGACCTCTTCGGGGTCGCCTCGCCGGCCCAGCGGGATGCGGGACGCCTCGTCCCGCTTGATCTGCTCCACAGCGGCCTGCGGGAGCCCGGCGGCGGTCAGGGCCTCGCTCTCCGTCGGGCCGGGGGCCAGGGCGTTCACGCGGATGCCGGCGGCGGCCAGTTCGACGGCCCAGCTCCGGGTGAGGTGTTCCAGCGCGGCCTTCGACGCGGCGTAGTGGGCGGCTCCGGGAAGCGGGCGGTGGCCGTAGGTGCTGGAGACGTTGACGATCGTGCCTTCGGATCGGCGCAGGTAGGGCAGGGCGGCGCCGGCCAGCAGGCTCGGGGCCGTGACGTTGAGGTCGAAGAGGTCCGCGACGCCTTCGGCCGTGGTGTCCGCCAACGGCATCATCCTGGTGGCCCCGGCGTTGTTGACCAGCACGTCGATACGCCCCCAGCGGCCCGCCGCCGCAGCGATCACTTCCCGGGCCGTGCCGGGGGTGCGCAGGTCACCGGGGTGCACGGCGATCGCGGGGTGGTCGGCGGCGGTCTCCCTGAGCGCCTCCTCGCGTCGTCCTACGCCCAGCACGCGGGCTCCGGCGTCCGCGAAGAGCCGAGCGGCGGCGCGCCCGATGCCCGACCCGGCGCCGGTGACGATGACGGTCCTGCCGGTGAAGTCCACACTGGTCCCTTTGTTCGATGTTCGGCGAACATCGAACAAGCTACCATGTCACCATGAAGCAAGCGCACCATCCCGATCTCGCGCAGATCCGGCTCATCGCGGTGCTGGCGGCGCTCAGCGATCCGATCCGGGTCGGCCTGGTGCGCGTGCTGGCGGACGGGCGCGAACGCGGCTGGGGCGAGCTTCGCGCACCGGTGGCCAAGTCGACGCTGAGCCATCACCTGCGCGTCCTCCGCGACGCCGGGGTCACCCGGACCCGCCAGGAAGGCACCCGCTGCTACGTCGAGCTGCGCCGCGACGATCTCGAAGCGCGCTTCCCGGGCCTGCTGGAGGCCCTCCTCGACGCGGCGCACGGCGACGACGTCGGCGCCCACGTCGGCCTCGCCGCGGACGACCGCTAGAACCCGTCTCGGCGAGCGGGACGGTCCTCAGCGCTGGCCGAGTTCTTCGATCACCGCGCGCGGCAGGTAGTCGGACTCGACCCGCACCGGGATGCCTCGGTCGTGGGCGAGGCAGGCCAGTCCGAGTGCGTCGAAGGAGAGTTGCCCGTACGGGTCGTCGGTGCGGTCGCCCGTGCTGTAGTAGTCGCGGTAGAGGCCGAGCATCTCGGCGAGGACGGTGTTGAAGCCGTCCGCGTCGTCCGCGGCGATGCGCTCCAGCAGCCGGGCACGGGGGTTGCGCAGGCACTCCCAGTGCTCGTCTCCGGAGGTCTTGGCGAGCGCGTTGCGCAGATGCGGACGCGGGTCCTCTCCGCGCAGCACCGCGTGGCACGCACGCGCGTAAGAGGTGGTGTCCGAAAGCGTGGCGTGCAGGTCGTCGGCGTCGAACGCGGCCAGGATCGCCAGATCCGCCTGCCTGCGGGACGTCCATACCAGCGCGGCGGCCCGCGCGTACGTCCAGTCGGAGGCGTCGCTGTTCGGCCCGGACGCGGGCAGGTCCTCGGTGCGTCCGTCCAGCGTGACGGCGATCGCCGTGCCGCGCGGGACCGAGGCCAGCCGGAACGCCGACGCGAACGACTCGCTCGCCAGCACCAGCCCGTCGGTGTACGCGGTGCTCGTGGCGCGCGGGTCCAGCACGGAACGGAACGACAGCGCCATCAGCATGTGTTCCCCAGGGTCGGCCATCGCCGAGAACCGGAACCGGGTGAGCACCGTCGAGCGGAACGCGCGCTCAACTGCCTGCTGGGAATACTCGCTGTCGTTCTCCAGCCAGCGGGCGGCGCGGTCCGCGTCGAAGCCGGGGCGGGCGATCGGGCCGTCCGCGCTCGGCTTCTCCGGCCCGCCCCGTGTGAACAGCCGCTCGGGAAGGTAGCCGGACTCGACCTCGACCGGCAGGCCGGCCTCGTGCGCGAGCGCGGCCATGGCCAGCGGCCCCCAGGCGATCAGATCGCGCGGGTACCTCCCGGCCCGCTCGCGGTGCCGCTCCAGCGCCGCGACCAGGGCGGCGTTGAACGCGACGGCGTCGCCCTCGGCGATCGCGCGCAGCCCCCGGCCCTCGGGAGAGTCCGGGTACGTCTCGGCGGGCCGCTTGGCCCAGAAGGCGCGAAAGCCCCGCAGGTCGTCGTCCCCGGGCAGGGACTGGACCAGCGGGTAGAGGCTGCGCAGGACGTCGTCCTTCCCGACGGAGAGCGCGACCTGGTAGGCCCGGATCCAGTCGTGCGCGCTCAAGCTCTCGTCCAGTTCCTGCCGGAACCCGAACCCGACGCCCAGGTAGTCGACGAAGGCGCGGACCTCCCCGCCGGCCGGGACGGTGCAGGCGCGCGCATAGTCCCGGTACAGCGACGCGGCCGACGTCAGCGCGAGCCAGGTCTCGCGGGTCTCGACGCGCGGGTCGATCTCGACGGTGCGCGCCCCCGCGTAGTCCAGGAGCATGTCGGCGAGCATCTGGATGCCGAACGAGGCGCCGTTCTCGGCGAGCTTCGTCTCCCGGCCGAGCTGCTCGGGGACGGCCGCCAGGGCGGACGTGCGGGCCTGTTCGGAAATGTCGTGACGATCAACGCGCATGTGACGGGATGGTAGCGACCGCCGGCAGTCCCGGCAGGCAGATGCCGGGCCGCCGCCGACCGCGACCTTCCGGTCCGACCTGCGCGTATGTCACGATGAATAGTGAGCGACCATAAATCCGGCGGTGTGACGGGGCGGGCCTGGGGGCCGGCACCGCGGAGCGCGTTCGCCTCCGTCACCCTTGTCGGCCGCCCGGCCACCGACACAGGGGAGGAACGATGCGCAAAGTGGCCGACTGCCGGGAGTTGCCGAGCGAGTCCGGGTGCACGCTGACCATCACCGGCGAGGAGGACGAGGTCGTCCGCGCCGCCGCCGAGCACGCGGCATCGGTGCACGGGCACACCGACAGCCCGGAACTGCGCGAAGAGATTCGCGGCATGCTCAAGGACGAGCACATGAGCGTCCGATAAGGGGGCAGCACATGACTTTCATGCAGATCATCGAGTACGAGACCGACCGTCCCGACGAGCTGGACCCGCTGTTCGACGAGTGGACCGCGGCGACCGAGGGCAAGCGGACGGTGTCCCGCGACACGCACACGCACGACCGCGAGAATCCGGCCCACTTCGTGGAGATCGTGGAGTTCCCGTCCTACGAGGCGGCGATGCTGAACAACGACCTGCCCGAAACCCAGCACCTCGCCGAGGAGCTCCAGGCCCGCTGCACCAGCGGCCCGCGCTTCCTGAACCTGGACGTCATCCGCGACGAACCGATGTAGCCCGGCGGCGGCTCAACGTTCTTCGCCGTGGGCGGCCGGGTCCACCGGGTGGCGCGCCAACCCCACCTCAGTACGGCCCGTCCGCACGCCCTAGTGCTGGGGGGCGGCGGTCAGGAGGGGCGTGATCAAGGGGGCTACCTTGTCCGCGGGGGCGGCGTGGTCCTGGCCTTCCAGCAACGTGTACTCGCCGTTCGGCAGGAGGTCGGCCAGGCGGGTCGCGGCGTCGCGGAAGAAGGGCGGGCTGGCGCCGCCCGCGAGTACCTGGGTCGGAACGGTGATGGTGCGGGCGAGGGCCTCCGGGATCGCGCCGCCGCGGGTGGTGTCGCCCATGACCTCGAAGTCGTAGGGCATTGTCGGGGCTATCGCCTGCATGTCCGGGTCGGCGGCCGCCCCTTCGGCCATTTCCGGCGGCATGCCCGACGCCGTGAAGAAGAGCTTGATGGCGTCGGCGCGGCGGTCGTCCTCGATGGCCGCCCGGACGTTCTCGGCGAGGTCCCGTGCGGTGCGCTTCTCCTCCTCGTCGTCGGAGCCGTAGGGCGGTTCGTGCAGGACCAGTTTCGTGATCGGGAGTCCCGCGGCGGCCGCTTCCAGGGCCAGGCCCGCGCCGGAGGAGTGGCCGTAGACCGCGGCCGAGCCGCCGGCCTCGGTGATCAGTGCGGCCAGGTCCTCGATCTCCCGCCGCACGGCGTACGGGGGTGTGTCGCCGCTTTCGCCGCGGCCGCGCCGGTCGTAGTTGAGCACGGTGAAGCGGGCGGCGAGCTGCTCGGCCAGGTCCCGGGTGGCCGGGCGGGCGCAGAACATGCCGCCGATGACGACGACCGCGGGGCCCCGGCCCACGCGGTCGAAGGCGATGCGGGTCCCGTCCGCGGAGGTCACGAAGTGGGTCATGGGCACTCCTCTCATCATCGTGTACGGACCGGGCGGCCCGCGGGAACTCATCGGTGCGGCCATGGACAAATGCGTAACATGATGGTTACATGTTCTCTCGTGGACGTCTTCGATGCCGTGGCGGATCCGGTGCGGCGGCGGATCGTGGCGCTGCTCGGTGACGGGCCGCGGACCGCCGGGGCGCTGGCGGCGGCGTTCCCGGAGATCAGCCGTCCGGCCGTGAGCCGGCACCTGCGGGTGCTGCGCGAGGCGGGGCTGGTCGAGGCCGAGCTGGTCGGCCGGGAGCGTCATTACCGGGTCGAGCACGGTCCCCTGCTGGAGATCGAGCGATGGCTGGCCACCGCTCAGCGGCGGGGCTGGGACCAGCGCCTCGACGCACTGGAGACGGAGGTCCACCGCACGCGACGCGACCGCGCGCGTGGCACGGGCGAAGAGCCCATGGATTCGAGGAGGACGGGATGACGCCCACACCCACCGGCAGGCTGATCGCCGTGGCGACCGGCACGGATCTGGAGATGACGCGCGAGTTCAAGGCACCGATCGAGGACGTCTGGGCGAGCATCACCGAACCCGACAGGACGGCCCGCTGGTTCGCCCACTGGACGGGTGAGGGCAGGCCGGGCGCGAAGGTCCGCCTCAAGCTCGTCCTGGAGGAGGGACAGCCGGAGAGCGACATGACGATCATCGCGTGCGAGCCGCCGCGGCGGCTGGAGGTCGAGACCGTCGACGAGTACGGGCGGTGGCATCTGGAGGCGCGCCTGGCCGAGGCCGGGGGCGTGACCACCCTGACCTTCCTGCACCACCTGGAGCCGGACACCGACGCGGCCACCACCGGCCCCGGGTGGGAGTACTACCTGGACCGGCTCGTCGCCTCGATGACGGGCGCGCCCGCACCGAGTTTCGACGACTACTACCCCGCGCAGGCCGAGTACTACAAGGGCCTGTCCGCGAACTGATCCTCGTGCGGCGACGACTTCTTCCGAGGTGGGGAGTCTAACCGTCCAGACCCACTTCACCTGGAGGAATCCATGACGACCACCTCGGCGACGACCACCGGGACCCTTCGCGTGCCGGACGCGCGGCTGCACTACGAGGTCCGCGGGCGGGGTCCGCTCGTGGCGCTCGTGGGCGCGCCGATGGGCGCGGCGGCGTTCGAGCCGCTCGCCGACCTGCTCGCGAACGACCACACCGTCCTCACGACCGACCCCCGGGGCATCGGCCGCAGCCCGGTCGACGACCCCGAGCAGGACTCGACCCCGCCGCTGCGCGCCGACGACCTGGCACGCCTCATCGCGGAGGTGGACGCCGGGCCGGCCGTGGTCCTCGGCTCCAGCGGCGGCGCCTGCACCGTCCTCGCCTTCGCGCAGGCGCACCCCGGCCAGGCCCGCTTGGTCATCGCGCACGAACCGCCGCTGGACGAGCTGCTGGACGACCGCGACGACCTCTACAAGGGGACGGACGAGATGATCGCCACCTACCTGAGCGGCGACGTGATGGGTGCGTGGCGCCAGTTCATGGCGCTGAGCAACGTCCAGCTTCCGGACGGGGCGCTGGAGCACATGTTCGGCGGGGACCGCTCCCCGCAGGACCTCGCCGACGAGCGCCGCTGGTTCGAGCACGAGCTGCGCGAGACCGTCCACTGGAAGCCCGACCTCGCCGCCCTGCGCGCGGTCGCGTCCCGCATCGTGGTCGGCATCGGCGAGGACTCCGCGGGCGAACTGTGCGACCGCGCCTCCCGGGTCCTCGCCAAGGAGCTCGGCATCGAGCCGACGCTGTTCCCCGGCGGGCACACCGGCTTCGCCGAAGACCCGGAGTCCTTCGCCACCCACCTCCGGAAGGTTCTCGCCGAGTCCCCATGAGGCACCGGACGTAGCGACCGGATCCGGCGACCGGCGCGGAGCACGCGTTCCCCGCCCCGCGCTCGCCTCGGCCGGGGGCCGGTGTCACGGCGACGAGCGGGTAATGACACACTTACTGGAGTTTGTCTCATGGAGGTGTCATGCCCGCGACGATCCAGCCGCCCGAAAGCGTCACCTGGCGCGTCCACCTCGACCGGACCATGTGGGTCGGCGGGGTGCGCAGCCTGATGCTGCAAGCACTGCATCCGATGGCGATGTGGGGCGTCTGGCAGAACTCCAACTTTCGCGATGACCCCTTCGGGCGGCTGCAACGGACCTCCGACTTCGTCGGCCTGGGGACGTTCGGCAGCCCGGAGGAGGTCGAGGAGGCGGCCTACCGGGTCCGGGAGATCCACCGGAGCCTGCGCATCCTCAACCACGACACCGGCAAGAAGGAACGGCTCGACCAGCCCGAACTGCTGCTGTGGGTGCACTGCGCCGAGGTGTACTCGTACCTGGAGGTCGCGCGCCGCGCGGGCCTGCCGCTGACCGGCGCCATGGCGGACCGGTACCTGGACGAGCAGCGCAGGTCGGCCGAACTCGTCGGGCTGCACGCCGAGGACGTCCCCGGCACCGTCGCCGACATGGAGGCGTACTTCGCGGAGATGCGGCCCCGGCTGCGGGTCACGGAGGAGGCGGCGGAGACCGTCCGGTTCCTGATGTGGCCGACGATGCCGGAGAACCTGAGGTTCCTGGCGCCCGGCAAGCCGGGATACTTCCCGTTCGGCGCGCTCTGCTACTACGCGCTGCCCGGCTGGGCCCGCGCGATGTACGGGGCGCTGCCCGAGGTGCCGCAGCCGGCGGTGACGGCGGCGCTCAGGTCGTTCCGCCTGGCGATGAACTCGGTGCCGGAGCGGCTGCACGACTACGCCTTCGCCAAGCCCACCCGCGACATGCTCGAACGCACCCGGCAGCGGCTCGCCGCCGAGGGCTACGACGTGAGCCGCGGCCTGTTCGGCCTGCGCGACCCGCGGCGCTGGCCGGCCGGGAAGACCCTCACCGCGGCCTAGGCGTCGACCGGGCCCTCGTCGTCGACGGGCAGGGCCGCCCAGGGCTCCTTGCGCGGGGCGGCCTCCTGCCCTTCGGGGCAGTGGCGGGCGAAGTCGCACCAGGAGCACAGGTTGCCGGTGCGCGGTGGGAACAGCTCGTCGTACGGGGCGTGGTCCACGGTGGCCGGGCGGGCGTCCCCCACGCGGGGCCTCGGCACATCCCCACGCTGCCCCGCCGTCGCGCGCCCCTCTGCGGAGGGACGACCCCCCACACC
>NZ_SMLC01000213.1 GCF_004349245.1 Actinomadura sp. 6K520 | reverse complement strand
CCCCCCGGCTCAGTACCTTTCGAGGGGGGACGACCCCCCACTCCCCCCGGGCCGACTCCGTCGGGCTCAGTAGACGCGGGTTCCTATCGTCCACCGCCCTGGCGGCGGGCGCGTACGGGCTGGCGACCGGATGCGCCAGCGAGTCCAGCGGCCCGCAGGCGGAGGGCTCCGGCGACGCTCCGAAGGAGGTGTTCACCTCCCCCGCGACGAAGCTGAGCGGCTCCCTCAGCATCCTGATGTGGAGCCACTTCGTGCCCCGGCACGACACCTGGTTCGACAAGTTCGTCGCCGACTGGGGCAAGAAGGTGGGCGTCGACGTCCGCGTCGACCACGTCAACACCGTGGACGTCCCCCGGCGCGCCGCGTCGGAGATCCAGGCGAAGCGCGGGCACGACCTCATCCAGCACATCGCGCCCTTCTCGCAGTACGAGCCGTCCGTCCTGGACATGGCCGACGTGGTCCAGGAGGCGAACAAGCGGTGGGGGCAGCAGCAGGAGCTGTGCCGCAAGTCGAGCTACAACCCCAACACCGAGAAGTTCTACGCCTACTGCCCCGGCTGGACGCCCGACCCGGGCGACTACCGCCGGTCGATGTGGCAGCGGGTCGGCATGCCGAACGGCCCGGGGAGCTGGGACGACCTGCTGCGCGGCGCCTCCGAGATCAAGAAGCAGACCGGGGTGCCGTGCGGGATCGGGCTGTCCCCCGAGGTCGACTCGAACATGGCGGCGCGGGCGCTGCTGTGGTCGTTCGGCGGCTCCGTCCAGGACGAGAACGAGCAGGTCGCGATCAACTCCGAAGCGACCGTCGCGGCCGTGGAGTACATGGCCCGGCTGTTCAAGGGGGCGGAGACCAGCGAGGTCTTCTCGTGGAACCCGGCGTCCAACAACCAGGCGCTCATCGCCGGCAAGTCGTCCTACATCCTGAACTCGATCTCGGCGTGGCGCACCGCGATGAGCACCAACCGCGAGATCGGCGACGACATCTTCTTCGTGCCCGCCCTGCGCGGCCCGAAGGCGGCGCTGGCGGCGCAGCACGTGATCCAGCAGTGGATCGTCCCGTCCTACGCGGGCAACCCGGACGCGGCCAAGGAGTTCCTGCTGCACTACACGGCGAACTTCCCCGCCGTGACATACCACTCCGAGCTGTACGACCTGCCGGCGTGGCCGTCGCTCGTGCCCCAGCTGAACGGCTGGCTGGACAACGACCCGTGGGGCGCCAAGCCCGCGAACAAGCTGAGCTTCCTGAAGGACTCCGTCTCGTGGAGCGCCAACATCGGCTACCCGGGCCCGGCCAACCCGGCGGTCGGCGAGACCTTCAACACCCACGTCCTGCCGACGATGTTCGGCCGCGCGGCCCGCGGCCAGGCGTCCCCGGAGGACGCCGTCGCGGAGGCCGAGGAGACCATCAAAAAGATCTTCGACAACTGGCGCTCCCGCGGCCTCGTAGGCGGCTGAGCCCGACCCCCAGCTCCCGGGAGGCACAGCCATGGAAACTGTTGAGGTCAAGGGGCTCGTCAAGGCGTTCGATGGGCAGCTGCGGGCGCGGCGGGGGCGGTCGGAGCAGGTGCTGGCGCTGGACGGGGTGGATCTGGCGGCGGAGCCCGGGGAGTACCTGGTGCTGCTCGGGCCGTCCGGGTGCGGGAAGACGACGTTGCTGCGGACGATAGCGGGCCTGGAGCAGCCGACGAAGGGCGAGGTGCTGATCGGCGGGAACGTGGTGAACGGGCTCCCGCCCCGGGTCCGGCAGATCGCGATGGTGTTCCAATCGTATGCGCTCTATCCGCACAAGACGGTGCTGGACAACATCGTCTTCCCGTTGCGCGCGGAGGGAATGGAGCGGGCGGAGCGGGAGCAGAAGGCGGCGTGGGCGGCGGAGCTGCTGGAGATCACGCCGCTGCTGCGCCGCAAGCCGCGGCAACTGTCCGGCGGGGAGCGGCAGCGGGTCGCGCTGGCGCGGGCGCTGGTGCGTGACCCGGCGGTGTTCCTGCTGGACGAGCCGCTGTCCAACCTGGACGCGAAGATGCGCGCGACGGCGCGGGACGAATTGAAGCGCTTCCAGGAGCGGGTCGGCACCACCACGATCTACGTGACGCACGACCAGGCGGAGGCGATGGGGCTCGGTGACCGGATCGCGGTGCTGGAGCACGGCCGGGTCCGGCAGGTCGGGACGCCCCAGGAGGTGTACGACGACCCGGCGGACACGTTCGTCGCGACGTTCATCGGGGCGCCGCCGATGAACCTGGTGCCGCGCGAGGACCGGCTGGTGGGGTTCCGCCCCGAGCATCTGCTGCCCACCGAGAACGTCACGGCGGCGGAGCGGGTGACGATGCCGCTGCGGGTCGAGCGGATGGAGTACCTGTCGGGCGACCGGCACGTGTACGGGACGGTGACGGGCATCGGCGAGGAGACCCGGGTCATCGCGCGGCTGCCCGCCACGGTGGCGACGCCCCTGGCGGCCGGGGAGACGCACGAGTTCGCGGTGCCGGCCGACCGGTTCCGGTTCTTCGACGCCGCGGAGGGCGTCCGGACGGCCGCGGTGCCGATCGGGGGCGCCTCGTGACGGACGTGCGGACCGAGGCGGAGCCGGTCGAGGCGCGCGAGCGCGACGGGCGGCCGAAGGCCGGGCTCGCCGACCGCGAGGGGTTCCTCGCGTGGGTGATGCTGCTGCCGTCGGTCGTCTACATCATCGCGCTGGTCGGCATCCCGTTCCTGCTGGCGGTCGCGTTCGCCTTCTCGGACGTGACGACCGGCGACCCGTCGTTCGACTTCGTCGGGTTCGCCAACTTCGGCGAGGTGTTCGACGACCGGGTGTTCTGGCGCGCACTGCGGAACACGCTGGTGTTCACCGTGGTCAGCATGCTGCTGATCGTGGTGTTCGGGAAGATCCTCGCGAACATCCTCGTCGCCGACTTCCGCGGCAAGTGGTTCGTCCGGTTCCTGGTGCTGCTGCCGTGGACGACGCCGGTGGCGCTGTCCACGGTCTCGTGGCTGTGGTTCCTCGACTCGATCTTCTCGCCGGTCGACTGGGTGCTGCGCAACGTCGGGCTGATCGACGCGAACGTCGTGTGGCTGGGGCGTCCCGGCACGGCGATGGCGTCGGTGATCGCGGTGCACGTGTGGCGGCTGACGCCGCTGGCCGCGGTGATCGTGATGGCCGGGCTGATCGCGATCCCCCGGGACCTCGACGAGGCCGCGCGGATCGACGGGGCCGGGTTCTGGCGGCGGATGTTCGAGGTGACGATCCCGCTGACGATGCCGGTGATCGCCGTGGCGGCGCTCTTCGGCGCGATCCTGACGTTCACCGACATGACCGTCCCGTACGTGCTGACGCGGGGCGGCCCCACGCACTCGACGGACGTGCTGGCGTCGTGGGCGTACTTCCGCGGCATCGAGGGCGGCGACGTCGGCCAGGGCGCGGCGATCGCGCTGTTCCTGTTCCCGCTGCTGCTCGCGGCCGCGGTCGCGATCCTGCGCGCCGTCCGACGGCTGGAGGCACGATGACCACGACCGCGCCCGTCGAGAAGAAGGTGTCCGCGGACGAGATGGCGCGGCTGCGGCGGCGGTACGGCCGCCGGCACGCGGCGGCCCGGTGCGGGGTGTACGGGGCGGCGGTCACCGCGGCGCTGCTGTGCGCGCTGCCGTTCCTGTGGAGCGTGATCAGCGCGTTCAAGCAGAACCAGGACCTGTACAACCCGGAGAGCAACCCGTTCTTCTTCAACATGCCGGCGACGCCCGACCACGTGACGTTCCTGTTCACCGACACACCGTTCCTGACGTTCGTGGCCAACACGCTGATCGTCGGGGCGGCGGTGGTGGCGATCACGCTGGCACTGGCGCTGCCGGCCGCGTACTCCCTCGCGCGCCTCGACCGGCCGTGGGGGACGCCGATGGGCATCGCGATCTTCATGGTGTACCTGGTGCCGCCGTCGCTGCTGTTCCTGTCGCTGACCCGCGTCGTGGTGGCGCTGCACCTGGAGAACACGCTCTGGTCGATGATCGTCGTGTATCCGACGATCACGGTCCCGGTGTCGGTGTGGCTGCTGATCGGGTTCCTCAAGGCCGTCCCGAAGGACGTCGAGGAGCAGGCCATGGTGGACGGCTACAGCCGGCTCGGCGCGTTCCTGCGGGCGGTGCTGCCGCTGGTGTTCCCGGGAATCGTCGCGGTGGTGGTGTTCAGCTTCACGCTCACGTCCAGCGAGTTCGTGTACGCGCTGGCGTTCGTGTCGTCCAGCCCGGAGATGGTGATCAGCACGGGAGTGCCGACGCAGCTGATCCGCGGGGACGTGTTCTTCTGGCAGTCGCTCCAGGCGTCCGCGGTGCTCACGGCGGTGCCGATCGCGTTCCTGTTCAACCTGTTCCTCGACCGTTTCGTCACCGGGTTCACGATGGGCGCCGTCAAGACCTGATGCCTCCTGATAGGGATGAAGGGTAGGGAGATCCCTGCAGAACCGTCCCGACTAGGAGGTCACCATGGCCGGCAAGCCGCCGCTTCCGCACGAGTACCTGCCCGAGGTCCCGTCGTTCACGGTCACCAGCGACGACGTCACCGAAGGCGAACGTCTCCCGAACGGGCAGGTGTTCGACGACTGGGGGTTCAGCGGCGACAACGACTCCCCGCATCTGCGCTGGTCGGGTTTCCCCGCCGAGACCAAGAGCTTCGCGGTGACGTGCTTCGACCCGGACGCGCCGACCGGCAGCGGCTTCTGGCACTGGGTCCTGTTCGACATCCCCGCGAACGTGACCGAGCTGCCCACCGGCGCCGGCTCCGCCGACTCCAAGGTCGGCGTGCACGCCCGCAGCGACTTCGGGACCAAGGCGTACGGCGGCGCCGCCCCGCCGCCCGGCGACCCGCACCGCTACGTGTTCACCGTCCACGCCCTGGACGTGGAGTCCCTCGGCCTCGACTCCGACACGATGCCGGCCGTCGTCGGCTTCAACATCACCGGCCACACCCTGGCCCGCGCCACGATCATCCCCGTGTACTAGGTGTACTAGCCCAGGGGGCGACCCCCTGGAACCCCCGTTGCGCACGGCGCACCGTTTCCCGATCCGCTCCGCGTCTCGTGAAACGGCCCGCCGTGCGGCGGGTCGTGCGGCCTCCGCTCGCAGAGCGACCTCCGGCCGCACGACCCGTGGGTGATCATTGCTGCCGTTGGGTCCGGTTTCCAGGGGCCTCCTGAACCCCCGGTCCACGCGGAAGGGTCAGTCCGTGCGGGCGTCCGGGACGATCATCGGGGTGCCGGTGACCGGGTCGGGGACGATGACGCACGACAGGTCGAACACCTCCTTGATCAGGGCGGTGTCGACGATGTCGGCGGGAGCGCCGGCGGCGACGACGCGGCCGTCCCGCATCGCGATGAGGTGGTCGGCGTAGCGGCACGCCTGGTTGATGTCGTGCAGCACGGCGATGATCGTCCGGCCTTCGTCGCGGAGCCGGGCCAGCAGGTCGAGCAGCTGGTACTGGTGGGTGATGTCGAGGAAGGTGGTCGGCTCGTCCAGGAGCAGGTAGGACGTCTCCTGCGCGAGGACCATCGCGACCCACACGCGCTGCCGCTGCCCGCCGGATAGGCTCTCCACCGTCCGCTCGGCCAGCTCGGTGACGCCGGCCGCCCGCATCGCCGCCGCCACCGCGCGTTCGTCTTCCCGCGACCAGGTGGACAGCAGCGTCTGGTGCGGGTACCGGCCGCGGGCGACGAGCTGCCGCACCGCGATGCTCTCCGGCGCGACGAGCCCCTGCGGCAGGAACCCGATCTCGCGGGCGATGGCCTTCGGCCGGTAGTCGCGGACGTCTCGGCCGTCGAAGCTCACCCGCCCGGCCGCGGGCGCCAGCAGCCGGGCGAAGGAGCGCAGCAGCGTCGACTTGCCGCAGGCGTTGGCGCCGACGACGGCGGTGAACGCCCGGTCGGGGACGTCGACGGTCAGGTCGGCCGACACCACCCGGTCGCCGTAGGCGAGCGTGACGTCGGCGGCGGTGAGACGTCCCTTCATGGCCTTCTCATCTCCATGATCAGCAGCCAGGTGAGGTAGCCGCCGCCGAGCACCGTCGTGACGACCCCGACGGGGAGCTGGACGGGGGCCAGCACGGTCTGGGCCGCGAGGTCGGCGGCGAGGAGCAGCAGCGCACCGGTCAGCGCGGCGGGCAGCGCCGGCGTCCCGGCGGCGCCGGCGACGCGGCGGCCGATCTGCGGCGCGGCCAGCGCGACGAACACGATCGGCCCGGACACGGATGTGACGGTCGCGGTGAGCCCGACACCCGCCAGGATGACCATCAGCCGGTACCGGTTCAGCGCCACCCCCGATGTGGCGGCGACGTCGTCGCCGAGCGCGGCCTGCCCCATGCTCCGCGACTGGGTGGCCGACAGAAGCGCCAGCACGGCGATGATGAGGAACGGCAGGCGGACCTCGTTCCAGTCCAGGCCGTTCAGGGAGCCGGCGTTCCAGCCGGTCGCCGCGATCGCGACGTCCAGCTCGGCGCGCAGGATGATCCACGAGTTGACCGCGGTCAGCATGGCGTTCACCGCGATGCCGATCACGACGAGCCGCAGCCCGCTGAGCCCCGACTTCAGCGACAGCACGTACACCACGGCGGCCGCGGCGAGCCCGCCGGTCAGAGACCCGGCGGCCAGCCCGCCGGCCGTCCCGCCGAACACGGTGATCGCGACGAGGACGCCGGTGTAGGCGCCGGCGTCGAGGCCGATCACGTCGGGGCTGCCGAGCGCGTTGCGGGTGACGTTCTGGAAGATCGATCCGGCGGCGCCAAGGGCGGCGCCGAAGACCAGCGCCGCCGCGACCCGGGGCATCCGCCACTCCTGGACGACCAGCACCGAGTCCCCCCGGCCGGCCAGCGCCGCCAGGATCTCGCCGGGCGGGTCCCAGGTGTCGCCGCGGCACAGCGCGACGAACGCCAGCACCAGCGCGAGGAGGACCAGCACGAGCGACGACGTGGCCGTCCGCCGCTCGATCCGCGCGGACACCCGGCCCGCGCGCAGCACCAGCGTGCTCACAGCGCCACCGCCCCGTACCGGCGGACGACCCAGATCAGCGCGGGCCCGCCGAGGAACGCGGTGACGATCGCCACCGGGACCTCACCAGTCGGGAGCAGGATCCGCGAGCCGATGTCGGAGACGAGCAGCAGGATGGGGCCGAGCACCATCGTGTAGGCCATCAGCCACGGGATCGACCCGCGGGCGCCGCGCCGCGCCAGGTGCGGCACGATCAGCCCGACGAACGCGATCGGCCCGGCGATGGCGGTCGCGGCGCCCGCCAGGACGGTGATCAGCGCGAAGACCGCCAGCCTGATCCGCGTGACGCGGGCGCCGAGCGCGTGCGCGACGTCCTCGCCGAGCACGAGCCCCGCCAGGGGCCGGGTGACCGCGAGTGCCCCGGCGAGGGCGAGGGCGATCGCCAGCATCGGTATCTCGAACGGCGTCTGCTCGCGTCCGGCGAGCGACCCGACCGACCAGAACCGGTACCGGTCCAGCACGTCGGGGTTCAGCAACCGCAGGGCGAGGGACAGTCCCGACAGCACGAAGGTGAAGGCGACACCGGCGAGGACCAGCCGCAGCGGCACGCTCCTGCCGACGCCGTAGACGACCAGAGCCGCGACCACCGCCCCGGCGAGCGCGAGGGCGAGCCTGGCTTGCTGCGACCCGCCGACGCCGAGCACCGTGCCGAGCGTGATCGCGAACGCGGCTCCGGCCGTCCACCCGAGGATGCCGGGCTCGGCGAGGGGGTTGCGGGTCAGCGTCTGGCTGAGGGCGCCCGCGACGCCGAGGGCGGCCCCCACGCAGATCGCCAGGACCGTCCGCGGCAGCCGGATGTCCCGGATGATCACGTGCTCGTTCGCGCCGGTGTAGCCGGTCAGCGCCTGCCAGACCTCGGACGCCGACGCCTCCCCCGCCCCGACGGACAGGCTCGCGACCGCGAGGGCGGCCACGAGCAGGACCGCGCCCAGCAGGACCACGACCCGCCGGGTCGTGCCGTCCCGGGTACCGAGGGTCCGGTAGAGGCCCGCCCGTGAAAGGCCCGTCCGGGCCCGGTGCGCCTGTCCGGGGCGGGCCTGCCCGGGGCGGGCCTGGTCAGGGCCGGCCTTGGCGAGTCCGGCCCCTGGATCAGTCGGCAAGTCCGGCCACTCCGCGCTTCCAGTAGCCGGTGAACAGGGCGTCCATTCCCTTCGTGCCGTCCGCGCCCTCGAAGTCGCGGGCCCAGGCGCGCAAGGGCTTGATCGCGCCGGTCTCCCCGGCGGCGAACAGGAAGGTGCGTTCGGCGGGCGGGTCGAGCGCCCGTACGACGTCGGCGAGCGGGGAACGCCCGCCGTCCCGCACGAGCCAGGTGACCGCTGCCCCGTCGCGGTCGGCGAGGGGGTAGGCGTGGTCCGCGGCGTCGGCGGTCTCGATCACCAGTTGGACGGACACGTCCGGCGGGGACTCCTCCAGCCACCGCGCGGCGGCGGGCAGCGCGGTGGCGTCGACCGCGAACACGTAGTGGTCGTAGTTGTGCGGGAACGCCTTGGCTCCGGGCGGCCCCGCGATCGCCACCTCCTCCCCCGGCCGGGCGCCGACCGCCCACCCTGCGGCGAGCCCGCCATCGTGCAGGACGAAGTCCATGTCGATCTCGCACGTCTCGGCGTCGAAACGCCGAATGCTGTACGTCCGGTTGGCGGGGGTCGGCTGCGGCCAGTCCAGCGACAGATCGGGCGTGGGGACAGGCAGCCGCCGGGTACCGTCCGCGTCCGGGAAGACGATCTTGACATGGTCGTCGGCCTGATAGCTGTGGAAGTCGGCCAGCTCCGGGCCGCCCACGGTCAGCCTCAGCATGTTCTTCGTGAGCTGCTCGCGGCGCAGCAGCCTGGCGGTCCGGATGCCGATCGGGTATCCGATGCGGCGGATGCCCGAGCCCGACCGGTGGTGCTCCAGGACGCGACGCCGCGGTTCGTGGCGTTCCATCTCCATCTGTGCCCCCGGGTCTACCTGTCCTCGAGCAGCGGTGCGAGCGCCTTGTCGATCTCGTCCAGCGTCCGCGTCGCCGACTCGTAGGTCGCCGCCTCGGTGAAGCGGAGTCCGAATGCCTTCTCGTCCTTGACCGCGGGCAGCTTCTGCCACAGCTCGGAGTCGAGGACGTACTTCACCGCGTCGCCCGGCTCGCCGTCGTGCTCCAACGTGTAGGTGATGGCATCGGCCTCGCCCAGGCTCTGCGGCAGTTCCTCCAGCGACGAGTACTCGCTGACATCCGCCGAGCCGCCGCCCTTCTTCTTGACCTGGCCGTAGTAGGTCACGCCGATGTCCTGGGCGATGTTGGTCCCCCACGAGCCGCCGAACTCGCGGTGGAACTCTCCGGAGGAGATCTCGCCGTAGGCGCCGACGTGCCCGAACTTCATCCCCGCGAGGGCGTCCTTGTACTTGGCCTTGAGTTCCCCGGCCCGCTTCTCGTAGGCGGCCTTGGCCTGCTCGACCGCACCGGACCGGCCGGCGGCGTCGGCCTGGCGGAACGACAGCTCCCGCCACGCGTCCGGCACGGTCGGCCCGATGGCCACGACTGGCGCGATCGATGCGAGGCGCTTCATGTCCAGGTCGCCGAGGACCGGCTTCGGGACGCCGATGACGATGAGGTCGGGATCGGTCTTGGCGATGGCCTCGTAGTTGGTCTCGGCGGCCGTCTCCCCGGCGATCTTGGTGAGGCCGTCGTAGGTCTTGCGGTCCTCGTCGCTCATCAGCGGCAGGCCGCGCTTCCAGGAGGAGATCCCGACCAGCTTCGCCTCGGCCTCGATGAGGACCGGCACGGCGTACCCGGTCGCGACGACCCGCCGCGGTTCGGCGGGGATCGTGACCTTGCCGTTGTCGGCCTCGAAGACCCGCGTTTCGGAGGCGCCGCCGGACGCGGGCTCCGAGCCGGAGGAGCCGCAGGCGGTCACGAGGAAGAGCGCGGCGGCCACCGCGCCGGCGAGTCTCCAGGGCTTACGAGAGTGCATGGTCGTGTTCCTTCAAGGGTGTTCCACAGGACGATCGGGGGTCGGCACCCCGCTGACATGGTCCGACGCCTGGTTAGGTTAGCCTTACTTAAGCCCCGCCCATATCGCTGAGAGGACATCCTGTGCCGGTCACACGACACCTCTGGGACGATCCCGAGTCGTGCGAGGAGTACGGCTACGGCCTCGGCGCACCCGACGGGATCCTCGTGCTCAGGTACCGCTCGTCGGGCGGCCTGGCGTTCGGCGAGAACCGCGAGGACTTCCTGCACCAGCTCTACTGGTCACCGGACGGCATCCTCGCGACGCTGTACGGGTCGGCCACCCGGTTCCTCGGGCCGGGCGAGGCGTTCTGGGTGATGCGCGCGGTCAGCCACGACGTGCGCGCGGGCGACCGGCAGACCGTCTACCGCATCTGCCTGCGCGAGGCCCCGCCCGCCCTGACCGGCCTCCGCGCCGGCCCCGCGACGATCGACGACGAGGCCGCGCGGCTCATCGAGACGATCGCCCGCCGCGGCTGCGCCGAGGCGACCGCGCTCGCCGCCCGCCGCCGCATCCTGGACGGCCTCGGCGCCCCAACCGCCCCCACGCCCCTGG
>NZ_SMLC01000212.1 GCF_004349245.1 Actinomadura sp. 6K520 | reverse complement strand
GAGCACGTCCTCCCCCACCCGCACCGCAGAACCCGACTAACCGATTGCACGCCGACCCGCCGCGTCCCCTACACTTGACCAGGTCGCGTGGCAGCCACACCGCCACGCCCCGGGCCCCCTTCGTCTAGCGGCCTAGGACGCCGCCCTTTCAAGGCGGTAGCGCCGGTTCGAATCCGGTAGGGGGTACCACGCGCATGGCTGCATGATCACTTGCAGCGTCCGCGCCGCCATCCGCGATCACGGCATTCGCCGCACTTCGTTGCGTTTCGGTCGTTTCGGGCGTGATCGTGACCTGGACGTCCACCTGGTTTTCCTCCTTGTCATGACGCATCTCGACGGCGAAGGCGTCCAGCAGCCGCCGCAGCGGCGGCTCAGGTAGCAGGCCGAGGTCGACCGTCCCGGTCGGAAAGTGATTCAGCAGGTCGGGACACGGTGCCGTCAGGTTCGCATCCCGTGTTCGCAGAGGGCGGCTTGCTTGGCCTCCAGGCGGAGGACCATCTACTGGCGCGCATCGCACAGGAGACCTGCTGACCCCAGCGTCCGAACCGTCACAGTGGCGGCCGGACGCCGCCCTCACGCTCGGCGCACGCGCCAAGGCACCACTCGCCTAACTCGCTGGGGAAAAGAGCTGAGGGCGTCTGGATCTTCTGGCGGTCGGCACAGGGCACAGCAGGGACCCCTCGAAGTGCACCGGGACCGCTGCGTACGGCCGGGGCGTGGCCGCGGTGCGGTCGGGCGGGGGCGGGGAGACCTGCGATCACGTCGAGCCGGGGACGTCGACGTTCGTATTTCGTAAGGACTCAAGTCCTTGGTCAGGGTGGCGCCGAGCGGTTGAATCGGACACGTCCATTCCGCGTAGGGAGGTGCCATGACCGGTCCGGTCGCGGTCGCGGGCACGCCTGTGGCATCGAAAGTCGGAATTGCCATAGTGCGTGTCGGCGTGGCCATGATGTGGGTCCAGAACGCGGGGTGGAAGTATCCGCCGGACTTCGGCGAGAAGAACAACGGCGCGCTGTACCGGTTCACGCGCTTGGCGATCGACCACGAGGTGTTCCCGCCGTGGGCGTGGTTCGTCAGGCACGTCGTGCTGCCGAACTACACCTTCTTCGGCTGGGCGACCCTGCTGGTGGAGGCGTCGCTGGGGGCGTTCCTGCTGGTGGGGCTGCTGACGAGGTTCTGGGCCTTGGTGGGCATCGGTCAGTCCCTGGTGATCACGCTGTCGGTGCTGAACGCGCCGAACGAGTGGCACTGGGCGTACTTCCTGATGCTGCTGAGCCATATAGCGCTGCTGGCGACCGCCGCCGGACGCGCCTACGGCATCGACGAACTGTGGCGGCCGATCTGGCAGCGGTCGGACAACTCCGTCGCCCGGATCCTGGTGAGGATGTCATGAGGGCTTCCGATCGCGCCGTGCTGGTCCTCGGGCTGGCCTCGCTGTTCAGCATCGTCTTCACGGCCGCGGACGGGGATCCGTGGGAGATGGTCGCGATGCCGGGCACGGCCGTGGTGATCGCCGCCGTCCTGGGGGTGGCGGCGGGAGTGGCGGGACTGCTGGGTCTGCGCGTTCTGGCGCTCGCCGCGGGCGCCGCCTTCGTGGTGGCCGCCGTGATCGTGCCGGTAGAGCAGTCCCTCGGCGAGCAGTGGATCGAGGGCACCGGGTCGACGTTCTCCCTGTGGCTCGGGCTGGGCGCCGGACTGATGGCGGCGGGGCTCGCCCGCCGCGACGAGGAAGGGGAGAGTCATGGATCTTGAAGACCGGCTGGCGCCGGTTCTGGAAGTCGCGGGCGCCGCGGCGGTCGAGGTCGACGCGACGGGGGCGTTCCCCGACGCGGCGGTCGCGGCGCTGCGCGACTCGGGACTGCTCGGGCTCACCTTGCCCGAGGAGGACGGCGGGCTGGGTGGCGGGCCCGAGGACCTGGTCACCGCGCTGTCATCCGTCGCGGCGGTGTGCGGCTCGACCGCGATGATCTACCTCATGCACGTCACGGCGAGCATGGCGATCGCCGCCGCGCCGCCGCCGGGCCGCCCCGGCCTGCTCGCCCGGCTGGCCGGCGGCACGCTGGCGACGTTGGCACTCAGCGAGGCGGGATCGCGGTCGCACTTCTGGGCCCCGGTCTCCCAGGCCACCGCCGCCGACGGCGGCGTCCACCTCAAAGCGGACAAGAGCTGGGTCACCTCCGCCGGCCACGCCGGCCTCTACGTGGTCTCCACTCTCGCCCCGGCCGGGCAGGGTGAGGGCGCCAGCGACCTGTACGTGGTGGACGCCGGCGCCGACGGCGTGTCAGTCGCGGGCCCGTTTCGGGGGCTGGGCCTGCGCGGCAACGACTCCGGCCCGATGACCTTCGACCTGATCGTCCCCGGCGGCGACCGCCTCGGAGACGCCGGCGGCGGTTTCGACCTGAAGATCCAGGCCGTCATGCCCTGGTTCAACCTCGGCAACGCCGCCGTGTCGCTCGGGCTGGCGCAGGCGGCGGTCGACGCGGCGGTCCGGCACGCGAGCCGGTCCCGGTTCCAGCACACCGGGGACCGCCTGGCCGACCTGCCCACCATCCGCGCCCAGCTCGCGCGCTGCGCCCTGGACCTGGCGTCCACCCGCGCCTATGTCGAGGTCGCCGCGCGCAGTGTGGCCGCCCCCGACGACAGGACGATGCTGCACGTCCTGGGCGTCAAGGCCGCCGCCAACGACGCCGCCCTGCGCATCACCGACACCGCCATGCGGGTCTGCGGCGGCGCGGCGTTCTCCGAGCATCTCCAGCTCGAACGGTTCTTCCGGGACGCCCGCGCCGGGCATGTGATGGCCCCGACCGCCGACGTCCTCTACGACTTCTACGGCAAGGCCATCACCGGCCTGCCGCTGTTCTGAGACCCCCCCACCCGGAGGCCCCCTGTGACCCGACCACTCATCGTCGGAGCCGTCGCCTACACCGCCAACGTCGTCCCCATCTGGGAGGGCATCCGCGACTACTTCGCGGGCAGCGGCGCGGAGATGGACTTCGTGCTCTTCTCCAACTACGGGCGGCAGGTGGACGCGCTCGTCGGCGGGACCATCGACGTCGCCTGGAACACCAACCTCGCCTGGGTCCGGACGGTCATGCAGACCGACGGGGCCTGCCGCGCCCTGGCCATGCGCGACACCGACCTGACCTTCGCCACGGTGCTGGTCGCCCGTAAGGGCGCCGGGCTGCGCGGCCTGGACGACCTGCGCGGGCGTCGGCTGGCGCTCGGATCACGCGACTCGGCCCAGGCCGCGATCCTGCCCGTCCACTTCCTGCGCCAGGCGGGCCTGGACGGCGACGCGGTCGACCTGACGCGCATCGACAGCGACCTCGGCAAGCACGGCGACACCGGCCGCAGCGAACTGGACGCCATCCGCGCCGTGCTCGACGAGAAGGCCGACGCCGCCGCGATCGGCATCACCACCTGGGAGGCGATCGGCCAGGACGAGCTCATGCCGGGAGCGCTGGAGGAGTTCTGGCGCTCACCGGAGTACTGCCACTGCAACTTCACCGCGCTGGACGGTCTTCCCCCCGACCGCAGCGAGCCCTGGGTGGAGCACCTGCTGAAGATGGACTGGGACGTCCCCGAGCACCGGCGCATCCTGGAGATGGAGGGCCTGCGCCGCTGGGTCCGGCCCGACCTCGACGGCTACGCCTCCCTGTTCGACGCGGTCAAGGACCAGGGCATCCCCGCCCACTGGTGAGCCATGTCACGCATCGTATTGGACCTCATCGAACGCATCGGCCCGCTCGCGGCGGGCTCCACGGCCGAGGTGCCGTTCGGCCCCGGCGACGCCGACGTGATCACGGCCTGGTGTGAACGCACCGGCAACCAGGCGGTGAGCATGCGCGGCGGCGTCGCCGTCGTCCGGCGCGGGCGGGAGCCCGGGCCGGTCGCACTCCCTCCCAGGCTGTGGCTCTACACCAACTTCGACTGCAACCTGGCGTGCGACTACTGCTGTTCGCGTTCCTCCCCCAAGGCGCCGCGGCGGGCCCTGGGACGTGACCGGGTGGAACGGATCGCCGCCGAGGCCGCGGCCCTGGAGGTCACCGAACTCTTCCTGACCGGAGGGGAGCCGTTCCTGCTGCCCGACCTGGACGAGATCGCGGGGGCCTGCGCCGCCCGCCTCCCGACCACGCTGCTCACCAACGGGATGCTGCTGCGCGGGCGCCGCCTCGACCTGCTCCGCCGCATGCCCCGTGACGGCCTCGCCCTGCAGATCAGCCTCGACTCGCCCACCCCCGAACGGCATGACCGGCACCGCGGCACCGGCACTTGGGAACGCGCCGTCCACGGGATCCGGACCGCGTCCGCGGAGGGATTCCGTGTCCGTGTCGCCGCCACCGTCGCGGCCGGTGAGAGCGATGCCGCCGAGACCGAGCGGCTCCATGTCTTCCTGGACGAACTCGGAATCCCCGCCGCCGACCGGGTCATCCGCCCGGTCGCCCAGCAGGGATTCGCCGAGGACGGCGTCACCGTCACCCCCGCCTCCGTCATCCCGGAGATGACCATCACCGCCGACGGCGTCTACTGGCACCCCATCGGCGTGGACGACCCGGACCAGTTCGTCACCCGCGAGATCTTCCCGCTCGCCGACGCCCTCGCCGAGGTGAGATCCCGCCACGCCGAATACCGGAACGCCGCAGACGCCGCGGCCCAGCGCTTCCCGTGCGCCTGAACCCACGGCCCCCCGGCAGGCGTCCCACTCCCGGTCTCCCGGCGCCGCAACGCGTCCCAGATCATTGACGGGAGGTGTCGGTGCTGGCGGAAGGCGGGAAGATGGGCCGGGGGGGCGAAGGGCGGTGGAGGTGTCGCGGGCGCTTGGGGTGCTGGGCGCCATACTGAACTGATGCCCCGCCCCGTCCTCCTGCTCGATGTGGATGGCGTCCTCAATCCCTACGGGTCAATGTGCGCGGTGTCCAATCGGTGCGGTGCGATTCGCCGCCTCGCACCTTCTCCTGGAGGCCGGGCGTGCCTAGGTTCGGCGTATGAGCAGCCAGGACAGGACCCTCCCCGCGGTCGGGCGCCTTCAGCAGGAACGGCGCGTCGTCACCGAGATCCCGGGGCCGAACTCGCGGGCGCTGGCCGAGCGCAGGAGGGCCGCCGTCGCCCCGGGTGTCGGCAGCGTCCTGCCGGTGCAGGTGACCGACGCCGGCGGCGGCGTGGTCATGGACGCCGACGGCAACACGTTCATCGACTTCGCCTCCGGCATCGCCGTGACCAGCGTCGGCAACGCCAATCCGCGCGTTGTCGAGCGGGTGAAGGCGCAGGCCGAGCGGTTCACCCACACGTGCTTCATGGTCGCGCCGTACGAGTCGTACGTGGCGGTCTGCGAGAACCTCAACCGGATCACGCCCGGCGACCACGAGAAGCGCTCGATCCTGGTCAACAGCGGTGCCGAGGCCGTGGAGAACGCGGTGAAGATCGCCCGGTACGCGACCGGACGGCAGGCCGTCGTGGTGTTCGACCACGGCTACCACGGCCGGACGCTGCTCACGATGACGCTCACCGCGAAGAACATGCCGTACAAGCACGGTTTCGGCCCGTACGCACCCGAGGTGTACCGGATGCCGCTGGCGTATCCGTATCGCTGGCCGACCGGGCCGGACGACTGCGGCCCCGAGGCGGCGGCGCAGGCGATCGACCAGATCACCAAGCAGATCGGGCCGGAGAATCTCGCGGCCGTGCTGGTCGAGCCGATCCTGGGTGAGGGCGGGTTCATCGAGCCCGCGCCGGGCTTCCTGCCCGCGCTCGCCGAGTTCTGCCGGGCGAGTGGTGCCCTGTTCGTCGCCGACGAGGTCCAGACCGGCTTCGCCCGGACCGGCGACCTGTTCGCATGTGAACACGAGGGGATCGTTCCCGACCTGGTCGCCACCGCGAAGGGCATCGCGGGCGGGCTGCCGCTCGCGGCCGTCACGGGCCGCGCCGAGGTGATGGACGTGGTGCACGGCGGGGGTCTCGGCGGCACCTTTGGCGGCAACCCGCTGGCCTGCGAGGCGGCGCTGGCCGTTCTGGAGGAGATCCTGGAGCGCGACCTGGTCGGGCACGCTCGCCGGATCGGCGGGGTCATGCTGCCTCGGCTGCGCGCGATGGCCGAGCGGTTCCCGGCGATCGGGGACGTGCGCGGGCGCGGCGCGATGGTCGCGATCGAGTTGGTGCGGCCGGGCACCAAGGAGCCCGACTCCGAGCTGACCGCCGAGATCGCGCGCCGCTGCCACGCACGCGGCCTGCTCGTCCTGACCGCGGGGACGTACGGGAACGTGCTGCGCTTCCTCCCGCCGCTGGTCATCCCCGAGCATCTACTGACCGAGGGCCTGGACGTCCTCGAAGAGGCGTTCGCCTGACGACTCCGACCGCGCCCCGCGGATTGTTCGCGCCCGGGCCATGCGGCCCCTGTGGGCCACGCTGTGCCCGGCGGTGTTCAGGCGAGCGTGACGGTGACCGGCATTTCCTTGACGCCGTTGACGAAGTTGGAGCGGACGCGCCGGACCTCCCCCGCCAGGCGGATGTCCGCCAGTCGTGGCAGGAGTTCCTCGAACATGATGCGTATCTCCAGGCGGGCCAATGCGTTGCCCAGGCAGAAGTGGGGGCTGCCCTTGCCGAAGGTGACGTGGTCGTTGGGGGTGCGGGTGACGTCGAAGCGGTAGGGGTCGGCGAAGACGTCCTCGTCGCGGTTGCCGGAGGCGAACCACAGCACGACCTTGTCGCCCTCCTTGATCTGCTTGCCGCGCATCTCGACGTCGCGGGTGGCGGTCCGGCGGAAGTGGTAGACGGGCGAGGCCCAGCGCAGGAACTCCTCCACCGCGGTGGGCATCAGGTCGGGGTTCTCGCGTAGCCGGTCGGCCTCGGCGGGGTGGTCGATGAGCGCACGCATGGAGTGGGTGATGGCGTGCCGGGTGGTCTCGTTGCCGGCCACCACGAGCAGCAGGAAGTAGTTGTCGAAGTCGCGGCGCGACAGCGGCTCGCCGTCGCGCGGGACCTGGTTGACCAGCCTGCTGACCAGGTCGGTGCCGTTCCCGCCGCGCCGCTCGGCGCCCAACTCCCGTCCGTACTCGAAGACCTCCAGCGAGGCGGGGCTGCGGAACGGCAGGTCGCGGTACTGCTCGCTCTCCGCGCTGTGCAGCAGGACGTCGGCGTAGTCGGGGTCGGTGTTGGCGATGATCCGGTTCCCCCAGTCGATGAGCCGCTCGGTGTCGTCCTCGGGGACGTCCAGCATCCGGGCCAGCACGTTGATCGGGAAGTCGGCCGCGACCTCCTTGACGAAGTCGAAGGTGCCCTTGGCCAGCGCGGCGTCCAGTGTGCGGGCGGTCAGGCCGCGCAGGAACGTGGCGTAGCCCGCGACCGCCCGGGGCGTGAACTCGCGTTGCAGCAGGCGGCGCAGCGCCATGTGGCGGGGCCCGTCGATCTCCAGCAGGGAGCGGCGGATGGCCGCCTGGCGTTCGTCCACCTCCTCCAGGTTGACGAAGCGCGTGGAGGTGAAGGTGTCCGGGTCCCGGTCCACCGCGACGATGTCGGCGTGCCGGGTGAGGGACCAGAAACCGCTGCCGCCGTCGGTCTCGGGGTTCCAGTGGACGGGTTCGTTGCGGCGCAGTTCGTCGAACATCCGCCACGGCGTGCGGTGGTCCATGAAGTTGTCGAGGTCGGCGAGGTCGACGGGGAGGGTGTCGGCTGCCAAGGCTGTCTCCTTACAGATGGTGGGCGTACTCGCGGAACTCCCAGTCGGTGACGTACCGCCGGAACCGGGCGATCTCGTCCCGCTTGTAGGCCAGGTAGGAGCCGACGAGGCGTTCACCGAGCACGCCGGTGAGGTCCTCGTCGCCGGCCAGGGCGTCGAGCGCGTCCGTCAGGGTGCCGGGCAGCAGGGCGGCCTTGGCGGTGTCGTAGCCGTAGCCCTCCAGCGGCGGCGGCGCGGTGAGCTTGTCGCGGATGCCCAGGTAGACGGCGGCCACGAGGGCCGCGATGCCGAGGTAGGGGTTGGCTCCGCCGTCGCCGAGCCGCACCTCCAGGCGGGTGGCGCCGCCGCGTTCGGGGGGAACGCGCACCATGGCGCTGCGGTTGTCCAGGCCCCAGTCGATCAGCCAGGGGGCGAGCGTGTCGGGGCCGAAGCGCTTGTAGGAGTTGATGGTCGGGTTGAAGATCGCGGCGAGGGCGGGTGCGTGCGCGATGATGCCGGCGATCGCCTCGTGCGCGGTCTGCGACAGCCCGTCAGGACCCGCGTCATGGCCGTCGAAGACGTTGCGGCCGCTCTCGTCGACGCACGACAGGTGGACGTGGAATCCCGATCCGCCCTCATCGTTGAACGGCTTGGCCATGAACGTGGCCATCCGTCCCTCGTGGCGGGCGATCTCCTTGACGGCCGACTTCAGCCGGAAGGCCCGGTCGGCGGCGTCGAGGGCCTCGGAGTGGTGCAGGTTGACCTCGAACTGGCCGCAGGAGAACTCGTGGTTGCCCATGGTCACGCCGAGCCCGTAGTCGCGCAGGTGCCGCAGAGCGCGCAGCAGGTGCCCGTCGGGGTCCGTCCTGCGGCCGACGGTGTAGACGTTGCCGGGCCCCTCGCCGTAGCGGCGCCATCCGCTGGGCGCGGCCGGGTCGGGCTCGCACAGGAAGTACTCCAGTTCCGGGCCGACGACGGGGGCGAGCCCGAGTTCGGCGAACCGGCCGATGGCGTGCCGCAGGACCTCCCGGGGACCCTCCGCACACGGGGCGGTGCCGTCCGGCTCGTACGCCTCGCCGAGACACTGCGCGACGCCCTTCTCCCACGGGATGGCGGCCAGCGTGGACAGGTCGGGCCGGACGCAGATGTCGGGCAGGCCGGCGTCGATGCCGCCGGCGACCTCCACGACGTCGCCCTGGGGGCTGGTGTGGTAGACGGCGCGGCAGAACGCCAGGCCGTGTTCCATCACGGACGGCAGCCGGTCCACGAGGACGTCGCGGCCCCGGTCGACGCCGATCAGGTCGGGGTAGGAGACCCGTACCACGTCGATGCCGTCGGCGGTCAGCCGTTCGACCACGTCGTGGACGTCCACGGAGCGCTGCGGCACTGGGCTCCCCCTCTGACCGGAGATTCGTTTGGGCACAAACAATATGGGCGGCGCTCTGGCCTGGCAAGAGTCGATCGCGACCGGAGGGCAAAACCTTCACCCGCGAGATGACAGGAGCACACCCTCCGCATATCGTACGGTCCCAAACGATATCGAGGAGGGTTCATGGCACCGGTCCGGGGATTCCTGTATCCGAAGACGGCGACCGGCCGCTCATCGCTGATTCCGAGTCCACCCTGGCACTACTCCGGGGACCTGCTCACCGTGGAGTACCGCACCGACCCGGCGCGCGTCGCCGAGCTGCTCCCCGCCCCCCTCGAACCCGCGGCCGAGGACCCGGGAGCGGTCGCGATCATCTGGGCCGACTGGCAGTCCTGCTCGGAGTCGGCGGAGGAACTGCTCGACCCGGTGCGCGCCCAGTACAAGGAGTGCTTCGTCGTGGTGCGCTGCACGTTCGAGGGGCGCACCTACAGCCGTTGCGTCTACATCTGGGTCGACAAGGACTTCGCCGTCGCGCGGGGGTTGCACCAGGGCTATCCGAAGAAGCTCGGCTCGATCCACCAGACCCGTCCCCACCCGTACGGGCGGGCGGCGCCGCGCATCGGCGCCGGTGGACGTTTCGGCGCGACGCTGGCCGCCGCCGACCGGCGACTGGCCGAGGCCGTGGTCACCCTGCGCGAACCGTCCGAGGGCAACGGGTTCGTCAACGGCCATCCGATGGCCCACCACCGCTTCCTGCCGTCGATCGAGCCGGACGGTCCGGCGGCGCTCAACGAGCTGATCGAGTCGGGTGGCGCCGGCCTGGCGGCCGGGCCCGCCTGGGCTGGCGACGCCGAGCTGCGGCTGTTCGCCTCGCCGACCGAGGAACTGGCCCGTCTCGAAGTCGGCGAGGTGATCGGCGCCTACTACCGCCAGGTCGGCGTCGTCTGGAACGGAGGCAGGCACCTGTGGGACGGCACGGGCGGCCGATGACGCGGATCACGGTGGTCGTACGGGCGTGAACGACAGGGGCGGCGGTAGATTCGATTCCGCCCCACCCGCCGGGGCCGGGCCCCGGGCCCGGCGCCGGAGCCCGCGAGAGGACGCCCGTGACCGGCCACCACACACTGCGCGAGACCGAGCAGGCCATCCAGCGGCGGCTCGGCGACGTTCCGCTGCGGCACGACGCGATGATGGCGGTCTCCAACATCTACCGGGCGGCCGCCGCGATCCGCCAGCACTTCGAGAGCTCCGTGCTGCGTTCGGCCGACCTCACCTGGACGTCGTTCGTCGTCCTGTGGGTGGTGTGGATCTGGGGCGAGATGGAGACCCGCCACGTCGCGGAGGAGGCCGGCATCTCCAAGGGCACGCTCACCGGGGTGGCCAAGACGCTGGAGGGACGCGGCCTGATGGAGCGCGGCCCACATGACACCGACGGACGCCTGGTCGTCCTCCGGCTCACCGACAAGGGCCAGGAGCTGATGGAGCACCTGTTCCCCCGGTTCAACGCCGAGGAGGCGTTCGTCGTCGAAAGGCTCGACCAGGCGCAGAACAGGTCGCTGACACAGCTCCTCGGCACGATCGTCGAGCACCTGGAAAGCGAGGGCGAAACGCGCCGGGACACCCTCCGCGGCGGCGCCCCGCCCCCGCCCCGCCGCTC
>NZ_SMLC01000211.1 GCF_004349245.1 Actinomadura sp. 6K520 | reverse complement strand
TGGGGCAGGCGGCGACGGAGAACGAGATGGTGGTGAAGCAGGACCTTGCGGTCGTCGCGGAGGTGCGGCGGTTCGTGCGGCTGGTCACCGGCCAGTGGGGCATGGACGACTTCGTCCCGTGCCTGGTAGCCAGCGAGCTGGTCACCAACGCGCTCCAGCATGCGACATCCGCGACGGACGGCGACGTGATTTTGCGGTTGAGCCGCACCGAGGACGATGCCCTGTGGATGGAGGTTCAGGACGCGGCCTGCGGCCTCCCGCACCTGCTGGCGGCCGACACGACCAGCGAGACGGGCCGCGGCCTGTTCATCGTCGACCAGTACGCTCGCTGCTGGGGCATCCGCGCCCTGGCCGACAACGTCGGCAAGATCGTCTTCGCGGTCATCGACCGCTCATAACGTCCTCGGCGCGGCGCAGTTCGGTGTGGACCTCGGTTGCCTGGTCAGCGGTCGGCGGCGGGGGACCACTCGTCGGCGAAGGTTTCGAGCTGTTCGATGACCTTCTGGATGGCGTCGGGCTGCTCTTCGGGCGGGTAGCCGTGCTTGGCTAGGAGGCGCTTGATGCGATGGCGGCGAGCTGGTCGTCACCTACCAGGTCGCGGACGGTGTCCTTGGCGGCGACCGCGTCGTAGAAGGCGAGCTCGAAGTCGCCCTCGGGCCGTCCATCGGCAGCTCCGTCAAGCTGGCCCCCGGCAGCACCCGCAAGGGCTACCTGGTGTTCTCCGTCCCGAAGAAGGTCAAGCTCACCAAGTTCCAGTTCACCCTCGACAGCGGCTTCGCCACCCAGTCCGGCGAGTGGCTTCTGAAGTAGCCGCCGAGCCGCCCGCTCGCTCCATCCGCCGAGAAATGGCGGGCGGCGCACAGCGATGCGCTGCAACGGACCCGGCCGCACCACCACCTGCCGCCGTACTCTGTACAGTCCCTTACGGGCTGGTCCCAGTACGGCATGAGCTCGATCGTACGTGTGGCGACTCGGTTGCGGCGCCTACAAGAATTCTGCCTTCCCGCACATCAGGAGCCGACGATGGACAAAGAGATTGAGCTGATCAGTGACGGTGATGGATTGGCGGTCATCGGGGACCCGGCGACTGTCCAGAACTTCCTCGCCTCAGAGGGGCTACCGTCGAAGGACCTCGGACTGCAACGGCTCGGATCTGCCCTCAACACCGGCGCTGCAATCGCCCAAGCAGGGTCCGAGGTCGCCGCCAACTCAGGTCGCTGGGTGAAGCTCACCAAGGAGTCCGCGCAGGCGATCAACAAGTACGGGTTGCGCGAAAGCAAGAAGTCAGGTTTAAGCACAGGCGTGCTGAAGGGCAACAAGGGGCAGATCAAGGAATTCGTCGAATTCGCGAAGAGGCCCGGAGCACTTCGAAGCAACCCGGCGCTCCTGGCCGGTGCTGCAGGGATCATGGCGCAGGTCGCCATGCAGCACACCATGGACGAGATCACCGACTATCTCGCCGCGATCGACGAGAAGGTCGACGACGTGCTCCGCGCCCAGAAAGACGCCGTGTTGGCCCGGATGATCGGCATGGGGCTCGTCATCGAGGAGTCCATGACCATCCGCGAGAAGAGAGGCCGCGTCGACGAAGTCACGTGGTCGAAGGTGCAGGCCGCGCCGGCGACGATCGCAGAAACGCAGGCCTATGCGCTGCGTCAACTCGACGCGGTCACGGAGAAGCTGGAGCGTAAGACCAAGGTTGGTGATCTCGCGAAGGCGGCGAAAGATGCAGAGTCCAAGGGACGGGAGTGGCTCGCTGTTCTGGCTCGCTGCTGTCAACTGCAGGACGCGATCGCCGTGCTGGAACTCGACCGGGTGCTGGACGCGTCCCCGGAGGAGCTGGACGGGCATCGTCTCGGCCTGAAGGCTGCCCGGCAGGACCGGCTGGAACTCATCGCACTGACCACCGAGCGCCTGATGGCTCGCATGGACGCAGCTGTCAGCACGGCCAACACCAAGGTGCTGATGCATCCGACCAAAGCACCGGCTGTAGTGCAGTCGAGTAACCACGTCTCGACCGCCATCGTCGACTTCCACGAGCGGCTCGGAATCGAGCGCGCTCGACAGTCATCGGAGGCAAGACGATGGGCGGACGCGGCCAAGGAGGTCAGGGACAAGGCGATCGAGACGGGAGCGGACCACGTCGGCACCGCCAAGCGCTTCGGCAACGAGACCCTCGACCGAGCCAGATCGGCGACGGGCACGCTCTCCGGCCGGATCGTCAAGCGAGCACGCAGCCGGCCCGGGGACGGCGAGGAGCGGGACGAGGAAAGCTGAGCGGGCACCGCGCGTCAGCCATGCCGGCCCTCTGATGGCGCCGGGCATCGAAGCGGCGGCTTCCCGCTCCAGGAGGGGAGTCGCCGATCGACCTCGTTCCCTCAGCCTGGCACCCGGACGACACACTCCCCGATGGCCTGCGCCCGCCTCTTGAGTAACTGCGCTGAGCTGCGTCGGGCAGGCGCCAACGTCGGATCGAGCGACGAGGTCCGGCAACGTCGGACCGCGATCGATCGAATGCTTTTGAACGACCGAACGCCACGCCGACGCTTAAAGTAGTCAACTGGCGTGGGATGAGAGAAGCTGGGTGCAGCTGGCCGGGGTGGGAGCGAGGTCGAGTCCCGAGGGTTCTTCGCCAGGCTCTGCTGACGCAGGGCAAGAAATGGAAAACGCAAGCGTTACGGCTCCGGACCGGGCGCGGTCCACAACAGCGGACGGGATCGGGCGCGATCCCGGGTCTGGAGGCTGATGGTTGAAGACGGCAGCGCCGAGTCTGGGGCGGCCATGGCGAAGCGGCGCAACCGCCGGACTCGTAGCGAGTCGAAGCGAAGGCGGGTCTTGTACATCTTGCTCTCGGATGACGAGCACGCGGCGGTGTCGAGGGCGGCCGAGCGGGAGCACCTGGCGACCGCGGCGTGGGCGGCGCTGACGCTTCTGGCGGCGGCGAACGGGACGCCGCGAGCAGAGCACAACCAGCTGCGCGAGGTGCTGCAGGCCGTCATGCAGGCGCGCGGCCAGGCGCAGCGGATCGGCGTCAATCTCAACCAGGCGGTCGCCGCACTGAACTCGGGTGAGGCGTCGGCGACGATCCAGTGGTACGCCCGCGCCGC
Source organism: Actinomadura sp. 6K520 (assembly GCF_004349245.1). Lineage (GTDB taxonomy): Bacteria > Actinomycetota > Actinomycetes > Streptosporangiales > Streptosporangiaceae > Spirillospora. The sequence goes on along the minus strand of NZ_SMLC01000211.1, from coordinate 7,608 downwards.
AGCACGGACGGTCCGCAAGCTGGACGACCTGGCCGACGAGCTGCGAAGGCGGCTGCCATGACGGCGGATGCCGTGACCGCGAAGACATCGGCGCTGAGCGCTGCGCAGTGATCGGGAAGGTCTTGCGGGGCGTCCGGGTCCAAGGGCTGCTGCGGTACCTCTACGGCCCGGGCACCAACGGCGAGCATCACAATCCCCGCATCGTGACGGGCTTCGGGGACGCGACCGACATGGAACCGGCGGTGGGAGCCGATGGCCGCCGCGACTTTCGCCACTTGGAGGGGCTGCTGACCCAGCCGCTGGCGTTGCTCGGTGACCGGAACTACCGCAAGCCCGTCTGGCATTGCGCGGTCCGGGCGGCGCCTGAGGACCCGGTCCTGGCCGATGAGCAGTGGGCGCAGATCGCGGCCGAGATCATGGACCGGACCGGCTTGGCTCGGGCGGGGGACGTTGATGCCGTTCGCTGGATCGCCGTCCGGCACGCCGACGACCACGTCCATATCGTGGCCACCCTGGCACGTCCGGACGGCGTCCGCCCGGAGGTGTGGAACGACGGGTACAGGGTGCGCGACGCCTGCCGGGTGGTGGAGGAGCGGTTCGGGTTGCGGTCGACCGCCGCCGCGGACCGGACGGCGGCGCGGCGGCCCAAACGCGGCGAGACCGAGAAGGCCGTCCGCCGTGGTCAACCGGTGCCGTCCCGCACCCTCCTGCGACAGAAGGTCCAGACGGCGGCCGCCGGCGCCGGCAGCGAGAGGGAGTTCTTCGAACGCATCTGCGCCGACGGCGTCCTGGTGCGGCAGCGGTTCAGTCAGCGGACGGCCGGTGAGGTGACCGGGTATGCGGTGGCCGTGCCCGGCGATGTGAACGCGGACGGGCAGCCGGTTTGGTACGGGGGAGGCAAGCTCGCCGCCGACCTCACACTGCCCAAACTTCGCCACCGTTGGACGGGTGCGGACGGCTCCGTCCGCGACTCGTCCGCCATCCGTCCGCCGGACGGACGGCACCTGTCCGCAAGGACGGAACGGGCCGTGCTGCGGACGACCGTCCGCCGCGCTGCGGACGAAGCCCGGACGACCACTGACTTCCTTGGCCGACTCCAGGACTACGGCCTCCTGGTCAAGGTTCGCGACAGCCAGCATGAGCCCGGTCAGATCACCGGCTACGCCGTCGCACTCCCCACCGAGCCCGGCGACGAAGAACCGACTTGGCACTCCGGAAGCCGCCTTGCCGAAGACCTCTCACTCATCCGCCTCCAGCATCGCTGGAGATCACCGACCTTCCGGTACGTGCCAACCCTCGACTACAGCGACCTCACCACCGAAGAGCGGCAGGCGTTCTACGACGACGCGGCCCGCGCCGCCGCTCACGCCACCTCCCAGATCCGCCGCTACCTCGTCACCAACCCATTCGCCGCCCAGGACGCATGCTGGGCCGCCTCCGACACCCTCCACGCCGCTGCTCAGGCCACCGGAAATCACCACCTCCGCCAAGCTGCCGACAGCTACGACCGCGCGGCTCGCGCACCCCACGGTCGCATCCCGCGTCCCACCCCAGCCGGCAACGCCCTGCGCACCTCAGCCCTGCTGCTCGCACTCACCGGCTTGCCGCAAAGCCACACGACGGTGTCGGCCCTGATGCTCGTCGCCAACCTCAACACCTTGCTCGACACCATCGCCGAAATCCGCCGACTCCAACACCATCAAGCCCAAGCCGACGCCGCCCGCAAAGCCGCCGCGCATGTCCGCGAAGCGCGCCTCGCCGACCACAGCAGAACGCCGCGACCGACCGTACAGGCGGCCATGTCCTCTCAAGCACGTCTGGCCATGGCCGCCTTCCCCCAACCATGGGCTCCGCTACAGCACGCAAATCCCAGCAGACCGCCCCCGCACGGCCCCTCGCCACCCACTCGCCCAAGCCGACAGCGCCGGTAACACCAGCCGTCACCTCGAGAGTTCAAACACCGGCACGTACCGAGACATGGAGGCATCCGAATGCAGACCATGCAATGCCGAGACCTCGACACACTCCCCACGGTCGTCAACATCACGACCGCCGCCCGAGCCCTGGGACTGTCTCGCACATACGCCTATGAGCTGGCCAAACGTGGCGACTTCCCATGCCGCATCATCCGAATAGGCACCACCTACCGGGTGCCGACCGCGGAACTTCGCAAACTGCTCGGCGTGACGTAGACCGAGGGGAGACGCCTGAGCCGCGCCCCCGGGACGCTGACGAGGAGGCTCGGCGTCCCGGGAACCGGCGCCTCACCTCAGCGCCCGGCAGTCAAGCCTGACGTTGCAGTGATTCATCAACCCGTAGTTAACTCTTCGAGAGTGAGTAATCACAGAGCGAAGGTCTGTGATGAGCTCCGTCAGCGCCCGCAGGAGCGCCTCGCACGGCTGGTAAGCCTGCTGGCCGAAGGCGTCGATGAACTCGGACACCTCGGGCCGCTGCCCCTGTGCGCGCTACAGAGCCTCTCGCCACCCTCGCCCATGAGGTGATCGGAAGCCTCGCCACCGCTCGGCGGAAAGCATTCCGCGCCCCCGCGCCGATGGCTTCGCGCTCACGCAGATCATCGACGAGCTCTGCGTGAGTGTGCCGCCGGTGCCCCGGGCGCTGAGGAAACGACCCTACGAGTCGCCCGGTGTCCGCTGAGACCGACTCCGGGCTCCGCGCACTGCAAAAGACCGTTCATCGAGGAGGAACCTTGAGAGGCACGACGTTCAAGCGCTGCGGCTGCCGTAACCCCGAGACCGGCAAGAAGTTCGCCCTGGGAACATGCCCACAGCAGGCCAAGCGGACCCACGGTTCATGGTGGGCTCGCTATGAGGCTCCCCCAGGAGCGGATGGACGCCGAAGACAGCCCTACATCGGGCCGTTCACCACACAGAAAGCCGCTCAGGCAGCCCTGGCGGACGAACTCTGCACGGCAGAACGGCTCGGCCAGCCGATCGACCGATCCCTCAAGGTCGACGCGTACCTGGAGAGAATCTGGCTGCCGGGCAAACGGCGCCTGGCGAAATCGACCTATGCGGACTACGAGGAGATCATCCGCCTCTACCTGGCGCCGGGGCTCGGACACCTCAAGCTCGTGGAGTTGCGCGACAAGCACGCGCGTGACCTCTACGACGCCATTCTGCAGATCAACAAGCCGCTTCCCACCTCCGAGAAGCCGAGCGAACTCCTTCAGCGGCTCTTGGACGCCCGTGCGCTGTCGCCCCAGAAGTTCCCTCCGGGCGGCAAGCCGTCCCGCAAGCAGAAGCAGCCCATCTCGCCCGCCAGAGTCAGGAAGGTCCACGCGGTGCTGTCGTCCGCACTGAACTCGGCGGTCAAGTCCAAGCGCCTCGCGCACAATCCGATCGAGCACGTGGAACTGCCCCGGATCAAGGGAAAGCGGGTCAAGCCGTACGTCTGGACCGCCGAACGCGTCCAGCGCTGGCAGGAGACCGGCAAAGCGCCGGGCCCGGTGATGGTCTGGACTCCCGCACAGACCGGCGCCTTCCTCGACTTCGCCGTCGATGAGCGCCTGTACGCCCTCTTCCACCTGGTCGCCTTCCGCGGCCTGCGACGAGCCGAAGTCGCGGGGCTGTCCTGGCAGGACACCGACCTGACGGACGCCGGGACGATCACCATCAGGGAAACGCTCCCCGACGAGGACGACGAGTACGACGACACCAAGTCCGAGGCCGGCGAACGAACCGTCGCTCTGGCCGCCACGACCATCTCGGTGCTGCGGTCGTGGCGCGAGCGCCAACGAAAGGAGCGCCTCGCCGCCGGAGCCGACATCTGGGTCGACTCGGGACGCGTGTTCACCCGAGCGGACGGCAAGCCTCTCCGTCCCCAGTGGATCTCCACGCGGTTCGACGACCTCATCGACAAGCATCGGCGCGTCCGCCGAAGGCATGTCGAGGAGGGCTGGGCACCGGACCGAATCGCGCGGCAGCACCGTGTCAGCGAAAGGGCCGTGCGAGGGGCGATCCAAGGCGTCCCACTGCCGCCGATTCGCTTCCACGACCTGCGGCACGGAGCGGCCACGCTGGCGCTGCTCGGCAAGGTCGACATGAAGGTGATCAGCGAGACGCTGGGGCACTCGCGCCACTCGTTCACCGCCGACACCTACACCTCCGTCCTCCCAGAGGTGTCGAGAGCCGCTGCCGAGGCTGTCGCAGCCGTCGTTCCACGCATGCCCGCCGACGACGTGACGGACGAGCAGGCGACGCGCTCCGTCCCATCCAACGTGGTCTCGCTCGCGGACCGGCGCAAGAGCCGAACCGAACACGCAGGGTAGTCGTCCCGGGTGATCCACTTGGGGGCTCTGACCTGGGCTTGGTGACGCCGCCACGACATCTCGTGCTCACCACGTGCTATCCAGGGCCAACAAAGCGGACATCCCGGAACGCGACAGGGACTTCGTCCAAGATCTCGATCTCGGGCGAAGTCCCTGGTCAGAGTGGCGGAGGATCGGGGATTTGAACCCCGGATGGGCTTGCACCCAAACCGCATTAGCAGTGCGGCGCCATAGACCGGACTAGGCGAATCCTCCAGTAGCCATCAGGCGCAGACAGGTTACCGGTTCGGCGCGCCTACCGGCAAAGTCTGGCCTGCGGGTCCCAGCAGCATAGTCCGAGACACCCGTGCTGCGCGAAGCAATACGCTCCCGGGGCCGCGGGAGCGAACCGCCGTGGTCAGCCCAGGCGGAAGGCGGAGAAGCCGCAGGCCTTCGCCAGGTCGTTGCCGTGCTGCCGCATGGCCGCGGTGTCGGGCTGCTGCAGGTTCGTACTGCCGGACGTCATCTGCCGCAGCAGGTCCGCCGTCTTGTCGAGGTCGCCCGCGAACGCGGTGGCGGCGGACTCCACGTCACCGCCGGCGCTCTGCCCCTCCGAGCGGATCTTGGCCGCGGTGTCGGAGAACTTCTGGGCGGTCTGGTCGGCGCCGCCCGGCGACGACATCGCCATGCCGCTGGTGGAGAAGCTCCGCAGTTCCTTCTCGATGTTCTTGCAGGCGGTCGTCTTCTTGCCACCGGTGATGGTGTCGACCGCCCCGCAGCCGGTGGAACCGAGCATCAGGCCACCGACGGCGAGGACGCCGACGAGCTTGGTGGCAGACATACGCATGGGGAATCTCCTTCAGGGGGGTTTGGGCTTCGAACGGAGTCAAACCTTGCAGGCCGCTCACGTCTCGACACCCTTTTGTCGCACCTTGGTAGCAAAAAGTTCCGTGACTCAGGTCACACGTCCGGCCGTGCGTCCCTGCACAACCGATTCGCCGTCAGGTCGACCGAGCCGGTACAGTAATCCCGGCAGGCACCCGTAGCTCAACGGATAGAGCATCTGACTACGGATCAGAAGGTTAGGGGTTCGAATCCCTTCGGGTGCGCCCAGCTCAGAGGCCCCCTCCCGATCTTGGATGGGGCCTCTTGCATTTCCCGTGGGAGCCACGGGGGCGGGTCAGGCCCCGAAGACCTCAGCCGCCGCGCGCTTGTCGTTGACGAGCAGATGCCCATGGGCGTCCTTCGTGATCGCGGTGGACGTGTGCCCGAGGATCTCGGAGACGACGTGCAACGGCGTCACCTGCGCCAGCATCAGCGAGGCGCCCGAGTGCCGTAGTTCGTGCGGGTGCCAATGGCCGAGGCCCGCCCGCTTGGTCAGCTTGGAGAAGGTGTGCGAGAAGTTGTCGGGTTCCATGGGCGTCCCGACCTCGCCCGTGATCCTTCCACAGGAAGACTCCTCTACCGTCGGAGTGGACGGGGTCTGAGGTCCTGAGCTTCTCGTCCGCTGCCGTCCCGATCGGAGAGCTGGCAGACCAGGGCCAGGCTGCCGCCCTGGTAGTGCAGGGCGCGGGACGACGGCGAGCGGGAAGCTCGGGGGTGAGGTGCACCAGCGCGAGTCACGCCTCGTCGCAGCGAACGGCTTGACCTTGCTCCGGGGGGATACGACGAGCCCCCGCGAAGGTGTCGCGTTCAGCGCCTCGTCTCGTACCTGGTCAAGATCACGCCGCCGGGGAACGTCCGCGTCTCCACCAGGTTCAGGTTCACCCAGCTTTCCAGCGCGGTGAAGAACGGTGTGCCGCCGCCCACGAGGACCGGATGGGTGACGATCTCGTACTCGTCGATCAGCCCGGCCCGCATGACCGCCCCGCCGAGCGTTGCGCCACCGACCCTCATCGGCCCGCCGTCCTCGGCCTTGAGCCGGGTGATCTCGGCGATCGTGTCGCCGGTGACCAGGCGGGTGTTCCAGTCGACCTTGTCGATCGTCGAGGAGAACACCACCTTCGGCGTGTCCCGCCAGTTCCGCGCGAACTTGATGTGCGCCGGGGTGGCGTCCGGCTGCTGGTCGCCGGTCGGCCAGTAGGCGCTCATGTTCTCCCACAGTCGGCGTCCATACAGAAAAAGGCTGATCGCCCGCTCCTGATCGAGCCACCACTCGAACAGCTCATCGCTCGGCTCGCTCCAGCCGAGGTCGTCGCCGGGCGCGGAAACGTAGCCGTCCAGGGACAGGTTCATGCCGTAGATCAGTTTCCGCATAACGCCATGCCTTCCGTCGGTCGGTTTCGGAAGAGCAGACCAGTCGAGCCGAGGAAACTGATCGGTGCGCAGTCTGTTCATACGGACCGGCTCCTGACCCTCGCTCAAGGCTTCCAAGCCGCTCGTCCCGTACACCTTGGTTCGTGATGGCACGGCACACACAGACATACATCGAGGTCAGTGCACTAGCCTGCCCGAGATCGTCAGCGCTGGGGTGTGCGTTGACCCGAAGACTCGGTCGGCTTCGACTGTGATGCATCAATGCAGCGCACACGGCCCTCATGGGGGCGGTGAAGCCGTCGGTCGGACCAGCTATGGCGGGCCTGGTGCCGTGTGCGTGGTCGGGCTCCGGTGCCGGGGTAGTTGTCGATGCGGAAGCCCAGGTGAGCTTCGATGTCATGCGTGAGGTCGTGGACGCCCTGCTCGATCAGGGCCAAGCAGGCGGCGAAGTCGGTACCGCGAGCGTCCAGTCCTCGTAGAGGTCGGGCAGCGGGCATACCGCGGCGGGGCTGGGGTTGGGGGGCCTGACGGTGCAGAGAGTCGTGGACGGCCTGGTCCATGGCGAGGTTAAAGCGTTCGTACCAGCTGCGGGGGAACCGCCGGGCGCGGTACTCGGGCCGCGGCGAGAGCGGCGCGGGCGTGTGGATTCAGGGGTTCGCCCGCATGGTCGCCGCCGATCCCGGCACTCGCTACCTCGACTTGGGCGGTTTGTGCTGGCCAGCGTGCTTCGGCCATGGGCGACCGGCATATCGCTGTCCACGAGGCAGATGCGGCTTCTTGTCGCGGGGGTCACGCAGCACCGGGTTGCCGGCCAGGCATGACCCCGACCGCCGATATGCCGAGGTCGGTCAGATCCTCACCGGCCGGCTCGGGCGGGATGTATTGCTCGGAGTGCTGCACAGGGCTGCTCGGCTCGTGCGTGAGTCCGCGGGGGCGCTGCACGGTGCCGCGGAGAGGCTGCCATCCTGCGGGCGGCGACGCCGGGCGCCGCTGTCCCTTCGTCGCGTGCTCCGGCCGTGCGGCTTCGAGACCGGCCGCAGGCTTCGGTGGTGGGGCGTCGCGTCATGGATGGGGGCGGTTGGGGT
>NZ_SMLC01000210.1 GCF_004349245.1 Actinomadura sp. 6K520 | reverse complement strand
GGTTTCGTCGGGGGTCATGTGGCCGAAGCGTTCGCGGCGGCCGGGCATGAGGTCCTCGCGGTCGACGCGCCCGGACGTTCACTCACCCCCGATGTCGCGCGCCGCGCGTGGGCGGATCTCGCGGCCGGGCCCGGTGTCGACGCGGCGGAGCTCGATCTGGCGGTGGACGAGCTGGGCGCCGTCGCCGCCGCGGACGTCGTCGTCCACCTGGCCGGACGTCCCGGGGTCCGCGACTCGTGGGGCGCCCGGCGCGCGGTCGAGCGCGACAACGTCCGCGCGACGGCGCGGCTGCTCGCGGCGTGCATGCGGCGGCCGGCGGCACTGCGGCCGAAGGTCGTCGTCGCGTCGAGTTCCTCGGTGTACGGGTCGGCGGGGCGGCGGCCGAACCGGGAGGACGATCCGCTGCACCCGGCGAGCCCGTACGCGGCCAGCAAGGTGGAGGTGGAGCGGCTCGCGGGGGCGGCGGCGCGGGACGGGCTGCGGACGGTCCTGCTCCGGTACTTCTCCGTCTACGGCCCCCGGCAGCGGCCCGACATGGCGTTCCACCGGTTCGTGGAGGCCGCGCTGCACGGACGTCCGCTCCCCGTCTTCGGCGACGGGCTGCGGTCGAGGAGCTTCACGCATGTCCGGGACGTGGTGTCGGCGACGCTCGCGGCGGCGGCCGCGGACCTGCCGCCGGGGATCGCCGTCAACGTCGGGCACCCCGAGCCCGTGACCGTCCGGGACGCGATCGCGATGCTCACCGCGGCGCTCGGCGTCCCCGCGGAGATCCGGCGGGAGACGCCGGTGGCCGGCGACGCCGCCCGGACGTGGGCCGACACCGCCCGCGCCCGGCGGCTGCTCGGCTGGACGGCGGCGACCGGCCTCGCCGAGGGGCTCGCCGACCAGATCGCCTGGCACCGCGCGGCGCACGAGGAGGTGCGGGTCGGGTGAGGCACAGGGCGGCGTACTTCGCGTTCGACCGGTTCCCGTCGAGCAAGGGCTCGGCGGTGCACATCGCGCAGATGGCCGACGAGCTGTTCGACCGGTTCGGCGGCGGGCTGCTCGGGGTGATCGGCGGCCCGGACCTGCCCCGGTACCAGCGGGAGGGGACCCGGGAGATCGCGCGGTTCGACGTCCCGGTCCCGAACCTCATCGACCGGGCGGAGGCGTTCTCCGGGTGGGTCGCCGGCCATCTGGAGCCGCACCTCGGAACGCTGGAGGTCTGCCACGTCCGGGACCCGTGGAGCGCGCTGCCGGTCGTCGCGGACGGCCGGCGGCACAGGGTCGTCTACGAGGTCAACGGGCTGCCGTCCATCGAGATGAGCCACACCTGGCCGTGGGCGGCGCCCAGCACGCTCGGCAAGATCCGCGAGCTGGAGCGGTACTGCCTGGAGCGCAGCGACGCCGTCGTGGTGCCGTCGCGGGTGATCGGTGCGGCCGTCGCCGCGCTCGGCGTGCCCGAGCCCAAGATCCACCTGGTGCCGAACGGGGCGGAGGCGGGTGCGCGGCCCCCGCGTCCCGAAGGCGCGCCCGAACGGTACGTCGTCTACATCGGCGCGCTGCAGCCGTGGCAGGGCCTGGACGTGCTGATGCGCGCGTTCGCCAGGCTCGCCGACCTGGACGGCCTGCGGCTGGTGGTCTGCTCGTCCGTCCCGGAACGGCGGTCGAAGCCGGTGCGGCGGCTGGCCGAGCGGCTCGGTGTGGCCGGGCGGGTCGACTGGCGGTTCACGCTGCCGCACCACGAGGTGGCCGCGTGGCTGGCGCACGCGGAGGTCTCGGTGGCCCCGCTGACGGGCTGCGCCCGCAACCTCGACCAGGGCTGCGCCCCGCTCAAGGTGATCGAGTCGATGGCGGCGGGGGTGCCGGTCGTGGCCTCCGACCTGCCCGCGGTGCGGGAGCTGATGACGGACGGGGAGCACGGGCGGCTCGTCCCCGCGGACCGTCCCGCCGAGCTGGCGCGGGCGGTCCGGATCCTGCTGGAGTACCCGGACGAGGCCATCGCCATGGGACGCAGGGGCCGGCTCCGGATTGAGGAGGGCCAGACGTGGGCGCATTCCCGCGCCCGCCTGGCCGAGGTCTACCGCACGGTCGTCCGGCCGGTGCACGACCAGGTTCGATAGGTGGTTCGTCATGTTCTGGCGTAAGCAGAAGGCCGCCATCGAGCGGTTCCATCCCCTGCACCGGGCGCTGACCCTGGAGCGGGCGTTCGCCGTCTCGCTGCGGCGGGACGACTGGGAGCCGGTCATCCAGAGCCTGGCGCGGCACGGCGGCGAGGTGCGGCGAGGCAAGTGGCAGCTGAACCGCCGGGTGCCGGGCGTCCTGGTACCGATGCTGCGGATCCTGGCGGCCGACATGCCGCCGCACGGAACGCTGTCGGTGGCGGCGGACATGCGCGGCCACAAGCTGCCGGAGAAGAACGGGCCGCAGTACGACGTGCCCGTCCGGCCCCCGATCACGTCGATGAAGCAGTGGTACGCCATGGACCCGTGGCTGCGGATGCGGGCGGAGCTGCGCGACGGCAGCGTCCTGGAGCTGTCGGTGACCGACCGCGTCCGGCACCGCAAGTACCGCAAGCGCAACCCACGGGGCAAGGTCAAGTTCAAGTCCAAGTCGAAAACGGTGCAGGTGGTCCAGGTGACGCGGCGGCTGGCGAAGGACGCGGCCGTGCAGCGACCGGGGTCACCGCCGCCCCCGTGGATCAGGGTCCGCGTCAAGCCGGGGAAGCGGGTGGTCATCCGGGCGAACGGGAAGTTCCCCGGGCCGCTGGAGGACCAGGCCATGATCGACCAGATCCTGCACGTGTCGACGGAACCGTTCCGGTGGACGCCCCCGGGCCGCCCCGCGAGGAGGACCCCGTGACCCCATGCTCGGTGACCACCGGCTTCTTCGTCCTCGGCCGCTGCGGGCAGGCGGCGGTGGCGTCCTGCCCCGGGTGCGGCCGTGCCGTCTGCGGCGCCCACGCGGGGCCGGGCGGGCTCTGCCCCGAGTGCGGCGCCGCCCAGGGCTACGGGACGCCCGACCCGCACCACCCTGCCTGGACGGGCGGCTACCGGCGGCACTACTACCAGCGCAGCTCGCACCTCTACAACGACGCCATGTGGTACTCGACCTTCAACGAGTACGACCGCGGGGCGTTCAACCCGGGCGACGACTGGTCCCACGGCGGTGACTGGGGCCCGGACGACGACACCGGCTTCGTGGACAGCTGATGCCCCGCGTCCTGTGGCTCACCGAGCACTATCCGCCGAGCCGGGGCGGGATGTCCCAGTCGTGCGACCGCATCGTGCGGGGGCTGCGCGCGTCCGGGGTGGCGGTCGACGTCGCGCACCTCACCCGCCGCGCCCGCCCGTGGGGTGTCGGGCGCGAGGACGGCGGCCGGCTGATCACCGCGCCGCTCGGCGACGACCCCGAGCACGCGCTGCGGCGGCTGTGGACGACGATCAACGCCGAGAACCTCACCGGCTACGGCCACGTGGTCGCGTTCGGCGGCGCGTACGCGATGCTCGCCGCGCCCGTCCTGGCCGCGCTGCTGGACGCCCGGCTGGTCACGCTGCTGCGCGGCAACGACATCGACGTCGGCGTCTTCTCGATGCGGCGGCGGGGCGTGCTGGCGGACGCGCTGCGCGCCTCGTCCCGGGTGTGCGTCGTCGCCCGTTCGCACGCGCCGCTGGTGTCGGCGATCGCCCCGGACGCGGTGGTCGCGTACGTCGCCAACAGCGTCGACACCGCGCAGTGGCGGGTCCTGCCGTCCGAGCGGGAGCGGGCGCGGGCGTGGCGGGCGGAGCACGTCGCGCCGGGGCGCCGGACGATCGGGCTGATCGGGCAGCTCAAGGTCAAGAAGGGCGTCGGCTTCTTCCTGGACGCCCTGGCCGCGTCGGGGCACGCCGACGCGTTCCATCTGCTGCTGGTCGGCGAGGTGGAGGAGTCCGTGGCGCAGTGGCTGGCCGAACGCGGCGTGCCGCATTCGGCCCTGCCGTTCCTTGAGCGCTACGACCTGCCCGCCGTCTACGCGAGCTGCGACCTGGTCGCGCTGCCGTCCTTCTACGACGGGATGCCGAACGTCGCGCTGGAGGCGGCGGCGCTCGGCGTGCCGCTGCTCGCCTCGGACGCGGGCGGGCTCGCGGACGTCGCCGACGACGAGATCGGGTTCACGTTCCCCGCCGGGAACGCGCACGCGTGCCGCGCGGCGATCGACCGGGCCGCGCGGGCCGGCGACGCGGAGCTGGCGAAGCTCGGCGCGGCGGGCGCGGAGCGCATCCGGCGCGACTTCACCCCGGCCGCCGAGACCGCCGGGTACCGCGCCGTCCTCGACGCGGTCCGTTGATCCTCTGCTACGCGTCCGGGGACGGGCTCGGGCACCTGACGCGGCTCAGGTCGGTCCTGCACACCCTTGGGGCGGCCGGGCCGGTCACCGTCGTCACGGGGTCGCCGTTCGCGGGCGATCCGCGGGTCACCGGCGACTGGCGGACCGTGCGGAGCATCGGCGCCGCGGATCTCGCGCCGGACGAGGTGCCGGACGAGGTGATCGTGGACGCGTTCCCCGCGGGCCTCAAGGGCGAACTCGTCCGCGGCGGCGGATTCCCTCCCGGTGCGAAGGTCACGCACCTGGCGCGGCTGCTCCGCTGGGACGCGTACGCGCCGCTGCTGCCCGCCGATCCCCCGCGCTTCGACCGGACGTTCCTCCTCGAACCGCTGGCGCCCGCGCACGAGGCGTTCCTCCGCGCCGTCTCCGCCGAGATCCTGCCGCTCACCCTGACCGATCCCCCATCGGAACCGGTCGACGTGGACGGCTGGCTCATCGTCCACAGCGGGCCGGAAGCAGAGACACTCGAACTCGTCGCCTACGCACGCGACATGGCGTCCGCCGAAGGCATCCGCCCGCCGATGACACTGGTATCGCCCCAGAAGCCGGACGGTCTGGCGCCAGAAGTCGCGTACCTCGACGTCTATCCCGCCTGGCGACCGGGCCCGAACGTCGAACGGATCGTGACCGCGGCCGGTTTCAACGCCGTTCGGCAGTTCGCACCCTGGCGCGACATCCACCGGATGCTGCCGTTCCCCCGCAGCCTGGACGACCAGTTCACCCGCGCCGCCCGCGCTAGGCGGGGAGCCGGACGTCGAACTCGATCTCCACGTCGTCGGCGAGCCTGAGGGCGCCGAAGAACGCCGAGTACGGCTTGATGCCCCAGCGGCTCTGCGGCACGGCGACACCGCCCCGCACCCGGTCACCGTCCAGTCCGGCCTCGATCCGCACCGGCTTCGCCCGCCCCATGATCGTGAGGTCGCCCTCGATCCCGCCGTCCCCGGTGATCCTGGTGGAGACGAACGTGATCTCCGGGTGGCGATGGACGTCCAGCACCTTGCGGAGGTTCTTCTTGATCTCGGCGCGGTCGTCGTCGGTGAGGGGCTTCACGCCCCCGGCGCCCTCGCGCACCTCCAGCGCGTCCACGTCGACGGTCACCCGGACGGCCGACTCGTCCAGCGGGTCGCGGGCCTCGACCGCCGCCCTCCAGCGCGTGGCCTCGATGGTCAGGTCGTGGCCGGCGCGCCGCCCGAGCCCGCTGCGGCCGGTCCTGACCAGCAGCCGCCCCTCGTCCGGCCCCAGCTCGTACGTTCCCTCTCGTACCGCCATGCCCTCAGCCTGTCATGGGCGCCGCCGGAGCCCCGCGGGCACCCCCTACCGGCATTTCACCCGGGGCTGCGGGCGGTACTCGGTGTGGAACTTCTCGCGCTTCACCTTCCGCCCGTCGGCGAGGAGCGTCCGCCAGACGTCGATCTCGAAGCCCTCACGACCGGCCATGGGCACGCACTTTCGCCCCCGCCCCACGCCCGTCCCATACGGCTTGACCCCGTACCGCCCGGACGTCTTCGACCGGACCTCGTACCTGCGTTCGCCGTACAGGCTGACCGTCAGCGACGCCGCCGTGTAGCCGACCTCGATGCGGACGGGGCGCCCGGTGTCGTTCCGCCACCTGAAGTCCAGTTCCGGATAGGCGACCGCGGCCTCGCGGCCCTCGGGGTACTCCGGCATGTACATGGTGTGCGCGCGCGACCTCCGGATGTCCAGGCCCGCCTTGAACACCGCGTTGAAGAGCGTCGAGGACACCTGGCAGATGCCGCCGCCCACGTCCTTCACCAGCCGCGAGCCCATGATGGCCGGCGCCGGGACGTACCCGCGGCTCCTGGTGCGCGGCCCGACGACGTCGTTGAACGAGAACGTCCGGCCGGGGGCGACGACGTGTCCGTCGAGCATCCCGGCGGCCAGCTCGATGTTGCGGACGCGGGGTTCCCCCGGCGTGAAACGGGTGGTGTAGCTGCTCATCGGCCGCTCCTGGGCGCCCGCGCCCCCGCCGGACGCGGCGTCCGGTGCGATCGTGCCCGGTAAGGACCCGTCCGGCGGCGCCTTGCCGCGGACGGTCAGCGTCGCCGCCGCGCCCGGCTCGCGCGGCGCCAGCAGGTACGCCCCGAGCAGCAGCCCGGTCGTCGCCAGCGTGCCCGCCACGAACGGCCACCACCGCCGGACGCACTCGCCCAGCTTCGGCTGCTGCCCGCGGCGCTGCCCGCGGCGATGGCGATCGCCGTGACGGCTCCGCTCGTGGCACCGTCGGTTCCGGCCAGGCCGGGTCCGCCTCACAGAACACACACCCCCCGAGGATCCCCTTCGGATCCTGCAACGGACCCTGCCGCTCCCCCACGCCCAACGCCGGACCTTTACCCGAACAACACGAACCCGCGAACAACAGCGGGCCCCGCCCCGGGCGCGCCAGGCCGTGCCGTGCCAGGCCGCGCACAGCCGACCGCCCGGCCGGTGGCGCGGAACCGGTCGGGCGGTCGGGGTCATCCGTGCGCCGTCAGCGGGCGCGTGCGCCCTCGCGCAACCGCTCGGGGTCGATCTCCCGTCCCGGGCGCCTGCGCAGGTACTCGGCTTCGAGCCGGTTCATGCGGCGCGTGTGCTCCCCGTACGCCTGGTCGGCGGCGTGCCGGAGCGCGTCGAGCCTCGTCTGGTAGAGATGCCCCAGCTCACGGAGCAGATCCTCGTCGGTGAGCGCACCGGGGTCGACCCCCGTCGCGGTGTCATTGCTCGTCATATCCGGGTTTCCTCCTCCGTGGGCGTCCGGTCCCCTACCCGGTCACCGTCCGCCGAACCACGCGTGCCGCAGGGCCCGTCAGCCGAGGGCGGCGGCGGGACAGAAGACGGTCAGGGCACCGGCGTGCTTGCCGAAGCGGAGCCTCGCGGGCAGCGAGGTGAGCTCGCCGTCGCGGGCGACCCGCAGGCCGCCGGCCGGTGACACCACCTCCAGGGCGGTCGCCTTCCACGCGCGGTAGCCGGGGGTGATGTGCAGGTGCCCGGCCAGCACCGCGGCGACCGCGCGGACGCGGGGGACGCGGCGGCCGGTGGAGACCGTCCGGATGTCGAGCCACCCGTCGTCGAGCCGCTCGCGCCAGTTCGGCGTGGCGCCCCGCGCGCCGTAGCGGCAGTTGCCGACGAACGCCAGCCAGACGCGGTGTTCGCGGCCGTCCACGACCAGGTCGACCGGCTCGGAGCGCCGCAGCGTCCGGACGGCGGCGACGGCGAGCGCGGGCCACTTGCCGATGCGCCGCTCCAGCCGTTCCCGCTGTTCGAGCAGCTCGGTGTAGGCGCCGAAGCCGGCGGTGTTGAGAAAGAGGTGCTCCGCGTCCTGTCCGCGCCCCCCGGCCGCCGGGGTGAGGTAGGAGACGTCGACGCGGCCGAGCCGGCCGCCCCGGTAGGCGGAGATCGCCTCCGTGGCCGACGCGACGCCCAGGGCACGGGCGAAGTGGTCGAACGTACCGCCCGGGACGACCAGCAGCGGGACGTCGTGGCGCAGCGCAGCCCGCGCGGCCGCGTTCACCGACCCGTCCCCGCCGACGACGGCGAGCACGGACGCCCGCCCGGCCGCCGCGCCGAACACCTTGTCGGCGTCGTCGCCCGCCGCGAACGTGACGATCTCCGCCGCGGGCAGCTCCCGTTCGAAGATCTCCACCGCGAAGTCCGCGCGGCCCGGCAGTATCCCGCCCGCCGCGTCGCCGCCCCCGGCGGCGCGGTTGACGACCGCGACCACCCCCCGCCCGTCGTCGGTGACCAGCTCGCCGAGGTCCCGCCCGGTGACCGTGTCCTCGGCCGGGGTCACCCGGGCCGCCGGCGGGTGCGCGGGCCACACCGTCCGCGTCCCGAGCGCGGCGAGCACGCCGATCCCCGCCCCGGCGAGGACGTCGCCCGGATAGTGGGCGCCGGTGTACACCCGGGAGAACGCCACCGCCGCGGCCGTCGCCGCGACCGGCACGGCCACCGGGCGCGGCGCCTCCATCGCGACGCCCGCGGCGAAGGCCGCGGCCGACGCCGAGTGCCCGGACGGGAAGGCGTGCGACGTGGGCAGCTTCCAGCGGATCCGGATCGGCGGCACCAGGTCCACGACGGGCCGCCTGCGGCGGAACGCCTGCTTGCCGAGGAGGTTCACCGCGGGGCTCGCCACCGCGATCGCGATCGACCCGCGCAGCGCCGCGCGCCGCAGCCGGGCGCCTCCGGTGAGCCCCAGCGCCCCGGCGCTCGTGAACCACAGCACGCCGTGGTCGGCGAACCGCGACAGCCTCGGCAGGACGTACTCCAGGCCCGGCAGGTGCGCCGCCGCGACCCCGTCGAACGCCCACCGGTCGATCCGCCCCAGCCTGCGCAGCGTGCGGGAACGGTGGAAGCGGGACCGGGGTTCCGGCGGCGGGGGGCGCCGCCAGACGGGGGGCCGTCGCTGCGCGGTGGGATGGCCTTTGTGGTTGGCGCGCATGATCGGGGTATCCCCAGGGACGGCGCCATGATGCCGTAAAGATCTCAAATCGGGGGTCACATGCGGGCAGACGTCACCTCGGACTCATCGACTGCAATAGGCTTCCGGGCATGAGTCACCCGGAACGGCTCGGTTCCTCGGGTGGCGAGTCGGTCGGAACGATCGCGGAGCCTCCTCACGTGAACGAGACGCTGGCCGACTACGCCGCACGTCATGGGCTGAGGCAGAGCGCGGCGCGCCCCCCGCTGCCCAAGTATCTGAAGAGTGTGTGGGCTCGACGGAACTTCATCTGGGCCTTCGCGTCGGCGAAGAACGTCTCGAAACACAGCGACTCCCGCCTGGGCCAGGTGTGGCAGGTCCTGACCCCGCTGCTGAACGCGGCCGTCTACTACCTGATCTTCGGGCTGCTGCTGAAGCTGAGCCGCGGCGTGCCGGACTTCATCCCGTTCCTGGTGACCGGCGTGTTCCTGTTCGGCTTCACCCAGCGGTCCGTCACCTCCGGCTCCAAGTCGGTCGGCGACAACCTGTCGCTGATCCGGGCGCTGCACTTCCCCCGGGCGACGCTGCCGCTGGCGTACGCGGTCGTGGAGCTGCAGCAGCTGCTGGTGTCGCTGTTCGTCCTGTTCGCCATCATCCTGGCGTTCGGCGAGCCGCTCAGCTTCTACATGCTGCTGTTCGTCCCGATCCTGCTGCTCCAGCTGATGTTCAACGTCGGCATCAGCATGGTCATGGCGCGGCTGGGAGCGTTCAACCGCGACATCACGCAGCTGCTGCCCTTCGTCATGCGGACGTGGCTGTACGCGTCCGGTGTCATCTTCAGCCTCCCGCAGCTCATGGAGCGCAGCGACCTGCTGAAGAACCACGGGTGGCTCGGCGTGCTGCTCGAAGCGAACCCCGCGTACGTGTTCCTGGAGCTGAGCCGGTACGTCCTGCTGGGCGAGTACCGGGGATACGTCCAGTCGACTCTGGGCGTGACCTCCGTGACGCATCTGTGGCTGCTCGCGGGCGGCTGGAGCCTGGTCATGCTGATCGGGGGGTTCATGTACTTCTACCGTGCCGAGGAGCGATACGGCCGTGGCTGACACCAAGGTGCGGGGGGCCATCGACATCGACCCGACCCGGGAACCGATCGTCGTGGTGGACGATCTCCACATCGTCTACCGGGTGTTCGGCGCCGGCGGGAAGGGAAACGCCGCCAGCGCGTTCTCCCGGATCATCCGGCGGCAGAGCCGCCCCACGATGACCGAGGTCCACGCGATCAAGGGCCTGTCGTTCGTCGCCTACCGGGGCGAGGCCATCGGGATCATCGGCACCAACGGCTCCGGCAAGTCGACGCTGCTGAAGGCGATCGCGGGGCTGCTGCCTCCGCACAGCGGCGGCGTCTACACCGACGGCCAGCCGTCCCTGCTGGGCGTGAACGCCGCCCTGATGAAGGACCTCACCGGCGAGCGCAACATCATCCTCGGCTGCCTGGCGATGGGCATGACCCCGTCCGAGACCAGGGCGAAGTACCAGGAGATCGTGAAGTTCGCCGGGCTCAAGGAGGGGTTCATCCAGTACCCCATGCGGACGTACTCGTCCGGCATGGGCGCCCGGCTCCGCTTCGCCATCGCCGCGGCCAAGACCCACGACGTGCTGCTGATCGACGAGGCACTCGCCACCGGCGACGCCAAATTCAAGAACAAGAGCAAGCGCCGGATCGAGGAGCTGCGCAAGGAGGCCGGCGCGGTGTTCCTCGTCGCCCACCAACTGGACGTGGTCAAGGAGACCTGCGACCGCGTCATCTGGGTCGACGAGGGCCAGATGCACATGGACGGCGACCCGGAAGAGGTCATCGCCGCCTACACCGACGCCACCGGCAAGTAAGGCCCCAACCGGGTAAGGGCCGCTGAACAGCGGGTCAGTGGCCTGTAAGGCCCCGCGCGAAGGTGCCCGTGGGACTTCCGGGGCCGACGCGCCCGGTGAGACCAATGTGACGCGGAGTTACCGGATCGTCTCTGGATGAGAAGCGAAAGTAGATCTACTTTCGAGGGAGAACCTCAGCGGCGAGGGAGGCTCCCATGGCCGACCGGCTCACCCCCCACTCCCCCCGAAC
>NZ_SMLC01000020.1 GCF_004349245.1 Actinomadura sp. 6K520 | reverse complement strand
GGCCTGGGCGGGGCGGCCTGGCCGGACGTCGGCGAGGGGGCCGTGGTCCTGGTGCCGGTCGGGTCGACCGAGCAGCACGGGCCGCATCTGCCGCTGTCCACCGACACGGTGATCGCCGAGGCCGTCGCCGCACGCGCGGCCGGCGTCCTGCGCGCGGTCCGCCGGGACGAGGGGTCCCCGGGACCGGTGCTCGTCGCGCCGGCGATCCCCTACGGCGCCAGCGGCGAGCACGCCGGGTTCCCCGGGATGATCTCGATCGGCCATGAGGCGCTGCACGCCGTGATCGTGGAGACCGTGCGCTCGCTCGCGGAGTGGGCGGAACGCGTCGTCCTGGTCAACGGGCACGGCGGCAACGTCGCCACGCTCGACGCCGCGGTCGCCCGGCTGCGCGGCGAGGGCCATGACGCCGCCTGGGCCGGCTGCGGCGTTCCCGGCGGCGACGCGCACGCCGGGTTCACCGAGACGTCGGTGATGCTGCACCTCGCCCCCGGCCTGGTCCGCCCGTTCGACGCGGTCACCGGCGAGACGCGCCCGCTCGCCGCGCTCATGCCGGAGCTGGTCGCGCGGGGCGTGCGCGCCGTGTCGCCGTCGGGGGTGCTCGGCGACCCCGCCGGGGCGTCCGGTGCGCATGGCCGCGAGATCCTCGGGGCCATGGTGGCGGACGTCGCGCGCCGGATCGGCGGCGGGCGGGCGGACGGCCGCGGCCGCCTCCTCGAACCGGGCGTGCCGTCCCCGGAGGCCCGGCCATGACGCTCCCCGCGGGCTTCGCCGTCGCGCTGGACCGGGACACGTCCTTCTGGTCGGGCGGCCGGGTGGCCACCGGCGGCTCCCCTTGGAAGGTGGTGCGGCTCGCCGACTCCGCCCGCCCGCACCTGGCGGCGCTGCGCCGCGCGGGTGCGCGGGGCCTGGCGGACCCCTCGCCCGTCGGGCGGGCGCTGGCCCGCCGCCTCCTCGACCTCGGCATGGCGCACCCGGTCCCGGTCCCGCGTCCCGGGCCGCACGACGTGACGGTCGTCGTCCCGGCCTTCGGGCGGCCCGGCGAGCTGGAGCGCTGCCTGGCGGCGGTCAAGGGCCTGCCGGTGATCGTCGTGGACGACTGCTCGCCCGATCCCGGGCCGCTGCGCCGCGCGGCGGAGGCGCACGGGGCACGGCTGGTCCGGCACCCCCGCAACCGCGGTCCCGCCGCCGCGCGCAACACCGGGCTCCGCCTGGTGGAGACGCCGTTCGCCGCGTTCGTGGACTCCGACTGCCGTCCCGGGGACGGCTGGCTCGACGTCCTCGTCCCGCACTTCGACGATCCCCGCGTCGCCGCCGTCGCCCCGCGGGTGCTGCCGGACACCCATGTCCGCGGCGGCGGCTCCGCGCTGCTGGCCCGCTACGAGGCCGCCCGCTCGTCCCTGGACATGGGCGCCCGGCCCGCGCTCGTCCGGCCCGGGGGAAGGCTGGGGTTCGTGCCTACCGCGACGCTGCTGGTGCGCGTCGCGGCGGTCGGGGAAGACGCCTTCGACGAGGAGCTGCGGCTGGGCGAGGACGTCGACTTCGTGTGGCGGCTCGGCGACCGCGGGTGGCACGTCCGGTACGAGCCCGCCGCCCACGTCACGCACACCGGACGGCTGCGCCCGCTGGACTGGGCGCGGCGGCGCCACGAGTACGGCACGTCCGCCGCCGACCTGGCCCGGAGGCATCCCGGCAGGCTCGCCCCCGCCCGCCCGTCGGCCTGGAACCTCGCCGTCCTCGCGCTGCTCGCGCGGGGACGCCCGGGTGCGGCCGCCGCGTGCGCGGGCGTGTCGGCGGCGCTGCTGACCCGGCGCCTGTCGCGGCTGCCCGGCGGCCGGAGCCTGGCCGTCGCCCTGGTCGGCAAGGGCGTCGTCGCCGACGCCGCCGCCGTCGGGCATGCGCTGCGCCGCGAATGGTGGCCGCTCGGGCTGCTCGCCCTGGCGGCCGCCCCGCGCAGCCGCCTGGCCCGCACCGCCGCCGCGGCGATGCTGGCGCCGATCGGGCTGGAGTGGCTGCGGGAACGGCCGCCGGTCGACCCGGTCCGCTACACCCTTCTGCGGCTCACCGAGGACGTGGCGTACGGGTCCGGGGTCACGGCCGCGTCCGCCCGTGCGCGTTCGGCCGCTCCCCTGCGCCCGGACGTCCGCCTCCCGAAGGTCCCGCGCCGGTCAGCCTGACGGGTCGGCGCCGTCGTAGACGAGGAGCCCGTCGTCCCGCAGGCGCGCCCCGGACGTGGGCGGATGCTCGGTGAGGCGGCCGTCGTGGGCGAGGTGCAGCACGGCCCGGCCGCGGGCCAGCACCGCGAAGTCGGCGATGAGCCTGCGGTGGCAGCGCCACCACACCGACTCGCTGCACATGACGGCAGTGCGGTCCTCCCCGGCCTCATCCCACCCGGCCTCGCCCAGCAGGTCGTCCATGGCGGCCAGGAACTCGGGGGCGCGGGTGTGCCCGGCGTACCCGCGGAAGGAGGCGTTGCGCCAGAACGTGTCGGGCGAGTCCGGCGCCGCCCGCCGGAAGCCGCCGAGCCGCCGCTCCCACCGGTACCCGATCCCCGCGGTGGGCAGCCACTCCGCCAGGTCGTCGCGCCGCGCGTCGGGGTTGCGGCGGCTGCCCGGGGCGGTGCGCACGTCCACCACCCGCCGCACCCCGGCGTCCCGGAGCAGGGGCGCCAGTTCCGCGCGCCCGGCGACGCCGTGACCGAAGGTGATGAGCGGCTCCACACGGTCCCCCTTCCCGCCGCCGCGGGAAGCATGGGGCCCGGACCCGCTCAGATCGCCATGACGGCGGCCTTGGGCTCGGTGAAGAACTCGCGGCTGAAGGTTCCGCCTTCGCGGCCGATGCCGGAGTCCCCGACGCCGCCGAACGGCGCGCGCAGGTCGCGGACGAAGAAGCAGTTCGTCCACACCGTGCCGGCCCTCAGGGCGGCCGAGACGCGGTGCGCCCGGGAGAGGTTCTCGGTGAACACCATGGCGTTCAGCCCGTACCGGGTGTCGTTGGCCGCGGCGACCGCCTCGTCCTCGGTGTCGAAGGGCGTGACGACGACCACCGGTCCGAAGATCTCCTCGCGGCGCACCCGCGCGTCCGGCGGCGCGTCGAGGACGACGGTCGGCCGCACGAACAGCCCCTCGCCGCCCGCGCCCCCGGTGGCGAGCTTGCCCCCGTCGCCCGGAACCCCGTCGATGTAGTCCATCACCTTCGCGTAGTGCTCCTCGGAGGCCAGCGGACCCAGCTGGGTCGCGGGGTCCTTCGGGTCGCCGGGGACCAGCGCCTCGGCGGCGGAGACGAACCGCTCCAGGAAACGGTCGTGGACCTCCCGCTGGACGAACAGGCGGCTTCCGGCCAGGCACACCTGGCCCGCGTTGCTGAAGATGGCCTTCACCGACCAGGAGACGGCGAGGTCGAGGTCCGCGTCGGCGAACACCAGGTTGGCGCCCTTGCCGCCCAGCTCGAAGCTGACCGGGGTGAGGTTCGCCGCCGCCGCGGCGGCGATGGCGCGGCCGGTGGCGGACTCGCCGGTGAAGGTGATGCGGTCCACGCGCGGGTCGGTGGTCAGCGCCTCGCCCGCCGAGCCCGGGCCGAAGCCGTGGACGACGTTCAGCACGCCGGGCGGCATCCCGGCCTCCAGCGCCAGCCTCGCCAGCAGGGCCGCCGACGCGGGCGTCTGCTCGGCGGGCTTCAGCACCACCGTGTTGCCCCACGCCAGCGCGGGGGCGACCTTCCAGGTCTCCAGCATCAGCGGGAAGTTCCACGGCGCGATGGCCGCGACGACACCGGCGGGCTCGTACCGGGTGTAGGCGTGGTGTCCGCTGTCCATCGGCAGGGTCTCGGCGGACGACAGCCGCGCGTGGTCGGCGAAGAAGCGGAAGTTGGCCGCCGACCGCGGCACGTCCTTCGACCTCGTGTCCGCGATGGGCTTGCCCATGTCGGTGGTGTCGGCCATCGCGAGGTCGTGGAGGTTGGCCTCGACGAGGTCGGCGAGCCGGTGCAGGATCGCGCCGCGCTCGGCGAACCCCATCCGCGGCCAGGGGCCCTCGTCGAAGGCGCGCCGGGCGGCGGTCACCGCCCGGCCCGCCTCGTCCCGGCCGCCGAGCGCCACCTGCGCCCACGGCCGCCGGGTGTACGGGTCGACGGTGGGGAACCGCTCGCCCGACCCGGTCTCGCGGCCGTCGATGACATGCGGTATCAGGTCCATCACTGCTCCTCGTTGCGTTCCTCGATCGTCACGTCCCCGGCGGCCCAGTGCGCGGCGGGCACCTCCCGGAGGATGACGCGGATACTGGCGCGGGGCGCGCCGATGGCGGCCTCCGCCGCGTCCGTCAGCCGGCTGATGAGCGCGCGCAGCTGCTCCGGCGGGCGGCCCTCGACCAGGCTCACCTCGATCAGCGGCATCAGCGGCCGCCCGGCGGCCGGCCGAACGCGGCGGCCGCGTCGCCGAGGGTGGTGACCTCGGCGAAGACGGTGCCCATCAGGCGCAGGCTGTGCGCGTGCAGGTCCTGGAAGTAGCCGGCGACGGCCTCCCGGGGCACGATCACCCGCAGGTCGCGGAAGAAGGCGGACCGGACGGTCGACTCCACGCAGAAGTCGGTGCGCACACCCGCCACCACGAGCGCGCCGGCGCCGAGGTCGCGCAGCAGGTCCGCCAGCCCGGTGCGGTGGAACGCGTCGAAGCGGGGCTTGACGACCTCGTGGTCGCCGGGCGCGCGGTCCAGGCCGGAGACCAGCTCGCAGCCCCAGGTCCCGCGCCTGAGGCCCTCCTCGCGCAGGAACGGGCTCCGCTCGGCGAGCAGGCCCACCTCGGCGTCCTCGGCCCACTCCATCCGCACCCAGACGACCGGGTCGCCGGCGGCGCGGGCGGCCGCGGCGAGGGTGTTGACGTTCCCGACGAGCTCGTCCAGGCCGGCGACGCGGAGCCCGGCCGCCGCGAACACGCCGTCGGGGTGGCAGTAGTCGTTCTGCATGTCGATGACGACCAGGGCCGTCCGCGGGCCGCTCATGCCCCGCCCCTCCGGGACGCGGTCAGGGACGCGTGCGCCGCGACGGCCGCGGACAGGCGTTGCGGGTCGTCGCCCGCGATGGCCTCCACCAGTTCCCGGTGGACCGCGGGCCCGTCCACGTCCCCCGCGACCGGGCCCTCCTCGCCCGGCTCGTCGGGCGTGACGCCCCGGAGCCGGTTCTCCACGAACTCCAGCAGGGACACGTAGGTGTGCTGGAGGACCTTGTTGGGGGTGATCTCGGCGATCCGGCGGTGCAGGGCCCAGTTGGCGGCGAGGTAGCCGACGATGTCCGCCGACTCGCGCGCCGCGGCCATCTCCTCGGCCAGCCGCCGCAGGTCGGCGACGTCGGCGTCGGTGCGGTGCCGCATGGCCTCCTGCGCGAGCAGCGGCTCCAGCGCGTCCCGCATCACCAGGCAGTCGGAGACCGAGACCGAGTCCCCGCTGAGTTCGAGCATCTTGCGGCCCAGCCGCACCAGCGGCGGCGGGGAGGCGACGAAGATCCCGCCCTTGACGCCCGGCCGGACGGAGACCGTGCCGCGCGCGGCCAGCAGCCGGACCGTCTCGTTGAACGTCGCGGCGGCCACGTCGAACTCGCGGCGCAGGCTGTCGCGGGTGCCGAGGCGGTGCCCGGTCGGCAGGGCCTCCTCGGCGATGCGCGCCTCGATCCTCTTGGCGACGGCCTCGGCCAGCGAGAGCCGGGGCAGCTCGGCCGCCGCCTTGTCGGTGCTCATGATGTGTGTCCTTCGACGGTGGTGGAGAGTGACCTGGGCGGCCCGGTCCGGCCGCTGCGGGCCGCTGGGACGGCCCGGGCGCCGAGGAGCCGCGCGGCGTTGCCGCCAAGGATGGCAGCCTGCCGCCCGGCGTCGACGCCGAGTGCCCGAACGGCTCCCAGGGGGTCGTCGTCGGCGAGGTCGAAGGGGGCGTCGGTGCCGAGGAGGACGTGCGCGGCCGTCATGTCCTCGACCAGCCGCCCGAGGACCCCGGTGTCGAACACCGCCGTGTCGTACAGGAGCCGGCGCAGGTAGTCGCTCGGCGTGCGCTTCGTCACCCGGGCGACCGTCTTGCGCCGCCAGCCGAGGTCCAGGCGGCCGCCGACGGCGGGGACGCACCCGCCGCCGTGCGCGAGGCAGAGCACGAGGTCGTGCCGGTCGAGGACGCCGCCGAAGATGAGCCGGGCCGTCGCCAGGGCCGTCTCCATCGGGTAGCCGAGCAGCTGGACCAGGTGGTAGTCCGCCAGCCGGTCGCGGGACGAGACGCGGCTCGGGTGCAGCAGCGTGAAGCTGCGCCGCGCGGCGAGTTCCCGCCACAGCTCCTCGTTGACCGGGTCGTCGAGTTCCCGGCCGCCGCCGAAGGTGCCCATGGTGGCGCCGACCATGCCGAGTTCGTCCAGGCAGCGGGCCAGCTCCGGCACCGCGCCGGGATGCCCCACCGGCACCGTGGCCAGGGCGGACAGGCGCCCGCCCGAACCGGCGGCGAACTCGGCGAGCGCGTCGTTGACGAGCCGCGTCACCGCCAGCACGAGCCGGTCGTCGCCGGACTCGGAGGCGAACACGAACGGCGGTGCGGCCACGACCTGGTGGTCGACCCCCATCGCGGTCATGGCGGCCAGGCGGCGCTCCATGTCGTGCTGCTCGGGCGCCAGCGGGATGGGCGATCCGGGTGCGAGCCCGCAGACGTCCGGGTCGAGGAGCAGCACCCGTTCCGCGCTCCGGGACAGGTCGGCGAGACCCCGGCGCTCCAGCTCGCGCAGCAGCGGCATCGGCATCGCGTGGGTGTGGACGTCGATCACGGGCGGGGTGCTACTCACCGCGCTCCGCCATGTAGGCGTCGTACCGGTCCCCCAGCAGCGATCTGATCAGCGCGGTCGCCGCGCCGGAGGAGCCGGCCTGCTCGCCCGTGCCGTGGATCAGCCGGGAGAGCTGGGCGAGCAGGTAGGGGTGCAGGCCGAGCTCGAACAGCCGGCGGAAGTCCCGGTCGCGGATCGCGGTGCGCTCCGCCGCGGTGAGCGGGTAGGCGTCCAGCACCGCCCGCTCGTCGGACTCGAAGCGGGCCCGCAGTTCCGGGTCCCACTTCAGGTCCTGCACCAGGTCGTTGGCCCGCAGCCGGGGGTCGAAGTGCTCCAGTGCCGTCTCCGGCTCGTCGGTTCGTCCCGTCGTCGGTGTCACGGCAGCTCCCATCGGACGGCGCCGAACCCGCAGCGCCACTGGTCGACGGCGGCGTAGCCCAGGTTCCGGCACGGGCGGGGGCCGATCGCGCCCATGACGACCACCCAGGACAGCAGTTCCGCGGTGCCGCCGGAGCCCGCCCGTTCCATGGCCTCGAACGTGGCCTCCGACAGGACCCTCTCGTGGTCGCCGTCGACCAGGAGGTCCAGCCACCGGCGGTCGAACTTCTCGTCGATCTCCAGGTAGCGCGGCCCGCCCGGCTCGTGGGACAGGCCGCCCGAGCCGAGCAGGCCGACCCGCAGCCCCTCGGGCAGGCGGTTCCGGATGGCGTCGCCGAGGGCCTGGCCGAGCGAATAGCAGACCCGCTCGTCCGGGACGGGCGGAACGGTGCAGTTCTGCAGCAGCGGGACGACCGCGATGCCCGTCGAGACGACGTCGGCCAGGGTGACCGGGACGGAGATGTTGTCGTCGTAGCGCAGGTTCTCGGGGACGGCGCGCACGCGGGGCGCGAGGTCCTTGACGCTCTGGTAGAGGACGTCGGCCACGTCCGGGCGGCCGGGGAGCTCGTAGTCCGGGACGCGCAGCCAGGGCTTGAACCACTCGTCCGGGCCGCGGTGCCGATCGGCCGTGCCGAACGTGAAGTTCGGGTAGTCGGTGACCTTCGAGTTCGCGATGTGGTCGTTGGCGATGATCAGCAGCACGTCGGTGCGGGACTCCACGAGGGCCTCGCGGATCTCGGCGTAGGCCGCGCGAACCGTCCGCTGGTCGGGCTCGGGTGCCTTGTCGAACCAGCCGGTGAGGCCGGGAGCATGGCTCGCGGCCATGGCGACGCTGATTTCAGCCATTGTTCCTCCGTCCGGGATTCGGGGTGGGCGGCGCGGTCCGGCGCAGCCGGAGCGCGATGGCGTCGGCGGCGTGCCCGGCGGCGTCGGCGTGCAGCCGCCGCCCCTCGGCCGCGTCGGCCGCCGCCGGGTCGCCGAAGTAGCCGTCCGGGGTGACACGGCGGGCGTGTTCGTGGCCCCGGCGCCAGACGGCCAGCTCGCGGGGGCCCAGGCCGGTGGGCGCCAGCCGGGCGCGGGTCTCCTCGCGCACCAGCCCGGGGTGGGTGTGCATCATCAGGGAGGTCTCCCAGTGTCCGGCGTGGACGTCGGGCGGGCCGTCCGGAGGCGGCTCGTCGGGGCCGCAGAGCGTCAGGCAGGGGTCGTCGAGGTCGAGGCCGATGCGGCGGGCGAGCGCCGGCTCGGTCACGAAGCTCGCGTCCACGTCCGCGCGCTCGCGGGCGGCGCGGATCCCGTCGTGCACGGTGCGGTTGTGCAGCGCGTCGCCGTGGCCGGAGAAGCAGAACACGTGCCGGAAGCCGTCGCGCGCCATCCCGGCGAGGAGGTCGGCCATCACCTCGCGCATCAGTTCGGGCCGCACGCCGTAGGACGCGGGGAAGGCGCCGGACACGACGTTGACGCCCCAGTAGTAGGGCGGCATGATCAGCGCCTCCACGCCGCGTTCGGCCAGCAGCGCCCGGACGGCGCGCAGCCGGGCCCCGGGGAGGTAGACGTCCGTCCCGGTCGGCAGGTGCGGGCCGTGCTGCTCGATCACGCCGAACGCCCACAGCAGGACCGCCCCGGAGCGCGCGGCGCGCTCGACCTCGTGCCAGGTCAGTTCCGCCAGCGTGCCGGCGAACACGGCGTCGTCGCGGACGTCTGCGGACATCATGGCCGGGCCTCCGCGTGATCGGCCTCGTCCCCCGCCGGGTCGGCCGGACGGCCCGCGGGATCGGCTCGATGGTAGGTCTTGGCCCGCTGAACCTGCGAGTAGATGTGGGCGCGCAGTTCCGCGAACCGGGGGGCGGAGCGCGTCGCGAGCTGCTCGCGTTCGGCGGGCAGGTCGATCGCGGTGTCCTCCATGATCACCGTCGGCGCGGCGGAGAGCACGAGGACGCGCTGGCCCAGGTACACCGCCTCCTCGATGTCGTGGGTGACGAACAGCACCGTCATGCCGAGCCGCCGCCACAGCTCGCGGGTGAGGTCCTCCAGTTCCGCGCGCGTCTGGGCGTCGACCGCGGCGAACGGCTCGTCCATGAGCAGCACCGCCGGTTCGTAGGCGACGGCGCGGGCGATCGCCACCCGCTGCTGCATCCCGCCGGAGAGCTGCCACGGGTAGGCGCCGGGCACGTCCGCGAGGCCGACCGACTCCAGCGCCTCGGCGACCAGCTCCCGCCGCCGCCGCTTCGGCACCTTCTTCTGCCTGAGCGGCAGGTCGATGTTCTGCTCGACGGTCAGCCAGGGGAACAGGCTCCGCCCGTACTCCTGGAAGACCACCGCCATGTTCTCGGGGGGCCGCAGCACCCGGGCGCCGTCCAGCAGCACCTCGCCGCCGCTCGGCGGCAGCAGCCCGGCGACGCACTTCAGCAGGGTGGTCTTCCCGGCGCCCGAGGGCCCCACGATGCAGGCCAGCTCGCCGGGGGCGACACCGAACGTGAGGTCCCGGACGGCCTCCACCGTACGGTCGGACGACCGGTAGGTCTTGCTGAGCCCGCGCACGTCGAGCAGGAACGGCCCGCTCCCGGTGCCCGCCGCGGCGGTGGACGCGATCTTCGTGCCGGTCATGTCCGTCCTTTCTGGGCTTGGCGCCATCCGCGGTGCCACCGCAGCGCGCGGTGCTCGAACCGTCCGAACAGCAGCGACAGCAGGAAGCCGAGCAGGCCGAGCAGGAGGATCCCGCTCCACATCTCGGGGATGGCGAATCCGCGCTGGAACTGGACGATCGTGTAGCCGAGTCCGCTGGAGCTCGCGAACATCTCGCTGATGACCATCAGGATGATGGAGATCGAGAGGGCCTGCCGCATGCCGGTGACGATCTGCGGGGCGGCGGCGGGCAGGACCAGCCGGCGCAGCCGGGCGGCGCCGGTCAGCCCGTAGCTGCGGGCGGTGTCGGCCAGCACCTCGTCGATGGCGCGGACGCCCTCGGCGGTGTTCAGCAGCACCGGCCACATCGACCCGATGACGATGACGGTGATCTTCATGGTGTCGCCGATGCCGGTGAAGAGCATCAGCACCGGGATCAGCACGGGCGGCGGGACCGCGCGGAAGAACTCCAGCACCGGTTCGGCGGCCAGCCTCGTGCGGCGGCTCGATCCGAGCAGCACGCCGACGGTCACGCCCACGGCCACCGCGCCCGCGTACCCGGCGGCCAGCCGGGCGACGCTCGGCAGCACGTCGTCCAGGACGCGGCCGGAGAACCACGTCTCGCCGAACGCGCCCAGGATGGAGCGCAGCGGCGGGAAGTAGAAACTGGTGCTCCGGTCGGTCAGCACCCACCACAGGCCCAGCAGGACGGCCGGCAGCCCGAGCAGGTGGCCGAGGCGCGCGGCACCGTGCAGGACGGTCCTCATACCGGCACCTCCGTCCGCACCGAGGAGTGCCACGCCAGGACGCGCCGCTCCAGCGCGCGGGTCAGCAGGTTCACGCCGACCCCGAGCGCGCCGGTGACGAGGATCAGCGCGTACATCTCCGCGACGGCGTTGCTCGCCTGGGCGAGCGCGATCGCGCTGCCCAGTCCCGGAGCCCCGATGATCAGCTCTCCGGCGACGGCGAGGATGAGCGCGACCGAGGCCGCGAGCCGCACGCCCGTCATCAGGTACGGCAGCGCGGTCGGCCACACCAGGTACCGCAGCCGGGCCCACCGGGAGAACCCGTAGGTGGCCGCGGTCTCCCTGGCCACCGGGTCGACGTCCTGCACCCCGTGGATCGCCTGGAGCAGGACGGGCCAGAAGGCCGCGTACACGACCAGCATGAGCGTCGAGCCGAGCTGCGTCCCGTACAGCAGCACCGCGAGCGGGACGAGGGCGACCGAGGGGATCGGGCGGAGGAACTCGATGGTCGAGGCGGTGGCGTCGCGGAGGAAGGGGACGCTGCCGATCAGCAGGCCCAGTCCCAGGCCGGCCGCGAGCGCGATGGCCAGCCCGTACCCCCAGCCGCGGAGCGTGTCGAGCAGCGCGCCCCAGAACGCGCCGCCGCCCGCCTCGCCGGCCAGCGCCCCGGCGATCTCGCTGAACGGGGGCAGGTCGTCCCGGGAGATCACGCCCGCCCGCGGCAGCACTTCGAGCAGCGCGACGAAGGCGCCGGCGCCGAGCAGGCCGAGGAGCCGGTCGGGCACGCGCCCGCCCCCCGGCCGGGGGGCGGGCGGCGGCCCGGTGGCGGCCCCCGCCGGGCCACCGGGGCCGCCGGCCGGCGCGGGCGGCCGGTCTCCGGCCGGTGCCGCCGATCCGGTGCGGCCCCGGTGATGGGTCTTCATGATCATTGTGGTGTCCTCGTCACGTCACCGGTCGAACAGCTCGTCCAGCGAGCCGGTGCCCTCGATCAGGCCGGTCTCGGCGGTGAGCCGTGCGAGCGGCGCCACGTCGGCCTTCCCGGCCTCCGGGTTCCAGCCGGGCAGGGTCACCTTCTCGCTGAGACCGGGGTCCAGCTTCAGGTAGCCGTCCAGCGCGGCGCGGGCCTCGTCCGGGTGCGCCTCGGCGTACTTCATGGACTCCTGGAGGGCGGCGGTGAAGCGCTTGACGACGTCGGGGTTCCGCGACGCGTACTGCTCGGAGGTGAACCACGCGGCGAACGGCAGCCGCTCGCCCATGCCCGCGTAGCTGACCGGCAGCGGCCTGGCGCCCTCGCCTTCGGCGATCGTGATGAACGGCTCGCCGACCATCGCGGCGTCCACCTGGCCGTCCTTGAGCGCGGCGGGCATGTTGGGGATGGGCACCTCCACGAGCCGGACGTCGCCCGGCCGCATCCCGTTCTTCTTCAGGTTGGAGGCCACGGCCACCTCGTTGATGCCCTTGAGGGTGTTGACCGCGATCTTCTTGCCCTTCAGGTCGGTGACCTTCTTGATCGCGGGATCGCGGGTCATCAGCTGCCCGGACCCGTCGTCCATCTCGTCGGCGGAGGCGCGGGCCCCGATGGACACCATCTTCAGCGGGACGCCTTTGCCGCGGCCGACGAGCAGGCTGACGATGTTGGAGTAGCCGAACTGGAAGTCGCCGCTGACGACGGCGGGGACGATGGCGGCGCCGCCCTGCGCGTTCTGCGTGGTGATCTTCAGCTTGTGGCGTTCGAACACGCCCTTGCTGATCCCGAGCTGCACGGGCGCGATGTCGATGATGGGGATGACGCCGAGCTTCACCTCCGCCATGCCGTCGGCGGAGACCTCGCCTTCGTCGGAGCCGCAGCCGGTGAGCGCCGTCAGGGCGAGGACGGCGGCGGACGCGAGGGCGGTGAGTCTGAGAGGGCGTCCGGGGACACGACGGGGAATGGGCATTTCGGGACTCCAGGGTGTGCGGCGCCTCGGGCGCGACAGGGTCGTCAGTGGGTTCCGGTGATGGACAGGGCTCCGAGAGAGTCGAATTCCGCGGACACGGTGCGGCCGGGCAGCAGCGCGACGGCGTCGGTGAGCGCGCCGGTCAGGACGATCCACCCGGGCTCGATGGCGGCGCCGCGCTCGGCCAGCCCGTTGGCCGCCAGCGCGAGGGCGTTGGCGGGGTGCCCCAGGACGGCCGCGCCGGTGGCGGTGCCCACGGTGCGGCCGTCGACGTCCAGGCGGCAGGTCTCCGCCGCGAGGTCCAGGCCGGCGGGCGGCACGGCCTGGGCGGAGATGACGAACCGGGACGCGGAGGCGTTGTCGGCCACCACGTCCGGCAGGTCGAAGCTGAAGTCGCGGTAGCGGCTGTCGATGACCTCGAAGCCGGCGTGGACGCTCTCGACCGCGCCCATCGCCTGCTCCGCGGTCACGCCGGGCCCGCTCAGCCGCGCGCCCATGAGGAAGGCGATCTCGGGTTCGGCGCGCGGGTGGATGAGCTCCCCGACCGGCACCGGGCGGCCCGGCCGCAGCGTCATCGCGTCGGTGAGCCAGCCGGTCAGCGGGGCGTCCACGCCCATGCGCCGCTGCTTGGCACGCGAGGTGAGGCCGAGCTTCACCCCGACGACGGTCTCCCCGGTGCGGACCTTGCGGTCCAGCACGGCGTCCTGGACCCGGTAGGCGGTGCCGAGGTCGAGTCCCGGCCACCGGTCGGTGATCCTGCCCCCGTCCCGGCGGTCCCGCTCGCGGCGCAGCAGCTCACCGACGGTGGTGTCGATCGTCCACTCGGCCATGGCCGTGGCCCCTTCCGTCCGTGACGTCCGTGCCGAGCCGGATGCGCCCGGCTCGTGGCGCACCAACCTAAGACGCCTATTGGTTATATTCAATAGATCGATAAGGTTTTTTTGGGGAGGACGATCGTCCGACGCCTTCCCGGACCGGCCCCGGGGTGCCCTCGGCGGGAAAAGTGCTTTAGGTTAGCCTTGCCTTATTTGCCTATCGCGGAGCTTCTGTGAACGAGACCCGGGCAGGGGCGGTCGCCGTCGGGCGGGCCGCCGAGCAGGCGCTGGAGCCCCTGGGCGCGCGGCTGCGCGCCGCCGCCGACACCGACGGCCCGCTGGGCGTCGCGCCCGGCCTGCGACCCACCGGCGGCGGCTGGTTCCCCGTGGCCGACCTGGCCGCGCGGCCGCGCGAGCGGCTCGGCGCCCTGATCGCGGAGTCGGAGCGGCGCTGGCAGGCCCCGCCGCACGTCGCCGCAGCCCTGTGGTGGAAGAACTTCTCGTACTGGACCACGCTGCCGGTCGCGCTGGGCTGGGCCCTCAACCGGCGCGTGCCGGTGCTGACCGCCGAGACCGCGATGCTGAGCACCCCCGCGGCCGAGCCCGGCATGCTCGTCGCGATGCGCGAGCCGCGGGTCGCCACCGGGGACGCCCGCGAACTCGGCGCGGTCATCGCCGACTCGCTCCTGCGCGACCTGCACGCGCCGGTCATCGAGGCCCTGCACACGCTCACCCGCGCCGGGCGGCGCGGGCTGTGGGGGTCGGTGGCCGAGGCGCTGGTCCACCCCCTCGTCACGTTCGCCGCCGACCTGCTGGACGACCCCGGCGACGGCGCGCGGACGCTCCTGGAGTCGGTCGGCGAGCCGGTGGCCGGGCTGGTCGAGCTGCCCGCGCTCCCGGAACTGCGGCGCCGCACCTGCTGCCTCTGGGTGACGCTGGACCAGGGCATCTGCCCGACCTGCTGCGTCACCGGCACCGCGGACACCGCCCGGGACGGAGAACGGAGGAGCGCCGGTGCGCGGTCGTGACGTCCTGCGGCGGGTGATCACGGGACAGTGGCGGCTCGCGGCGGGCGGCGCCGTGCTGGCCGCCGGGCACCAGGCGGGCGAGGTGCTGGTGCCCGTGGTGATCGGCGTGGTGATCGACAAGGCGATCCTGCCCGGGGACGCCGGCGCCCTCGTCCGGTGGCTCGCCGTGCTGGGCGCGGTCTTCGCCGGGCTCTCCTACAGCTACCGGTTCAGCTTCCGCCTCGCCGAACGGGCGTCCGAGCAGGCCGCGCACGAGCTGCGGCTGGAGCTGACCAGGCGCACCCTCGACCCGCGCGGCGGCGCCGAGACCGGGCGGCTGCCGGGCGAGCTGGTGAACATCGCGACCGGCGACACCAAACGGGCCGGCGGCGTGCACGTCGCGATGGCGGCCGGGACCGCGGCGCTGGCGGGCCTGGTCGCGGGCGGCGTCGCGCTGCTGTGGATGTCGGTGCCGCTGGGGCTGCTCGTCCTGCTGGGCATCCCGCCCCTGCTCGGGCTCGCGCACGTGATCGGCAAGCCGCTCGAGCGGCGCAGCGGCGCCGAGCAGGAACGCGCCGCCCACGCGTCCGGCGTCGCCGCGGACCTGCTCGCCGGGCTGCGGGTCCTCAAGGGCATCGGCGCGGAGCGGGCGGCCGTGGCGCGGTACCGGCGCACCAGCCGCGACTCGCTGGCCGCGACCGTGCGGGCCGCTCGCGCGCAGGCGTGGCACGACGGCGGCATGCTCACCCTGACCGGGGTGTTCATCGCGGTCGTCGCGCTGGTCGGCGGCCGGCTCGCCATCTCCGGCGACATCACCGTCGGCCAGCTGGTCACGGCCGTGGGACTGGCGCAGTTCCTGCTGGGGCCGCTGTCGATCCTGTCGTGGGCGAACGGCGAGTTCGCGCAGGGCCGCGCGTCCGCCGCCCGTGTGGGCTCGGTGCTGGGGGCGCCGCCCGCCGTGGCCGGCGGGGACGGCGAGCCGCCGCGGCCCGTGCGGGGCGGCCTGCGGCTGCGCGGCGTCCGGTACGGCGACGCGCTGCGCGGCCTGGACCTGGACGTCGCACCGGGCGAGCTGCTCGGGGTCGCGGCCGCCTCCCCCGCGGCGGCGACCGCGCTGCTGCGCCTGCTCGGCCGGTCCGCCGACCCCGAGTCCGGGACGATCGAACTCGACGGGACGCCGCTGCGCGACCTGGACCCCGCCGCCGTCCGCCGCGCCGTCGTCGTCGCCGAGCACGACGCCGACCTGTTCGAGGGCACCCTCCTGGAGAACGTGACCGCCGCCGCGCCCGGCGGGGCCGACGCGACGGCGGCGGTGCTGGCGGCCGCGGCGGCGGACGAGGTCGCCGCCAACCTGCCCCGCGGCACGGACACCGTCCTCACCGAGCGCGGGCGTTCGCTGTCGGGCGGGCAGCGGCAGCGCGTCGCGCTCGCCCGCGCGCTGGCCGCCGCCGCACCGGTGCTGGTGCTGCACGATCCGACCACCGCGGTCGACGCCTTCACCGAGGCGCGGATCGCCGCCGGCGTCCGGGAGGCGCGCGGCGGGCGCACGACGATCGTGGTGGCGACGAGCCCGGCGCTGCTGGCCGCGGCCGACCGGGTGGTGTTCGTGGACGGCGGCGCCGTCGCCGCCGAGGGCGCCCACGGCGAACTCGTCCACGAGCACCCCGCCTACCGCGCGACCGTCCTTTAGCGCGACCGTCCTTCAGGCAGAGGAGAACGACCCCCGGTGACGACCACAGACGAGCGGGAGCTGCTGCCCACGGCGTCGGCGGCGCGCACCCGCGCCGCCGTCCGCGAACTGGCGCGCCCGCACCGGCGCACGATCGCGGGCGGGTTCCTCGCCCTGACCGGCGCGACCGCGGTCGGGCTGCTCACCGCGCCGGTGCTGGGCCACGTCGTCGACCTGGTGGCGAAGGGCCGGCCCGCGTCCGCGCTCACCACCCCGGTCAGCTGGCTCGCGGTCATCGCGGTCGTGCAGGGGCTGGCGACCGCCTACGGGCTCGGGCTGGTCGCCCGCGCCGGCGAGGGCATGCTGGCGACGCTGCGCGAGCGCTTCGTGGAGCGGGCCCTGCGGCTGCCGCTGGAGCGGGTCGAGCTGGCCGGCTCCGGGGACCTGACGTCGCGGGTCACCAACGACGTGTCGGAGGTGACCACCGCGGTCCGCGACGCCGTGCCGGCGCTGGCCAGGTCACTGCTCGCCATCGGGCTGACCCTGGTGGCGCTGGCGTTCCTCGACTGGCGGTTCCTGCTGGTGGCGCTGCTGGCCGTCCCCATCCAGGCGCACACCGTGCGGTGGTACGTGCGCCGCGCCGTCCCGCTGTACGCGGCGCAGCGCGTCG
Source organism: Actinomadura sp. 6K520 (assembly GCF_004349245.1). Lineage (GTDB taxonomy): Bacteria > Actinomycetota > Actinomycetes > Streptosporangiales > Streptosporangiaceae > Spirillospora. Next base: position 48,966 of record NZ_SMLC01000020.1, on the reverse strand, counting down.
CGGTCGGCGCCCAGCAGCAGGAGCTGCTCGGCTCGGTCGGCGGCGCGGCCACGGTGCGGGCGTTCCGGCTGGAGGACGAGCACACCGGGCGCGTCGCCGCCCGCTCGCTCGCGGCGGTCGACCTGGTGCTGCGCGGTGCGCGGCTGGTGACGCGGTTCTACTCCCGCCTCAACCTCGCCGAGTTCGTCGGGCTGTCGGCCGTGCTGGCGACCGGTTTCCTGCTGGTGCGGGGCGGTGCGGTGAGCATCGGCACGGCCAGCGCCGCCGCGCTGTACTTCCACAACCTGTTCGCCCCGATCAACATCGCGCTCGGCCTGGCGGACGACGCGCAGAGCGCCACCGCCGGCCTGGCCCGCCTGGTCGGCGTCGCCGACGCCGCCCCGCCCCGGTCCGAAGAGGCGGCCTCCGGGCGCACCGGACCGGGCCGCGGGCCGGTCGAGGTCCGCGGCGTCCGCTACTCCTACCGGACCGGTCATCCCGTGCTGCACGACATCGACCTCGACATCACCGAGCAGGAGCGGGTGGCGCTGGTCGGCGCCAGCGGGGCGGGCAAGACGACGCTGGCCAAGCTCATCGCGGGCATCCACCGTCCCGACGCCGGCACGGCCCGCACCGGCGGCGAGGTCGGGCTGGTGACCCAGGAGGTGCACGTCTTCGCCGGTCCGCTCGCCGACGACCTGCGGCTGGCCCGGCCGGACGCGGCGGACGACGAGCTGCGCGCGGCGCTCGCCCGGGTGGGCGCGCTGGACTGGGCGCTGGCGCTGCCGCAGGGGCTGGACACGGTCGTCGGCGAGAGCGGCCACCGGCTCACGGCCGCCCAGGCGCAGCAGCTCGCCCTCGCGCGCCTGGTGCTGGCCGACCCGCCCGTCGTCGTGCTGGACGAGGCCACCGCCGAGGCCGGGAGCGCGGGGGCCCGGGAGCTGGAGTCCGCGGCGTCCGCCGCGATCGAGGGCCGGACGGCCCTGGTCGTGGCGCACCGGCTCACCCAGGCGGCCACCGCCGACCGCATCGTGGTGCTCGACGGCGGCCGCGTGGTGGAGACCGGCACCCACGACGAACTGGTGGGCACCGGAGGCCGGTACGCCGCCCTATGGCGGGCCTGGTCCGACGGCCATCGCTCCTAGCCCGTTCCCTCAGTCACGCCGGCCCGCGTCGGCCTCCATGACCTCGGCGAGGCTGCGGGGGCGCAGGTCGGTCCAGTTCCGCTCGACGTACTCCAGGCAGGCGGCGCGGGTGTCCTCGCCGAACACGGCGCGCCAGCCGGCCGGGACGTCCGCGAACGACGGCCACAGCGAGTGCTGCCCCTCGTCGTTGACCAGGACGTGGAAGCGGCCCTCGGGGTCCTCGAACGGGTTGGTGCTCATCGGGTGTTCCTCCTCAGGATGTCGAGCAGCTCACCGGCCAGGCGCCCGGCCGTGGCACGGCCGAACAGTTCCGCGTCGTAGACCAGTACGCAGTCCACGGGCCCGGCGTCCGGCGGTTCGTAGAAGCTGAGCGCCAGCTCCGCGGGGAGCGCGCCGGTCGGGACCAGGTCGAACCGCGCGCCGAGGCCCGGGATCTCCGCGAGGGCGGCCTGCTCGTGCTGGATCAGCAACACCTGCGGGGCCGCCAGGCCGAGCGCGGCGGCGACCCGGTCGAACGGGACGTCCTGCCGGTCGAACGCGGCCAGGTCGGTGTCCCGCACCCGGGCGAGCAGCTCGGCGGGTCCGGGGTCGCCGCCGGTGTCGGTGCGCAGGAGGACGGTGTTGGAGAAGCAGCCCACCAGGTCGGTGAGCCGGTCCTCGGCGCGGCCCGCGACCGGGGAGGCGACCGGGACGTCGGTGCCCGCCCCGTGCCGGGTCAGCAGGGTCGCCAACGCGGCCTGGAGCACCATGAACGTGCTCGTCCCGGTCCGCGCGGCCAGCGCGCCGATCGCCCGGTGCAGTCCGGCCTCGATCTGGAACTCCACGTACTCGCCTGCGCCCCGGTGTCCCGGGGACGGCTCCCGGTCGTAGGGCAGGGGGATGCGGCCGGGCAGCCCGTCCAGCGCTTCGCGCCAGTAGGCGAGCCCGCGTTCCTCGGCGTCACCGGCCACCCGGTGCGCCCACAGCGTGTAGTCGGTGTAGGAGACGGGCAGGGGCGGCGGCTCCGGCTCGCGCCCGCTTCGCCGTGCCGCGTAGGCGGCGGCGAAGTCGCGGCTCAGCGGGACCGTGGACCAGTCGTCCACGCCGATGTGGTGCGTGGTCAGCAGGAGCGCCTGCGCGCCGCCGGGATCGGTGAGCAGGCGGGCCCGCAGCGGCGGGCGCGCCTCCAGGTCGGCGGGTTCGCGGGCCAGTTCCCGGAGCGATCCGTCCAGATCGGTGACCGGGACGTGCTCCAGTACCGGCTCGGCGGGCTCCGGCCGCCCGCCGGGGAAGCGGGTGCGCAGCGGCTCGTGCCGCGCGGCGACGTCGGCGAGCGCCGCCGCCAGGGCGGCGCCGTCGAGGTCGTCCGAGCGCAGCGCGAACGCCGCGGTGTACGCCCGGCCCGTGCCTTGGCGGTAGCGGGTCCAGTGCCATTCCTGCGGCGGGGCGAGCGGCACCGTTTCCGGGCGCTCGGCGCCGGCGACGAGCCTCGGTGCGGCCGGCCACCGCCCGCCGCCGGAGCCGCCGTCCGCGTCGAGGCGTTCGGCCAGCGCGGCGACGGTGGGGGCGTCGAACACGTCGCGCAGTGCGAGCCCGGCGTCCAGCACCGCCCGGACCCGGCCGAGCAGCCGCATCGCCGACATGGAGTGGCCGCCGAGCTCGAAGAAGCCGTCGTGCAGGCCGATCTCGGGCAGGCCGAGCACCTCGGCGAACAGGGCGGCCAGCTCCCGCTGGCGCGGTGTGACGGGCCGGGCCGCCCCGGTCATCGACGCCCAGTCGGGGGCGGGCAGCGCGCGGCGGTCGAGCTTGCCGTTGGGGGTGAGCGGCAGCGGACCGTCGAGCACCACGACCGCCGCCGGGACCATGTGGTCCGGCAGCAGCGTCGCGACGTGCGCCCGGACCCCGGCCGGGTCGGGCGGGCCCTCCCCCGGTTCCGGGACGGCGTAGCCGATCAGCCTGGTGTCCGGCCCGGCCCGGTCGGCGACCACGGCCGCCTGCCGGACGCCCGGGTACCGGGTCATCGCCCCGGCGACCTCGCCGGGCTCGATGCGGAACCCGCGGACCTTCACCTGGTCGTCGGCGCGGCCGAGGAAGTCGATGTCGCCGCCGGGGCGCCAGCGGGCCCGGTCGCCCGTCCGGTACATGCGGGTCCCGGGCGGGCCGAACGGGCACGCCACGAACCGCTCGGCGGTCAGGCCGGGCCGGCCGAGGTAGCCGCGGGCCAGCCCGCGCCCGGCGACGTACAGCTCGCCGGGCACCCCGGGCGGCACCGGCCGCAGGCGCTCGTCCAGCACGTACACGCGGGTGTTGGGGTCGGGGGCGCCGATCGGGACCGCGCCCGCCCAGCCCTCCTCGGCCGGCCACAGGGTGGAGTTCACCGTCGCCTCGGTCAGCCCGTAGGCGGCCAGCAGCCGCAGGTGCCCGGCCCAGCGCGCGATCACCTCCGGCGGGACGGTCTCGGTGCCGACCAGCACCGTCGCGCCCTCGGGCGGGGCGCAGCCCGCGGGCAGCGCCGCGACGAGGGACGGCGGCAGGATCGCGTGCGTGATGCCCTGGTCGTTCATGAAGCCGGTCAGCTCCGGGCCCGGCACGCGCGCCTCGTCGGGGACGAGCACGAGCCGCCCGCCGTGGCACAGCGCCATCGCCAGCTCGAAGATCGTGACGTCGAAGCCGATGGACGCGAACTGCAGCACGCGGCTGTCCGGCGTGAGGCCCATCCGGTCGACGGCCGTGGCGACGAGGCTGCCGATGCCCTCGTGCGGGACGACGACGCCCTTGGGCCGTCCCGTCGAACCGGACGTGTAGATGACGTACGCGGCCTGGTCCAGCGCGACGGGCGGGAACGGACCGCCCGGCTCTGTGCTGGCCAGCCGCGCCGCGACCTCGGGATCGTCCAGCACCACCGGCCGGACGCCCTCGACCTCGGGCACCTTCCCGGCGACCTGCTCGGTGACGACGACCGCCGCGGCGTTCGCGTCGCCGAGCATGTAGGCGAGCCGGTCGGCCGGGTGCGCCAGGTCCAGCGGCAGGAACGCCGCGCCCAGCTTGCCCGCGCCCAGCATCACCGCGACCATCTCCGCCGAGCGCGGCACCGCGACCCCGACGACGCTCTCCGGGCCGACGCCGTGCTGGGCGAGCAGCCGCGCCATGCGGTCGGACAGCGCGTCCAGTTCCGCGTAGGTGACGGTGCGGTGGCCGTCCACGACGGCGACGGCGCCGGGACGTTCGGCCGCCCGCCGCCGGAACATCCCGGGGATGGTCTCCTCGGCCACCTCGCGGCCGGTGCGGTTGAAGCCGTCGACGACCAGGGCGCGTTCCTCGGCGGTCACCACGTCGATGTCGCCGACGCGCAGCCCCGGGTCCGCGGCGACGGCGGCGACCAGGCGCGACAGCCGCTCCCCCAGGGTCGCGGCCGTCGGCCGGTCGAAGATGTCGGAGCGGTACTCCAGCACGCACGAGATCCGGCCTGTCTCCGCGTCCTCGGCGAAGCTGAACACCAGGTCGAACTTCGCTGTCCGAGCCTCGACGGGCTCGGGCCGCACGTCCAGCCCCGCGAACCCGAGATCCCCGGGGGCCTGGTTGCGGTACCCGACCATCACCTGGAACAGCGGGTTGCGGTCGGGCGAGCGGACCGGGTTCAGCTCCTCCACCACGGCCTCGAACGGCACGTCCTGGTTCGAGAAGGCGGCCAGGTCGGTCTCCCGGACGCGGGCGAGCAGCTCGGCGAACGTCGGGTCGCCGGACACGTCGGTGCGCAGCACCAGCGTGTTGACGAAGAAGCCGACCAGGTCGGTCAGCGCCTCGTCGGTGCGGCCGGAGATCGGCGCGCCGAGCGGGAGGTCGTCCCCGGCGCCGAGGCGGTGCAGCAGCGCGGCGACGGCCGCGTGGCACACCATGAACATGCTGGCGCCGCCGCGCTGGGCGAGCCGGCGCAGGCCCGCGCAGTCGCCGGGGTCCAGCTCGACGGCCAGCTCGCCGCCGGACATGGCCGGCCGCGCCGGGTGCGGCCTGTCGGTGGGCAGTTCCAGGCTTTCCGGCGCACCGTCGAGTGTCTTCTTCCAGAACGCGAGCTGGCGCGCGGCCAGGCTGCCGGGGTCGGAGCGGTCGCCGAGCAGCCGCCGCTGCCAGAGCGTGTAGTCGACGTACTGCACCGGCAGCGGTTCCCACCCGGGAGCCCGCCCGGCGGCGCGGGCCTCGTAGGCGGTGGACAGGTCGCGCAGGAAAGGCCCGTCCGACCATTCGTCGGTGGTGATGTGGTGCAGAAGCAGCGCCACCACGTGCTCGTCCTCGGCCAGCCGGACCACGGTCGCGCGCAGCGGCGGTTCGGACGCGAGGTCGAACCGGCGTCCCAGCGCGTCGGCGAGCACCGTGCCGAGCGCGTCCTCCGCCGCCTCGACCACGCGCAGTCCGGGACGAGCCTCACCGGCCGGCACCACCCGCTGGAACGGCGGCCCCTCGCGCTCGCCGACGAGCGTCCGCAGCGCCTCGTGACGGTCCATGACGTCGGCCAGCGCGGCACGGAACGCCTCGATGTCGAACGGGCCGCGCAGCCGCATCACCAGCGGGAAGTTGTAGGCGGCCGACGGCGTCAGCTGCTCGATCATCCACAGCCGCTGCTGCGCGGACGACAGCGGCGGCTCGCCGGGGCGGTCCGCGGCCGGTGTCAGGGCCGGGCGCGCCCCCGCGCCGGCCGCGGCGGCGCGCCCGGCCAGCTCGGCGACCGTGGGCGCCTCGAACAGGTCGCTAATCGCCAGCTCGGCGCCGAGCGCGGCGCGGGCGCGGCCGATCAGCCGGGTGGCCAGCAGCGAGTGGCCGCCGAGGTCGAAGAAGTCGTCGTCGATGCCGACCCGGCCGACGCCGAGCAGCTCGGCGAACAGGCCGCACAGGGCCTCCTCGGCGGGCGTGCGCGGCGGGCGGCTCGCCGCGGCGGCGGTGACGGCGGGCGCGGGCAGCGCCCGGACGTCGAGCTTGCCGTTCACGGTGAGCGGCAGCCGCTCCACCGGCAGGAGCGCCGCCGGGACCATGTAGTCGGGCAGCCGTTCCTTCAGGTGCGCGCGGAGCGCCGCCGTCAGCGCGGCGGCGTCGCCCGGCGGCCAGGTCTCCGGGACGACGTATCCGGCGAGCCGCTTCACGCCGCCGGGCCCGGACGCGTCGGCGACCACGGCGGCGTGCGCGACCGCCGGGTGCTCCTCCAGCGCCGCGCCGACCTCGGCGGGCTCCACCCGGTAGCCGCGGATCTTGACCTGGTCGTCGGTGCGGCCGAGGAAGTCGAGGAGGGGATGGGCCCCCTTCAGGGGGTCGGCGGAAGACAAGCTCCCGTCCGGGCGGCGGCGCACCAGGTCGCCCGTGCGGTACATCCGGTCGCCGGGCGCGCCGAACGGGTCGGCCACGAACCGTTCCGCGGTGAGCCCGGCCCGCCGGTGGTAGCCGCGCGCCAGGCCGGTGCCCGCGATGTACAGCTCGCCGGGCGCCCCGTCCGGCACCGGGCGCAGCGCCGTGTCGAGGACGTGGGCGCGGGTGTTCCAGATCGGGCGGCCCACGGTCGGGGTGTCGCTGTCGCGGGTGCCGCCGCCGAGCGTGTTGATCGTGTACTCGGTAGGGCCGTACAGGTTGTAGCCGGACGTGCCCTCGGTGTCGCGCAGCCGGGACCAGACGGTCTCGGTGACCGCCTCGCCGCCGAGCAGCACCAGCGGGGGCCGGTGCCCGTCCAGCAGGCCCTCCTCGATGAGGTGGTGCGCGTACGTCGGCGTGACGTTGACGACGTCCACGCGGTGGCGGTCGCAGTACGCGACGAGCGCCTCGGCGTCGCGGCGCAGCTCCTCGTCGCACACGTGGACCTCATGGCCCTCGACCAGCCACAGCAGCTCCTCCCACGACATGTCGAAGGCGAACGAGACCGTGTGCGCGATCCGCAGCCGCCGCCCGCCCGCCGACGCGACCGCCGGGCCGAAGATCGCCTCCCGGTGGTTGAGCTGCATGTTGGTCAGCCCCCGGTACGGCGTGACGACGCCCTTCGGGCGGCCGGTCGAGCCGGAGGTGTAGATGAGGTACGCCGGGTGCTCCAGGCGCCCCGGGCGGCCGGGTTCGAAACCGGGCGTCTCCGCGCCGGTGATCTTCCCGCCGGGGAGCGACGCGAGTTCGGCGGCGATGTCCGGGGCGTCCAGTGCGACGCGGCCCGGCCCGTCCGGCAGGACGGACGCGGCGACGGACTCCGTCGTCAGGACGCACGCCGGCGCCGCGTCGGCGAGCATGTGCGCCAGCCGGTCGGCGGGGTGGTCCAGCTCCAGCGGCAGGTACGCCGCGCCGGTGCGCAGCACCGCGAACAGCGCCGCGACCATGTCGGCCGAGCGCGGCAGCGCCAGCGCCACCACCCGTTCCGGTGCGGCGCCGCGCGACAGCAGCAGCCGGGCGAGCCGGTTGACGTGGGCGTCCAGCTCGGCGTAGGTGAGGGTCTCGTCCCCGGCGACGACGGCCACCTCGCCGGGGGTGCGCGCGGCCTGCGCCGCGAGCATCTCCGACACGGTCTCGTCGGGCACCGGGCGGCGGGTGGCGTCCCACTCGTCCGCCAGGGCCCGCCACTCCGCCGGCTCCAAAGGGTCGAGCGCACCGACGCGCGGTACCGCCCCGTCGCCCCGCTCCTCGCTCTCCAGACCGCCGACGAGCCGTTCGACGAATGTCGTGAAGCGCCGCAGCAGCGACTCGGCGAGTCCGCGGCCGATGACGTCGGGACGGTGGTCCAGCTTCATCCGCACCGGCGTTCCGGGCGTGACGACGAACGTGATCGGGTAGTGGGTGGCGTCGAGGCCCTCCGCCTCCACGATGCCGTGCCGCTCCTGCAGCTCGGCCATGTCGTCCTCGTCGCCGAGGTTCTGCAGCACGTAGAGGGTGTCGAAGAGCCGGGAGTGCCCGGCGGCCTGCTGGATGTCGCCCAGGCCGAGGTAGTCGTGCGGCATGAGCGCGACCCGTTCGCCCTGGACGCGCCGCAGCAGGCCGGGGACGGGTTCGCGCGGGTCCAGCGTGACGCGGACGGGGACGGTGTTGAGGAACATCCCGATGACGCTCTCCACCCGCGGCACGTCGCCCGGCCGCCCCGCCACCGCCGTGCCGAACACGACGTCCTCGCGGCCGGTGGCGCTGGACAGCACCAGCGCCCACGCCGCGCTGAACACCGTGTTGAGCGTGAGGCCGTGGCGGCGCACCGCCGCGTGGAGCCGTTCGGTGAGCGGCACCGGAAGCTCGGCCCGGCCGCGGTCGGGGATCACCGGTTCGAGGGCCCGGTCCACCGGGCCGACGAGGGTCGGCTCGGCCAGGCCCGCCAGCGCTTCCCGCCATGCCTCCCTGGCGCGGCCGGTGTCCTGCGTGCCGAGCCAGGCCAGGTAGTCGCGGTACGAGCCGGGCGGCGGCAGCTCGGACGCGTCGCCGCGCCGCTCGTACATGGCGATGAGCTGCTCGAAGAACAGCCACGCCGACCACCCGTCCCACAGGATCAGGTGGTGGGTGATGACGAGCCGGTCCGCCGCGGCTCCGTCCGCTCCGTCGCCGAGCCGGATCAGCAGCAGCCGGAACAGCGGGGGCGCGGCGAGGTCGAAGCGCCGCCTGCGGTCGGCCGCCAGAATCCGGCCGATCTCCGCCTCCCGGCTCTCGGGGTCGAGCCCGGAGAGGTCGATCTCCTCCAGGCGGGGCCGGGGCCCGGCGCCGATGAACTGGACCGGCTGCGGGAGCCCGTCGTTGGTGAACCCGGCCCGGAGCGCGGTGTGCCGGGCCAGCACCGCCGCGCACGCGTCCAGCAGCCGGCCGGCGTCCACGCGGTGGCCGAAGTCGAACGCGACCTGCGCGGTGTAGACGTCGAGCGCGCCGGTGTCGTAGCTGGAGTGGAAGTACAGTCCCTCCTGCAGCGGCGACAGCGGCCAGACCTCCTCGACCGGCAGCGGCGCGACCCGCGACACCCGCTCCCGTTCCGCGTCCGTCAGCGCGACGAGTTCGGCCGTGCCGCCGGAGCCCGCCGTGTCCGTCGTCGGTGCGGAGCCGGCCTCCCGCGCGGCGGCGGCCAGCGCGGCGGGTGTGGGGTGCTCGAACACGTCCTGCGGCCCCACGACGAGCCCGGCCCGGTGCGCCCGCCCGGAGACCACGATCGACAGGATGCTGTCGCCGCCCAGCGCGAAGAAGTCGTCGTCCGCGCCGACCTCGGCGGTCTCCAGCACCTCGGCGAAGATCTCGCAGAACAGCCGCTCGCGGTCGGTGCGCGGCGCCCGCGGCCGCGGCCGGCCGGCGGCGGGTGCGGGCAGCGCCGCCCGGTCGATCTTGCCGCCCGGGGTCAGCGGCAGCTCGCCGAGCACGACGACGTCGGCGGGGATCATCGCCTCCGGAAGCGTCGCGGCGAGGGACGCGCGCAGCGCCCCGGCGTCCAGGTGGACGCCCGCGTCGGGCACCACGTAGGCGGCCAGCCGCGCGCCGCCCGGGCCGTCGTGCCGGTCGACCACGGCCGCGCGCCGCACGCCCGGCTCCGCCGCGATCCGCGTCTCGACCTCGCCCAGCTCGACCCGGTTGCCGCGGACCTTGACCTGCCGGTCGACCCGCCCCAGGTACGTGAGGTACTCCTCGCCGCCGCGGGCGTGCCTGCGCACGAGGTCGCCGGTGCGGTACATCCGCTCGCCGGGCGCGCCGAACGGGTCGGCGGCGAACCGCTCGGCGGTCAGCCCCGCCCGGCGGTGGTAGCCGTGCGCGACCTGGGTCCCGCCGACGTACAGCTCGCCCGCCGCGCCCGGCGGCACGGGACGCAGCGCGCCGTCGAGGACGTACAGGCGGGTGGCCCCCACCGGTCCCCCGATCGGGACGGCCGGGCCGTCCGCGGCACCGCCGTACTCCCGGTACGCGACCTGGATCGTCGTCTCCGTCGGCCCGTACACGTTGTACATCGGCACGCCGGTCAGCCCGGTCCACCGCGCGGCGAACTCGCCGGTCAGCGCCTCGCCGCCGCTGAACACCCGGCGCAGGCCGCGCAGGGCGGCCAGGTCCCCCGCGTCCTCGGCGGCCTGGAGGAACGCCGCGAGCATCGACGGCACCATCGCGATCGTCGTAACGCCGTGCTCGCGGACGCGGCGCGCCAGATGGGCGGCGTCGCGCTGCCCGCCGGGGCGGGTCAGGACGATCCCGGCGCCGGCGCACAGCGGCCAGAACAGCTCCAGCAGGGACGCGTCGAAGCCGGCCGACAGGTGCTGCAGGACGCGGTCGTCCGCACCGAGCGGGAACCGCTCCGCCAGCCAGGTGAGCTGGCTGACGACGGCGCGGTGCGGGACGAGCACGCCCTTGGGGCGACCCGTCGACCCGGAGGTGTAGAGGAGGTAGGCGGGGTGCTCCGGCCCGGCCGTCTCCGGGATCGGGTGGTCGTCCGCGGCGTAGCCGTCCTCGTCGAGGAGGACGTGGGACACGCCCCCCGCCTCCGGAAGGCGCCCGGCGGCCTCCCGCGTGGTGAGGACGGTGCGGGCGGCGGAGTCGGCGAGCAGGTACGCCAGCCGGTCCGCGGGGAGGTCCACGTCGAGCGGCAGGTAGGCGGCGCCCGCCCGCAGCGTGCCGAGCAGCGCGGCGACCAGCTCCGGCGAGCGCGGCACCGCGACCGCCACGATGTCGCCCGGCCGCGTCCCGCGCGCCCGGAGGCGGCGCGCGACGGCGTCCGCCCGCCGGTCCAGGGCGGCGTAGGTGAGCGTCGCGTCCGGCCCGTCGCCGATGACGGCGGCGGCGTCCGGCGCCGCGGCGGCCCGCGCCGCGATCATGCCGTGCAGGGTGGGTGCGGCCGGCCGCACCGGCGCTCCGGTGAGCGCGGCGCGTTCGCGCTCGTCTTCCGAGGGCGGCTCCAGGGCCGCGACGGGACGCGCCGGGTCCGCGGCCAGGGTCTCCAGCACCGCCACCAGGCGCGCGGCGATCCGCTCGGCGGTGGCCGCGTCGATCCTGGCGGCGTCGTGGTCGATCCGCAGCGCCAGCCTCCGGCCGGGCAGGACGATCAGCGCGAGCGGGTACTGCTCGACGTTGGTGAAGTCGACACCGGTGATCTCGACGGTGCCCGACGGGTCGCGCAGGTCCCGCTCCCCGGGATAGTTCTCCAGCACGACGAGGGTGTCGAACAGCTCCCCCGCCCCGGCGAGCCGCTGGATCCGCGCGAGCCCGAGGTACTGGTGGTCGAGCAGCGCCGACTGCGCGTCCTGCAGCCGGGTGAGCGCGGCGGCGAGCGGCTCGCCCGGCCGCCACCGCATCCGCACCGGCAGCGTGTTGACGAACATGCCGACCATCGACTCGATGCCGGGGATGTCGGCGAACCGCCCGGAGACGGCCGTGCCGAAGACCACGTCCCCGCGGCCGGTCATCCGCCCGAGCAGCAGCCCCCACGCGCCCTGGACCAGGGTGCCGAGCGTGAGGCCGTGGCGGCGCGCGCGGTCGGCGAGCCCGGCGGTGGTCTCCTCGGGCAGCTCGACGCGGACGTCGGCCCGCCGGCGCGCCGGCGCGTCCCCGCCGCCGGGCGGGGGCGGGAGGGTGTCGGCGAGCCGGGTCGGCCCGTCCAGGTCGTCGAGGGCGGCCCGCCAGGCCGCCAGGGCCGCGTCGCGGTCGCGCCCCGCCAGCCAGGCGAGGTAGTCGCGGTAGGGGGTGAGCGGGGCCGGCGGGCGCGTTGCGGCGTCCGCGGTGCCCGGGTGCCCGTAGAACTCCAGCAGCTCGCGGAGCATGACCTGCACCGACCAGCCGTCGGCCACGATGTGGTGGAACATCAGCACCAGGGCGTGGTGGTCGCGGTCGTGCCGGACGAGCGTGCAGCGCAGCAGCGGCGGCCGTTCCAGGTCGAAGCCGCGGGCGTTCTCCTCGGCCGCCACGGCGGCGGCGCGCTCCCCGCGTTCGGCCGCGGCGAGGCCGCTGAGGTCGACCTCGCGCCACGGCACGGTGACCGGTCCCTCGGGGACGACCTGCACGATGCGCCCGTCGTCCAGGCGGACGAACCCGGCCCGCAGCGGGGCGTGCCGGTCGAGGACGGCCTGCATGGCCCGGCGCAGCGCCTCCGCGTCGAGCGGCCCGCGCAGGTCGATGACGTGCTGGACGACGTAGACGTTGCCGGACGGCTCGTCGACGAGGGTGTGGAAGAGGAAGCCCTCCTGCAGCGGCGTGAGCGGCAGCACCTCGCAGGCACCGCCGGCCAGTTCTCCCAGCCGGCGGGTGTCGTCGGCGCCGAGCCGCACCAGCGGCCCGGCGGCGTCCCCGGCGGGGGGCGCGGACCCCTCCCCCGTGGACGCGGCGGCGGCGAGCGCGGCGGCGGTGCGGTTCCGGAAGACGTCCCCCGCCGAGAGCGTGAGGCCGGCCGCACGCGCCCGAATGAGCACCTGGATCGCCAGGATGCTGTCACCGCCGAGCTCGATGAAGTCGTCGTCGGCGCCGACGTCCGGCAGGCCGAGGACCTCGGCGTACACGCCGCACAGCAGTTCCGCGCGCGCCCGCAGGGCCCGGTCGGAGAGGCGGGCACGGCCCGCCGGCGCGGCGCGGCGGGCGGAGGCCAGGGCGGCGTAGTCCGGGGCGGGCAGCGCCGCGCGGTCGATCTTGCCGCTGGGCAGCACCGGAAGCTCGGCCAGCGGCACGAACGCCGCGGGCACCATGTAGGCGGGCAGCCGGTCCCGCAGGTGGGCGCGCAGGGCGTGCACCAGGGCGCCCACGTCGCGGAAGCCGGACGGCGTGTTGGCGTACGCGGACGGCGCGGCGCCGGCGTCGCCGCGCGGGCGGTAGACCTCGCCGGGATCGGCGCCGGGTGCGGTGAAGAGCACGTCGACGGAGCCGTCCGCCGCATCACCGGACCAGGTCGCCGTCACCGTGTAGCCGGACTCCTCGCCCAGGCTCCAGAGCGTCTCGGGGTCGATCGCCTCGGGGACCGGCTCCGCGGGCCACAGGGCTCGCCGGGCCTCCAGGTCGGGCGTCAGGCGGGCGTTGGGCACGCCGTTGACCCGCAGCGGGGGCGGCCCCTCGGCCAGCCGTTCCGCCAGCGCCGCGAGGTCGGCGACGTCCGTGCCCCAGCGCAGCTCGCGCGGCTCCCGGCCGTCCCGCGCGGCGCCGGCCCGGGTGTGCAGGACCACGTCGTAGCGGTGCCTGCTCAGCTCGTTGTGGTGCCTGGCGCGCTTGACGCGCAGGTCCACCGCGCGGACACCCTCCACGGTGCGCGCCAGGGCGGGGAAGAAGTCGGGGTCGAGGAGCAGCTCGCCCTCCCAGCGCACCGCCTGCTCGACCGCCGACCGCAGCTCCGGGACGGCGCCGGGCGCGATCTCGCCGTCGTGCCGCGCGACCTCCACGGCGGCCCGCAGGGTGCGCAGCAGCCGCAGGTTGCGGACGTCCCCGACGAACACGCTGCCGCCCGGGGCGAGCAGGTCCACCGCCGACCGGAGTACCTGGGCGAGGTAGTCGGCGCTGGGGAAGTACTGCGCCACCGAGTTGACGACGACGGTGTCGAAGTGGCCGCGGGGCAGGCCGGCGAAGTCGTGGGCGGGCTGCGCCCGCAGCTCCACCCGGCCGGCGAGGCCGGGGTCGCCGCCGACCCGGGCGCGCAGCGCGGTGATCGCCTCCTCGGACAGGTCGGTGCCCCAGTACGACTCGCAGTGCGGCGCGACCCCCGACAGGATCAGGCCGCTGCCGACGCCGATCTCCAGCACCCGGCGGGGCCGCAGCGACAGGATCCGATCGACGGTGGCCTCCCGCCACTCCCGCATCTGGTCCAGGGGGATGGGGCGGCCGTCGTAGGTGCTGTTCCAGCCGGTGAAGCTCTCCGCCGGCCCGCCGTCGCCGGACGCCACGGCGGTGTAGAGCAGCTCGTGGAGGCGCTTCCACTCGTCGACCTGCTCGCGCTCGCGGCGCTCGTCGCGGTGCGCCGGGGCTCCCGCGGCGGGCACGACGTAGGCGACGAGCCGCCGGTCGCCCGGCCGGTCCTCGCGGACGGTGACCGCGGTCTGCGCGACCGCCGGGTGCCCGCCGAGCACGGCCTCGATCTCGGCCGGCTCGACGCGGAAGCCGCGGATCTTCACCTGGTCGTCGGCGCGCCCGGCGAACTCCAGCCGGCCGTCGGGCAGCCACCGCACCAGGTCCCCGGTGCGGTACAGCCGCCCGCCGGGCGGGCCGAACGGGTCGGCGACGAAGCGTTCGGCGGTCAGGCCGGGCCGGCCGAGGTAGCCGCGGGCCAGCCCCGGCCCGCCGAGGTACAGCTCCGCCGTCACCCCCGCCGGGACGGGGCGCAGGGCGTCGTCCAGCACGTAGGCGCGGGTGCCCGGGTCCGGGCGCCCGATCGGCACCGTCGAGCCGGGCTCGGGGTCGTCCGGGCATTCGCCCAGCGTCGAGTTGACCGTCGCCTCGGTGGGCCCGTACGCGTTGAACATGTTCCGGCCGGGCGACCAGCGGGCCACCAGCTCCGCGGAGACGCGCTCGGTGCCGGCGAGCAGGGTGGCGCCGGACGGCAGCGTGCAGTCCGCCGGCATCGTGGCGAGCAGCGCCGGAGGCAGGATCATGAAGTTGACGTCGTGCTCGGCGGCGTAGTCGGCCAGCTCCGGGCCGGGCACCCGCCGCTCGGACGGGACGATCACCAGCCGCCCGCCGGAGAGCAGCCCGAGGCACAGGTCCCAGAACGCGACGTCGAAGCTGGGCGAGGCGAACTGCAGGACCCTGCTGTGCGGTCCGACGCCGAGCCGCCCCGACTGCGTGGCGACCAGCTTGGCCACCCCGGAGTGGGTGACGACGACGCCCTTGGGCCGGCCGGTGGAGCCGGAGGTGTAGATCACGTACGCCGCGTTCCGGACGTCGAGCGCGACGCCGGGGTCCGCGCCGGGGCGGGCGGCGATCTCGGCCGCGACGTCGGGCAGGTCGAGCAGCAGGCGCGACGTCCCGGCGACCTCGGGCACGGCCTCCGCCAGTTCCCGGGTCGTGACGAGGCAGACCGGCCGGGCGTCGTCCAGCATGAAAGCCAGGCGTTCCGCCGGGTAGCCGGGGTCGAGCGGCAGGTAGGCGGCGCCCGCCTTGAGCACGGCCAGCTCCGCCACGATCAGGTCCGGCGACCGCGGCAGCGCCAGCGCCACGACCCGCTCGGGGCCGGCGCCGCGCTCGGCCAGGGCGTGCGCCAGCCGGTTCGCCCGCGCGTCCACCTCGGCGTAGGTCAGTTCGGTGCCGCCGAACACCAGCGCCACCGCGTCCGGGTGCCGCCGCATCCGCGCCCGGAACATCTCGGGGAGCGTCGCCGGCGGCACCCGGCAGCCGGTGTCGTTCCACTCGACGAGGATCCGGTGGAGTTCCGCCGGGGAAGGCTCCGCCCCCGCTTCGGCGGTGTCCTGGTCAGCGGTGAATTCCTGGGTCACAACCGCACCTCCGCCACGGCCGGCACGGCCGGCCGCGCTCGCACACTCCTGGCTTGCCCACCTCCGCGGCCGGGCCGGGGCCGTCGCCCGGCCCGGTCCGCACGTGCGGTGTCGTCCGGTGGTCCTTCCGTGGGGGCGTCAGCCCGCCTTGGTGAGCAGCGGCACCATCTGGCCGATCGCGTACGGGATGCTCAGCACGGTGTTGAAGGAGACCGCCGCGCCGGTCGGGTTGTACGGCACGAAGACGGCGCGGTCCTCCTCGGCCACCTTCAGGCCGGTGTAGACGTCGTCCTTCTCGACGGTCTGCTCGGCGTTCGGCACGGACGTCAGGAAGATCAGCCGGTCGACGTCGACCATGTCCAGCCGCTCGGAGCCGATGACGGCCGCCTGCTCCTTGCCGGCCGCCTTGGCGACCGGGTCCGGGACGGTCATGCCGAGGCTCTTCATGAACTCCACCTTGGGGTCGGTCGGCCCGAAGACGGCGTACTGGCCCGGCTTGAACGGGTCGGCGACCGCGAACGTCTTGCCGGCGAGCGACGGGTTCTTCTCACGCGCCTCGGCGAAGCCGCGCTCGACCCCGGCGACGACCTCCTCGGCCTCCGCCTCCTTGCCGAGCGCGCGCCCGGTGACCAGCGTCATCTCCTGCCACGGCATCGCGTAGTCGGCGTGGTCGGCGGACTGCGCGACGGTGGGAGCGATCTTGGAGAGCTTGTCGTGGTCCGCCTTCGTGATCCCCGTGTAGAGGCCGATGATCAGGTCGGGGCGGAGCGCGGCGATCTTCTCGAACTCCAGGTCCTCGCGCTGCCCGACGACCTCGGGCTCGGTGCCCTGCCACTGCTGCGCGCTCCAGGGGTACTCGGCGACGCCCAGGCCGAGCCCGGTGAACTCCACGACCCCGACGGGCTTGACGCCCAGTGCCAGCACCGCGTCCTGGTCGGTCATCCCGACGGTCACCACCCGCTCGGGCGCCGCCTTGATCTCGGTCGTCCCGTACTTGTGCTGGACGCGCACCGGGAAACCGGCCCCGGCGGCGGCCTTGCCGTCGCCGCCCGAGTCCGTCTCCTCGCCACCGCAGGCCGCGAGGCCCAGCGTCAGGAGCAGGACGGTCACCAGGGCCATGGTGATCTTCCCGGGGAGCGACCTATCGGCCGGCGTTCGCGATGTGGGGGACATCGGCTGCCCTTCAGATGTCGGGGGTTCGGGGAACGGCCGGGCAGGGGGAACTCGTGCGGAGCCCGGCACCGCTGCGATGCTAAGGTAAGCCTTACCTAAGCACAAGGTTCCCCGGAACCGATAAGGTATGGCTCACCTAACCGCGCTCCCGATGCCGGGCCGCGACCGGCCCATACCGGACAGGTTGTGATCCACGTGACGGAAGACACCCGGTCGCCCGGCCCGGTGGCCGCCGAACGAGCCGAGCGGAAGGCGTCCCCGGACGTCCCGGACGCCACCCGCCCCGGCGGCCACGGCGCGCGGTCCGGCGCCGGCTTCGGGCGGTCACGGGTCCACCGGCTCCTGTTACTGGCGGGGGCGCTCTGCCTCCTCGCGCTCCTGTGCGCGCTGTCGATCGCGGTGGGCAGCCGCCAGATCCCCCTCGGCCAGGTCCTCGCCGTCCTCACCGGGCCGCACGACACCCAGATCGGCCGCATCGTGTGGGACGTGCGCGTCCCCCGCACCCTCCTCGGCGTCCTCGCCGGGTCCGCGCTCGGGGTCGCCGGCGCGGTCATGCAGGCGCTGACCCGCAACCCGCTGGCCGACCCCGGCCTGCTCGGCGTCAGCGCGGGCGCCGCCTTCGCGCTGATGCTCGCCGTCGGGGTCATGGGCATGACCTCGCTGTACGGCTACGTCTGGTTCGCCTTCGCCGGCGCCCTGGCCGCGAGCGTCGTTGTGTACGTCGTGGGCGGGCTCGGCCGCGGCGGCCAGACGCCGGTCAAGCTGGCGCTCGCCGGGATCGCCGTCACGTTCATGCTGGAGTCGGTCACCCGCGGCGTCTCGCTGATCGACCCGCAGGTGCTCAACCGTTACCGCTACTGGGCGTCCGGCTCGCTGGCCGGGCAGGAGACCGCGACGATCCTGCAGGTCCTGCCGTTCCTGGCGGGCGGCGCGATCCTGGCGCTGAGCATCACCCCCGCGCTGAACAACATCGCCCTCGGCGACGACGTCGCCGCCGCGCTGGGCCGGCGGCTGGGGCGGATCCGCATGCGGGGCGCGCTCTCGGTGATGCTGCTCACCGGGGCGGCCGTCGCGGTCGCGGGGCCCATCGTCTTCATCGGGCTGGTCGTCCCGCACGCCGTGCGCGCCGTCAGCGGGCCGGACCAGCGCTGGCTCGTCCCGCTGACCGCGCTGCTGGCCCCCTGCCTGCTCCTGGCCGCCGACATCATCGGACGGGTCGTGGCCCGGCCCCAGGAGATCGACGTCGGCATCGTCGCCGCGTTCCTCGGCGCGCCGTTCTTCATCGCCCTGATCCGCCGTCGCCGCCTCGCCGAGCTGTGAGCGCCGCCCGTGAGCGGCCGCCGGACCGGCGCGCGCACCACGACCAGCAGACGCACCGGCCCGGACGGGGGAACACGAGCGTGATCGAGGTCTCCCGGCTCGGCGGACGCACCGCGGTACGGCTCGCCCGGCCGCCCGTGTCGGCGGTCGTGCGCCCCCGGCTGCTGGTGACGTGCGCGGTCCTGGCCTGCGCGACCTTCGCCGTCCTGTGCGTGAGCCTGACCACCGGCGAGTTCCCGCTGCCCGTGACGGAGGCGGTGCCTGCGCTGTGGGGCGGCGGCGACCCGGGCGCCAGGCTCATCGTCCAGGAGTTCCGGCTGCCGCGGGCCCTGGCCGGGATGCTCGCCGGCGCCGCCTTCGGCGTGTCCGGCGCGATCTTCCAGACCCTGACCCGCAACCCGCTCGCCAGCCCGGACATGCTGGGCATCACGCAGGGCGCGGGCGTCGCCGTGGTCGGCGGCATCGTGCTCGGCCTCGGCGCGGGCCTCGGCACCCAGACGCTGGGCCTGACGGGGGCGCTGCTCACCGCCGTGCTCATCTACGTGCTGGCCTGGAAGCGCGGCACCACCGGCTTCCGCATCGTCCTCGTCGGCATCGGCGTGAACTGGGTGTGCGTCAGCGCCACCCAGTACCTCATCGTCCGGGCGAAGGTCTACCAGGCACAGGAGGCCGTGGGATGGCTCGTCGGCAACCTGAACGGCCGGGGCTGGGAGAGCGCCCGCCCGCTCGTCCTCGCGCTGGCGGTGCTCGTGCCGCTCGTGCTGCTGCTCAGCCCCTGGCTAAGCGCGCTGCACCTCGGCGACCAGGTGGCGGGCGGGCTCGGCGTCCCGGTGCAGCGGGCGCGGCTGGCGCTGCTGTGCGCGGCCGTCGGCCTCGTCGCGTTCGCCACCGCGGCGGCCGGCCCGGTCGCGTTCGTGGCGCTGGCCGCGCCGCAGATCGCGCTGCGGCTCGCCGGCACCGCCCGGCCGCCGCTGACCGCCTCCGCGGTCACCGGCGCGCTGGCCGTCCTCGGCTGCGACCTGCTCGGGCAGCGGCTGTTCCCCGACCTGGGGCTGCCGGTCGGCGTCATCACCGGCGTGCTCGGCGCGCCGTTCCTGCTCTGGCTGCTCGCCCGCGCCAACCGCATCGGCTCTGGAGGCTGAACCCGTGACACGAACATCGTCCCCCCACCTCACCGCCCCGGCGGGCGCGGCGGAGCCGGCCGGGCCGGAGCTCCGGGCGAGCGGGCTCCGGCTGGCCTACGACGACCGCGTGGTGGTCGAGGACCTGGACCTCGTCGTCCCGCCCGGGAAGATCAGCGCGATCATCGGCGCGAACGCGTGCGGCAAGTCGACGCTGCTGCGCGCGCTGGCCCGGCTGCTGGCGCCGCGCGGCGGCACGGTGCACCTGGACGGGCGGTCCATCCACGCGATGCCCACCCGTCAGGTCGCGCGGCGCCTCGGCATCCTGCCGCAGGCGCCGGTGGCGCCGGAGGGGCTGACGGTCGTGGACCTGGTCGGCCAGGGCCGCGCCCCGCACCAGACGTGGTGGCGGCAGTGGTCGTCCGCCGACGAGGACGCGGTGACCGCGGCGCTGCGCGCGACCGGGACGCTGGAGTACGCCGACCGCCCGGTCGACGAGCTGTCCGGCGGCCAGCGGCAGCGGGCCTGGATCGCGATGGCCGTGGCCCAGGGCACCCCCATCCTGCTGCTGGACGAGCCGACCACGTACCTGGACCTCGCCCACCAGGTCGACGTGCTCGACCTGGTCGTCGACCTGAACCGGCGCGAGGGCCGCACCGTGGTCATGGTGCTGCACGACCTGAACCAGGCGTGCCGGTACGCCGACCACGTCATCGTGATGAAGTCCGGCGCGATCGTGGCCGAGGGGCCGCCCGGCGAGGCCGTCGACGCCGAGCTGGTCGAGGACGTCTTCGGGCTCCGCTGCCAGGTCGCCACCGACCCGGTCAGCGGCACCCCCCTGATCATCCCGATGGGACGCCACCACGGGGACCGGCGGGCCGGCGGCCGGGAGACCGCCTGACCGGTTCCCGGCCCCCGGGTTCCCGGCCCCGGCCCCGTGGATTCCGGCCCCCGGCCTTTGCCGTCAGCGGCGCACGGCGTACGGGTCGCGGGAACGGGCCCGCACGCGCCCGGCGACCGAGTCGGCGATCTCCCCGGCGCGGACGGCGGTGTTGGACAGCAGCGTGGAGCCGATGCCGTGCGTGTGCTCGGTGGCGCCCTGCAGGTAGATGCCGCACTTCATCGCCGCGCTCGTGCCGACGCTGTAGTCGCGTTCCATGTGCACGCCGCCGGAGGGAAGCCGCGGGCAGTACTCCCCCGCCTCGCCCAGCAGGGTCAGCGGGTCGCACGGCCGGTACCCGGTCGCGTAGACGAGCGCGTCGGCGTCCAGCACGACGCGCTCCCCGGTCGGCAGGAACTCCACCGAGGCCCGCACCCCGGCGCCGTCGGCGGCGACGTCCACGATCCGGGAGGCGTTGAGGATGCGCAGCCGCTCCTTCCCCGCCACCTTCTCCTGGTAGTGCCGCCGGTAGAGCTCGTCGATGAGCTCCAGGTCGACCACCGAGTAGTTGGTGGAGCGGTGGTATCCCATCAGCGTCCGCTTCACCTCCTCGGGGGCCGTGAAGAAGTGGTCGACCGCCTGGGGGTCGAAGACGCGGTTGGCGAAGGAGCTGTCGTCGGCGGGCGTGTAGCCGTACTTGGCGAAGACCGCGCACACCTCGGCGCCGGTGAACGTGCGGTGCAGGTAGTCGGTGACCTCCGCCGCGCTCTGCCCGGCGCCCACCACCAGCAGCCGCCGGGGGTCGCGCAGGCCGGGCGCGCGGTCGAGCAGTTCCTCGCTGTGCCAGATGCGGTCGCCGGCCACCGTGCCCTCGGGCAGCACCGGCTCCAGGCCGGCCGCGACGACCAGGTTGCGGGTGCGCCGCGTGGTGAGCTCGTCCGAGCGGCCGCCCTGCCGGACGACCACGTCGAGGTACTCGACGACTCCGCCGGACACGACCGGTGTGACGCCGACCACCTCGGAACCGTATTCGACCTGGTCATCGAAGGCGGACGCGGCCCAGTCCAGGTAGTCGTGGAATTCCGCCCGCGAGGGGAACATCGTCTTGTGGTTGATGAAGTCGGGGAGCCGGCCGCGGTCCTGCAGGTAGCTGAGGAAGCCGAATCCGCTCGCCGGATTGCGCAGGGTGACCAGGTCCTTCAGAAAGGACACCTGCATGGTCGTGCCCTCGATGAGCATTCCGCGGTGCCAGCCGAATCGCGGCTGTTTCTCCAGGAACACCGCGTCGACCGCCTCGCCGTGCCGGGCCTGCCGCTCCCGCAGCGCGATCGCGAGCGCGAGGTTCGAGGGGCCGAAGCCGATGCCGACGAGATCGTGGACATGCGTGTCCGAGGGGAGCATGTACGGGCCTTTCCTGGGGGACGGGACTGGGCCGGGCATACCTGCGCCGGGTCAGCGGCGGCCTGTGATCCGGCACATATCGCGCGGGTCGTCGGCTTCCCCTGATCCGGCACATGATTTAGGTTAGGTTTACCTAATGAAGGTGAGCCTAACCTTCCTCGATCGACGGCACAAGGAGGCCATATGCGGGTCGTGATGTTCGGCTACCAGACCTGGGGACACCGCACGCTGCGGGCACTGCTGGAGTCGGATCACGAGGTCGTCCTGGTCGTCACGCATCCCAAGAGCGACCACGCATACGAGAAGATCTGGGACGACTCGGTCGCCGACCTGGCCGCCGAGCACGGCGTGCCGGTCCTGCTGCGCAACCGCCCCGACGACGAGGAGCTGATGAGCCGCCTGAAGGAGGCCGACCCCGACCTCATCGTCGCCAACAACTGGCGCACCTGGATACCGCCGCAGATCTTCGGCCTCCCCCGGCGCGGCACGCTCAACGTCCACGACTCGCTGCTGCCCGCCTACGCCGGCTTCTCCCCGATCATCTGGGCGCTCATCAACGGCGAGGAGGAGGTCGGCGTCACCGCGCACATGATGAACGAGGAACTGGACGCCGGCGACATCGTCGTGCAGCGGGCCGTCCCGGTCGGCCCGTCCGACACCGCCGCCGACCTGTTCCACCGCACCGTCGACCTCATCGGCCCGATCGTCGCCGAGTCGCTGGACTTCATCGCGTCCGGCCGCACCGACTTCACGCCGCAGGACCGCGCGAAGGCCAGCTTCTTCCACAAGCGCTCCATCGAGGACAGCCGCATCGACTGGACCTGGCCCGCCGAGGACATCGAGCGCCTCGTCCGCGCGCAGTGCGACCCGTACCCCAACGCCTTCACCCACTACAAGGGCGAACGGGTCCGCGTCCTGAAGGCGTCGGTCTCCCGGGGCGTCTACGGGGGCACCCCCGGCCGCGTCTTCATCCGCGAGGGCGACGGCGTGGTCATCGTCGCCGGGGCGGAGGCCCGCCGCGGCCGCAGCCACGGCCTGCTCATCGAACGCGTCCGCACCGAGGACGGCACCGACCTGCCCGCCACCGAGTACTTCCGCAAGATGGGCGACTACCTCACCGACCGCCCATGACCCGGGCGGCCGCGGAAGGGCCGGACCCCGCGATGGCCGGCCTCCTCGCCGAACTGGTCCGCATCCCCAGCGTCGGCGGCTCCCCGGCGGAGACCGGGATCCAGGAACGGCTCGCCGCGTGGCTGCGGGCCGAGGGCCTCAACGTCGACCACTGGCCCATCCCCGTCGACGCCCTGGCCGCCGAGGAGGACTTCCCCGGCATGGAGGCCGCGCGCACCGAGGCGTGGGGCGTGGTCGGCCGCCTCCCCGGCACCGGCGGCGGCCGCTCCCTGCTGCTGACCTGCCATGTCGACGTCGTGCCGCCGGGCGACCCGGCCGCCTGGACCGGCGACCCGTTCAGCGGCCGTATCGAGGGCGGCCGCCTCTACGGACGCGGCGCCTGCGACATGAAGGGCGGCCTGGTCGCCGCGCTGTTCGCGGTGCGGGCCCTGCGCCGGACGCGGCTGCGCGGCGACGTGCTGATCGCCTGCGTCCCCGGCGAGGAGGACGGCGGCCTCGGCGGCTACGCCCTGCTGAACCGCGGCTGGCGGGCCGACGCCTGCGTCATCCCCGAGCCGACCGGCCTCGGCGTCGTCCCGGCCAACGCCGGGGCGCTGACGTTCCGGCTCCGGATCCGCGGCCGGGCCGCCCACGCGGCACGCCGCGACACCGGCGTGAGCGCGGTGGAGCTGTTCCTGCCGGTCTTCACCGCGCTCCGCGACCTGGAACGGCGCCGCAACACCGGCCCCGACCCCCTGATGGCACGCTGGAGGCTCCCCTACGCGATCGAGATCGGCACCGTCCACGCCGGCGACTGGTCCTCCACCGTCCCGGACGACCTGGTCGCCGAGGGCAGGATCGGCGTCGCCCTGGACGAGCCCGAGCACGCCGCCCGCCACGCCCTCGAACGAACGGTCGCGAACGTCTGCGCCTCCGACGACTGGCTGTCCCGCCACCCCGTCGAGGTCGAGTGGTGGGGCGGCCGCTTCGCCTCCTGCCGCCTCCCCCACCGCGACAACGGGCTGCTGGAAAACCTCACCAGGGCCCACACCGGCGTCACGGGCGAGGCGCCCGCCGTCTGGGGCGCCCCCTACGGCAGCGACCTGCGCCTCCTCACCGGCCTGGGCGGCATCCCGACCGTCCAGTACGGCCCAGGCGATGTCGCCCAGATGCACGCCCCCGACGAGCACGTGTCCCTGAACGAAGTGGCCACCGCCGCCCGGACGCTGACCGCCCTGGCCGTCTCCCACTGCGAACCCCACTGAGGACGAAGGTCCCGGTCCTGCCCGACCCTGTTCCCTATGGTGCGGCCCTTCCACCGGAGATCATGAAAGCGACCGATGAACGCCACCGAGGGGACGCCATGTGCAATTACTGCGGTTGCCGGGAATTCCCGCTGCTCGGGCGGCTGTCCCGGGAGCACCTGGAGATCGAGGAGACCTCCGGTGAACTGCGGCGGGCCATCGGCCAGGGCCGGTACGACGACGCCGTGCCGCTTCTGGACGAGCTCCTGGACCTGCTGGTGCCGCACACCGCCACCGAGGAGAGCGGCCTCTTCGCGGAGCTGCGCGCCGAGGGCTCGCTGGCCGAGGAGGTGGCGCGGCTCTGCGCCGAGCACGACGAGATCCACGCCGTGCTCGGGGCGATCGACCGCCGGGACCCGGACTGGCCCGCCGTGCTCGGCGCCCTGGGGAAGCTGCGCGAGCACATCGACCACGAGGAGCACGGCCTGTTCCCGGCGTCCATCGTCATGCTCGCGATGGACGCGTGGGACCGCATCACCCCCGCCCCGGTCGGCGGCTGACCTCGTCACCGAAAGGGCGGCGCGGCGTTAACTCGCCGTTAAATCCGCGCCGGATTCCGCTCGCGCCCTTTTCCCGCCGGTAATGTGCCGAGCGTGTTGATCAGCCCACACGAGCAGGAGCGCCTGCTCCTGCATGTCGCGGCGTCGGTCGCCCGCGAGCGCCGCGGCCGCGGCCTGCGGCTGAACCAGCCGGAGGCGACCGCCGTCATCGCGGTCCACGTGCTGGAGGGCGCCCGGGACGGGCGCTCGGTCGCGGAGCTGATGGAGTCCGGCCGCGCGGTGCTGACCCGGGAGGACGTCATGGAGGGCGTCCCGGAGATGCTCGACTCGGTGCAGATGGAGGCGACGTTCCCCGACGGCACGAAGCTCGTCACCGTGCACAGGCCGATCCCGTGACAGCGCGTCCGCTCGTCCCCGGCGAGGTCGTGCCGGCGGACGGCCCGCCGGTCGTGCTCAACCCCGGACGCGCGCGCGTCCGCGTCACCGTCGACAACACCGGAGACCGGCCCGTCCAGGTCGGCTCCCACTACCACTTCGCGGTGGCGAACCCGGCGCTGGAGTTCGACCGCGCCGCCGCCTGGGGGCACCGGCTGGACGTCCCGGCCGGCACCGCGGTGCGCTTCGAGCCCGGGCTGACCCGGGAGGTCGACCTGGTGCCGCTGGCCGGGCGGCGGGTGGTGCCGGGGCTCCGGGCGGAGCAGGCGGGTGCGCTGGATGGCTGAGCTGTCGCGGGCCCGGTACGCCCGGCTGTACGGCCCCACCGCCGGGGACCGGGTCCGGCTGGCCGACACCGACCTGTTCGTCGAGGTCACCGAGGACCGCAGCCGCGGCGCGGGGGCCGGCGACGAGGTGGTCTTCGGCGGCGGGAAGGTGATCCGGGAGTCGATGGGGCAGGCGCGCGCCACCCGCGCCGAGGGCGCCCTGGACCTGGTGATCACCGGCGCCGTGGTCCTCGACCACTGGGGCGTCGTGAAGGCCGACGTCGGAGTCCGCGACGGCAGGATCGTCGCGCTCGGCAAGGCCGGCAACCCCGACACGATGGACGGCGTCCACCCGGACCTCGTCATCGGGCCCTCCACCGAGGTCCTCGCCGGCAACGGCCGCATCCTGACGGCGGGCGCCGTGGACTCCCACGTCCACCTCATCTGCCCGCAACTGCTGGAGGAGGCGCTCGGCTCCGGGGTCACCACCGTCATCGGCGGCGGCACCGGCCCGGCCGAGGGGTCCAAGGCCACCACCGTGACGGGAGCCTGGTACCTGGGGCGGATGCTGGAGTCGCTCGACACCTGGCCGGTGAACGTCGCGCTGCTCGGCAAGGGCAACACGGTCGGCGAGGAGGCCCTGTGGGAGCAGCTGCGCGCCGGAGCGGCGGGCTTCAAGCTCCACGAGGACTGGGGTTCCACCCCGGCGGCCATCGACGCCTGCCTGCGCGTCGCCGACGCGTCCGGCGTCCAGGCCGCGCTGCACTCCGACACCCTCAACGAGGCCGGGTACGTCGAGTCGACGCTCGCCGCCATCGGCGGCCGCTCGGTGCACGCCTACCACACCGAGGGCGCGGGGGGCGGCCACGCGCCCGACATCATCACCATCGCCAGGCACCCCAACGTGCTGCCCTCGTCGACCAACCCGACCCGGCCGCACACCATCAACACCCTCGACGAGCACCTCGACATGCTGATGGTGTGCCACCACCTCGACCCGTCGGTGCCCGAGGACCTGGCGTTCGCCGAGTCGCGCATCCGGCCCACGACCATGGCCGCCGAGGACGTCCTGCACGACCTCGGCGCCATCTCGATGATCGGTTCGGACTCGCAGGCCATGGGGCGGATCGGTGAGACCGTGCTGCGCACCTGGCAGACCGCGCACGTGATGAAGGTCCGCCGCGGCCCGCTGGACGGCCCCGGCGACCCGGCCGACAACCTGCGGGCCCGCCGCTACGTCGCCAAGTACACGATCAATCCGGCGATCGCGCACGGGCTCGACGCCGAGGTCGGCTCCGTGGAGCCGGGCAAGCTCGCCGACCTGGTGCTGTGGCACCCGGCCTACTTCGGCGTCCGCCCCCAGGTGGTGCTGAAGGGCGGGATGATCGCCTGGGCGACGATGGGCGACGCCAACGCCTCGATCCCCACGCCGCAGCCGGTCCTGCCGCGCCCCATGTTCGGGGCCGCCCCGCTCACCGCCGCGAGCACGTCCGTGCACTTCGTGTCCCCCGCCGCCCTCGACGGGGGCATCGCCGACCGGCTGGCCGTACGCCGCGAACTGGTCCCGGTCAAGGACACCCGCGGGGTCGGCAAGCGGGACATGCTCCTCAACGACGCGCTGCCGCGCATCGAGGTCGACCCGGACACGTTCACCGTGTCCATCGACGGCGACGAGGTCGAGCCCGCCCCCGCGACGGAACTGCCGATGGCCCAGCGCTACTTCCTGTTCTGATGGTCCTGCCCGCGCCGCTGCTGCTCCTGGCCGACTCCCGGCTGCCGGCGGGCGGCCACGCGCACTCGGGCGGCCTGGAGCCCGCGGCGGCGGCGGGCGCGGTCACCGACGTGGAGACGCTCGTGAGCTTCCTGCGCGGGCGCCTCGCGACGACCGGTCTCGTCACGGCCGCCCTCTCCGCCGCCGCCTGCGCCCGCACCGCCCGCACGGCGGCCGACCACGCGCGGGACGGCGGCTGGGCGGTGCTCGACGCCGAGGCCGACGCCAGGATGCCGTCCCCCGCGCAGCGGCGGGCCTCCCGGTCCCAGGGCAGATCGCTGCTGCGCGCCGTCCGCACCGCGGCGCCGCACCCGGCGCTCGACGCGCTCGCGGCCTTCCCGGCGCCGCACCACCCGCTCGTCCTCGGCGCCGCCGTCGCCGGGGCCGGCGGCACGCCCGCGGCCGCGGCCTCGATCGGCGCGTACGGGGCGGTCACCGGTCCCGCGTCGGCGGCCGTGCGCCTGCTCGCCCTGGACCCGCTTGCCGTGCACCGCGCGCTCGCCGGGCTGGCCCCGCAGGTGGACGCCGTCGCCGCCGAGGCCGCCAGCTTCGCGGCCGGCGACCCCGCGGCGGCCCCGGCCGCGTCGGCGCCCGCGCTCGACGTCTTCGCCGAGCTGCACCTGCGGGCGGACCCGCGCCTGTTCGAGTCGTGACGAGAGGATCCCGATGGGCACGAACCACGATCACCTCCAGGATCCGCACCCGGCGGCCCCCGCCCGCGGGCGCCCGCTGCGGCTGGGCGTCGGCGGACCGGTCGGCAGCGGCAAGACCGCCCTGGTGGCGGCGCTGTGCCGGACGCTCGGCCGCGAGCTCGACCTTGCCGTGGTGACCAACGACATCTACACGACCGAGGACGCCGACTTCCTGCGCGGGAACGCGGTGCTGCCGGACGACCGCATCACCGCCGTCCGCACCGGGTGCTGTCCGCACACGGCCATCCGCGACGACATCTCCGCCAACCTGGACGCCGTGGAGGCGCTGGAGCGGCGGCACGGCCGGCTCGACCTGATCATCGTGGAGAGCGGCGGCGACAACCTGACCGCGACCTTCAGCCGGGGCCTCGCCGACCGGCAGATCTTCGTCCTCGACGTCTCGGGCGGCGACAAGGTCCCCCGCAAGGGCGGTCCCGGGGTGAGCGGAGCGGATCTGCTCGTCGTCAACAAGACCGACCTGGCCCCGCTCGTCGGCGCCGATCTGGGGGTCATGGACCGCGACGCCGCGCGGGTCCGCGGCGGCAGGCCGGTGATCTTCAGTTCGCTGCGCGAGCACCCCGGCGCCCCGGAGATCGCCGGCTGGGTCCGGTCCGTCCTCGCCGAGCACCGGGGGGCCGGGGCGGCGCCGGCCTCCGCGGGCACGGCACCGCCCACCGGGGCTCCGTGACCCGGCACTACACGGCGCATGCCGCCGTGCGCGCCGAGCGTGACGGCGCCGGGCGGGTCCGGCTGACGCGGCTGCGCTCGGACGGGCCGTACGCGCTCCGCGCCACGCCGGACGCCGTCCACCTGGTCGGGGCCGCGGCGGGGCCCCTCGGGGGCGACGAGCTGAACCTCGACCTGGAGGTCGCGGCGGGCGCCGCCCTCGCGGTGCGCTCGGTCGCGAGCACCCTGCTGCTCCCGGGCCGGGGCGAGTCCACGACCCGCATCCGGGCGACGGTCGCGGACGGGGCACACCTCGACCTCGCCCTGGAGCCGGCGGTCGCCGCGGCGGGGTGCCGCCATCGCGCCGTCACCGACCTCGCCCTGGAGTCCGGGGCCACGCTCCGCTGGCGTGAGGAACTCGTCCTGGGCCGGCACGGCGAGCCCGCCGGCCGGTACAGCGGCCGCGTCGACGTCACCGTCGGCGGCCGGCCCCTGCTGCGGAACGAGCTGCGGCTGCCCGACCGCGCCCTCCGCACGAGCGGCGCCGTCCTGGGCGACGCACGCTGCACCGGGAACGTGCTGCTCGTCGGGCACGGGCTGGCCGTGGAGCCGTACGCGGCCGACGGGATCGCGGTCATGCCGCTCGCCGGCCCCGGCGTGCTGGTCACCGCGCTCGCGCCCGACTCGGCGACGCTCCGCCGGCGGCTCCGCCAGGGCGAGGAACGCGCCCGCACCTGACCGCGGCGGCGGAGGTGAACCCGTGTTCACCGGCCGGAAACAGGCCGGAATCACGGGGGATACAGCACAGGGTTTCCATTGACCCGGCCCGCGAGGACGCGCCCGCGGTTCACCTGGCCGACCATTTCTGGAGTTACCGGTGCCCACTGAAACCCGCCGCGAATACCGGGCGGCCCGATTAACACCGCCTTAACGTTTCCGAACTGCCACCGGAAACAAGGGGACGCAATTCTGTACGCGGCGAACAAAGATTTCGGGGCCTGTCCGCAAGGAGTGGTACGTGCACGGAAAATCTCTGCTGGGGCTCGGCTCGCTGGCGACCGCGGCACTGCTGGCGCTGACCGCGTGCGGCGGTGGGCCCGGCACGGACGGCGGCGCCGCCTCGCCCGCCGGGAACACCGTCAAGGTCGGCGTTCTCCATTCGCTGAGCGGGACCATGGCCATCAGCGAGGTCACGGTCAAGAACGCCGAGCTGATGGCGATCGACGAGGTCAACGCCGCCGGCGGCGTCCTCGGGAAGCAACTCGAACCGGTCGTCGAGGACGGCGCCTCCGACTGGCCCACCTTTGCCGAGAAGGCGCAGAAACTCATCCGCAGGGACAAGGTCGCCGCGGTGTTCGGCGGGTGGACCTCGGCCAGCCGCAAGGCGATGCTGCCCGTCTTCGAGCGCAACAAGGCCCTGCTCTGGTACCCCGTGCAATACGAAGGACTGGAAAGCTCGCCCTACATCTATTACACCGGGGCCACGACCAATCAGCAGATCGTCCCGGCGCTGGACTATCTCAAGCAGCAGGGAAAGAAGGACCTCTTCCTCGTCGGCAGCGACTACGTATTCCCGCGTACCGCGAACAAGGTGATCAAAGCGTATGCCGCCGCCAACGGCATGACCATCGCCGGAGAGGAGTACACCCCGCTGGGGTCGACGGAGTACGGCACGCTCGTCAACAAGATCATGCAGGCGAAACCCGACGCGGTGTTCAACACCCTCAACGGTGACAGCAACGTCGCGTTCTTCAAGCAGCTCAAAAGCGTCGGCGCCACCGCGTCCTCGCTTCCGGTGATGTCCGTGAGCATCGCCGAGGAGGAGGTCAAAGGCATCGGGGTGGACAACATCGCGGGCCACCTCGTGGCGTGGAACTACTACATGACCACCCCGGGCAAGACGAACGAGGCGTTCGTGAAGGCGTTCAAGGCCAAGTACGGCGCGGACAAGGTGACCTCGGACCCGATGGAGGCCGGCTACAACGCCGTCAAGCTGTGGGCGGCCGCGGTCGAGAAGGCCGGTACCACCGAGCCCGAGGCGGTGAAGAAGGCGGCGGGCGGCATCTCCCTCGAACTGCCCGAGGGCAAGGTGACGATCGACGGCGGCAACCACCACATGCACAAGACGGCCCGCATCGGCGTCGTCCAGCCCGACGGGACGATCAAGGAGTCCTGGAACTCCGGCAAGCCCATCGCGCCGGACCCGTACCTCAAGAGCTACCCGTGGGCCGCGGGCCTGTCCTGATCCGCTCCGTCCCCGGCCGGGACCGGCCCGGCCGGGGACCCCGCCCGCAGACCCGGCATCGAGGAGGCACATGGAAGCCCTGCTCAGCCAGTTGCCGATCGGCCTCAGCATCGCCGCCGTGCTGCTGCTGGCGGCACTGGGCCTGACGTTCACGTTCGGCCAGATGGGGGTGATCAACATGGCGCACGGCGAGTTCATCATGGCGGGCGCCTACACCGCCTACGTGCTGCAGGACTGGGCCGGGAGCCAGGCGGTCGTGGCGGCCCTGCCCGCCGCCTTCCTGACGGCCGGCGCGATGGGCCTGGTCCTGGAGCGGGCGGCGATCCGCCGCTTCTACGGACGCCCGCTCGACACGCTGCTCCTCACCTGGGGAGTCGGCCTCGTCCTCCAGCAGCTCGCACGGGACGTCTTCGGGGCGCCCAACGTCCAGGTCCGCGCCCCCGGCTGGCTGAGCGGCGGCATACCGATGTTCGGCTCGCAGGTGCCCTACACCCGGCTGTTCATCCTCGCCGTCGCGGCGCTGTCGGTGCTCGCGATATGGGCCTACCAGAACCGGACCCGGCAGGGCCGGCGGATGCGGGCCGTGATGCAGAACCGCCAGCTCGCCGAGTGCAGCGGCGTCGACAGCCGGCGGGTGGACCGGCTGACGTTCTTCATCGGCTCCGGCCTCGCCGGGATCGCCGGCGTCGCGCTGACGCTGATCGGCCCGGTCGGCCCCAACCTCGGCACCTACTACATCGTCGACGCCTTCCTGGTCGTGGTCGCGGGCGGTCTCGGCCGGCTGCGCGGGGCCGTCGCCGCCGCGCTGGTCCTCGGCCTGATCAACTCCTACGCGGAGTTCTGGACCGACGCGAGCCTGGCCAAGGTGATCGTCTTCGTGGCGACCGTGGCGTTCCTGCAGGCGCGCCCGCAGGGCATGTTCGTCCTCCGCAGCCGGGCGCTGACATGACCGCCCGGTGGCGCGGAGTCGCGCTGTTCGCCGTCGTGGCGCTGCTGGTCCTCGCGGTCGCGCCGGCCGCGCTGGACCCGTTCCGGCTGGGCCTGCTCACGAAGTACCTGTGCTTCGCCATCGCCGCGCTCGGCATCGGGCTCGCCTGGGGACAGGGCGGGATGCTCACGCTCGGCCAGGGCGTGTTCTTCGGGCTGGGCGGCTATTCGATGGCCATGTACCTCAAGCTCCACGACGCCGGGCCGGGCAACCTTCCCGACTTCATGGTGTGGAGCGGGGTCGAGGAGCTGCCGCTGCTGTGGAAGCCGTTCGCCAGCCCGGTGTTCGCCATCGCCGCCGCCGTGCTCGTCCCGGCGGCCACCGCCGCGCTGCTCGGTTACCTGATCTTCCGGCAGCGGGTGCGGGGCGCCTACTTCGCGATTCTCAGCCAGGCGCTCGCCGCCGCGTTCGTGATCTGGCTGGTGGGCCGACAGGGCCTCACGGGCGGCACCAACGGGCTCACCCACTTCTACGACGTCTTCGGCCGCGACCCCGAGGACGACGGCAGCAAGCGCGTCTTCTACTTCGTGGTGGCCCTCGTGCTGGGCGCGCTCTACCTGCTGGCCCGCCAGCTGGTCAGGAGCCGCTTCGGGAGGCTGCTCGTCGCGGTCCGGGACGGGGAGGACCGGGTCCGGTTCCTCGGTTACGACGCCGCCGCGGTCAAGACCGTCGCGTTCGCCGTCTCGGCGGCCATGGCGGGCATCGCCGGCGCGCTCTACGTGCCGGTGGTCGGCATCATCTCGCCCTCGCTGCTCGGGGTCGTCCCGTCGATCGAGCTCGTGGTGGCGGTGGCGATCGGCGGGCGGTACTCGCTGGCGGGCGCCGTCCTCGGCGGCGTGCTGCTCAACTGGGCGCACACCGCCTTCAGCGAGCAGTACCCGAGCGGCTGGGTCTACCTGCAGGGCCTGCTGTTCATCCTCGTCATCGTCCTGGTGCCCGGGGGCATCGCCGGCGCCGTCCGGCAGGCCGGCGACGCGATCGCGCGCCGGCGGCCGGGCGCGCGCCCGGGACCGGCCGCCGCGGCGGACGCGGCCGAACCGAAGGAGGCGGCCACCGCGTGAACATCCATACCGAACCGGCCGGCGGGCAGGTCCTCGCCTCCGGGGCCCGGACTCCCGCGCTGCTGGAGATCCGCGGCCTGGAGGTCGTCTTCAACGGGTTCAAGGCCGTCGACGGCATCGACCTCACCGTGGAGCGGGGGGAGCTGCGCTTCCTGATAGGCCCCAACGGGGCCGGCAAGACCACCCTGCTCGACGTCGTGACCGGGTTGACCCGGCCGTCGAAGGGGTCGGTGACCTTCGCCGGCACGTCCCTCGTCGGGCGCCCGGAACACCGGATCGTGCGGCTCGGCATCGGCCGGACGTTCCAGACGTCCGTGGTCTTCGAGGCGCTCACCGTCGTGGAGAACATCGACCTCGCCGCGAGCTTCCGCCGCCCGCTGGTCACCCTCCTGCGGCGGCGGCGCGGGGTGTCCGGCGTCGTGGCGGCCGCACTGGAGCGGACCGGGCTGGCGGACCTGGCGGACCGGCCCGCGAGGGTGCTCTCGCACGGCCAGCGGCAGTGGCTGGAGATCGGCATGCTGATCGCGCAGGGGCCCCGGCTGCTGCTCCTCGACGAACCGGTGGCGGGCATGAGCCGGGCGGAGCGCGAGCGGACCGGCGAACTGCTCACCGAGATCGCCAGGGACCACACCGTCATCGTCGTCGAGCACGACATGGAGTTCCTGCGGCGGTACGCGTCGCAGGTGACGGTTCTGCACGAGGGCGCCGTCCTGGTGGAAGGGGACGTCGCCACGGTGCAGCACGATCCCCGGGTCCAGGAGGTCTATCTCGGCCGATCCGCGAACGGGGAGGCCCGGTGACCCGCCGCACGAACGGGGAGGCGCCGCGCGAAGAACGGGGAGGCGACATGGCGGACGTGATGCTGCGGGTGAGCGGGCTGGAGACCGCCTACGGCCGCTCCCGCGTGCTGTTCGGCGTGGATCTGACGGTGCGTCCGGGCGAGCTGACGTGCGTCATGGGCCGCAACGGCGCGGGGAAGACCACCCTGCTCAACACGATCATGGGCCTGCTGGCCCCGACGGCGGGCACGGTCGTCTTCGACGGCGCCGACGTCACGCGGACGAGCACCTTCCAGCGGGTCAGATCGGGCATGGGCTACGTGCCGCAGGGCCATGAGACGTTCCCGCAGCTGACGGTCTGGGAGAACCTCCAGGTGACGCAGGAGGCGATGGGCGGGCGCGATCGCGGGGCCGTCGACGACGCCCTGGCGGTGTTCCCCCGGCTGACCGGGCTGCTGCAGCGCCGGGCGGGGTTCCTGTCGGGCGGGCAGCAGCAGCAGCTGGCGATCGCCCGTGCCCTGGTGACCCGGCCGCGGCTCCTGATCCTGGACGAGCCCACCGAGGGCATCCAGCCCTCGATCATCCTGGAGATCGAGGAGGCCGTCGAACGGCTGCACAAGGAGCACGACCTCGCCGTCCTGCTCGTCGAGCAGTACCTCGACCTGGCCCTCCGCCTGGCCGACACGTTCGCGATCCTCGACGGCGGCGTCGTCCGGCACTCCGGAACAGCCGACGACCTGCGCGGCGACGAGGTCAAACGCCTGCTCGCCGTCTGAGGCCGGCGCCGCTGCGGCCGCTCGACCGGCCCCCTTGCCCCGCCACGCGGCGGCCGGGGCCGGCGACGCGGGTCAGCAGGCGCCCGAGCCCGGTACGTGACCGCCGGGGCGGCGGGCGGCGAACTCCTTCTCCCAGTACAGCGCGGCCTCCCGGTCGGCCTGGTCGCAGCCGCACTCGCGCGCGTGCCGGGTGGCGGACGCGGCGCGGCGGGCCAGGGCCGATGCCCGCACGGCCGCGCAGCCGCAGTGGTGCGCGATCGCCGCCCCGGTGGCCCGGCTGAACGCGGGCCCGTGCCGCGCGCAGTCGCACAGGGGCGAGCCCCGCATTTCGAGCTCGTCCGCGATCATCGCCCGCTGCGCGTCCACCATGCCCCAATCCTTACCGCAGCGGCGCGTTCCAGACGTCCGGTCGCGCGTGCCGGATTCGGTCCGCCCCCCGGGGGAACACCGGTGGGACACGTGACCGACCGCAAAACAAGGTCGCGACCAGCTCTTTCAACCGAATAGTTGACAGCCGGGAAGCCCACGGCCTACCGTCGTTTCAACTAACAGGTTGAAACGGGAGGGCGATGACCGAGGACACGCTGTCCCGGGTCTTCGCCGCCCTCGCGGACCCGACCCGGCGCGACATGGTCGCCCGGCTCACCGAGGGCGACGCGACCGCGAGCCAGCTCGCCGAGCCGTACCGGATGACGCTGCAGGCCGTCTACAAGCACCTGCGGGTCCTGGAGGACGCCGGGCTCGTCAGCCGGCCGCGGGGGCCGCAGCCCCGGCCGGTGCGGCTGGAGGTCGGGGCCCTCGACCTGATGGACACCTGGATCGAACGCCACCGGGCCCGCGCCGAGCGGCGCTACCGCCGCCTCGACGCCGTCCTGGCGCAGATGAAGGAGGACGAAGATGACGAAGATCACCGAGGCGGCCATCGAGGCCGACCCGAAGTTGCCGGTCATCCGGATGACGCGTGACTTCGCGGCGACGCCCGAGCAGCTGTTCCGCGCCCACACCGATCCCGGGCTCTTCGCCCGGTGGGTGGGGCCCGAGGGCACCGACACCCGGATCGACCACTGGGACGCGCGCACCGGCGGGAGCTGGCGGTACGTCTCGGTTCTGGACGGCACGGAGTACTGGTTCCGCGGCACCTTCCACGAGGTGCGGCCGGACCGCATCGTGCAGACCTTCACCTACGAGGACGACCCTGACGGGGTCGCGCTGGAAACGCTGTGGTTCGAGGACCTGGGCGAAGGGCGCACCCGGCTCCGGGCGCAGTCGCTGGTCGACAGCTTCGAGGGCCGCGACGCCTGGCTGCGCAGCGGCATGGAGACCGGTGTCAACGAGGGCTACGCCAAGCTGGAGAGGCTGCTCCGCGATGACGCTGTCTGATCGCCCGGCCGAACGGCACCGCCAGGTCGCCGGGCTGTTCACCGAACGGGTCCGCGGCACCCGGTCCTGGGACGCGCCGTCCCCGGTCGCCGAATGGTCCGCCCGCGACGTCGTCCGCCACCTGACCGAGTGGTTCCCGGGGTTCCTGGCCTCCGGCGCCGGCATCGACCTGCCCCGGGGCCCGTCGGTGGACGAGGACCCGGCCGAAGCCTGGCGGGTCCACTGCGACGGCGTGCAGGCGGTCCTGGACGACCCGCAGACCGCGCGGCGCGAACTGAGCAATCCGCACATCGGCACCCTGCCCCTGGACACCGCGATCGACCGGTTCTACACCGCCGACGTGTTCATGCACACCTGGGACCTGGCCAGGGCCACCGGCCAGGACGACCGGCTGGACCCCGGCCTCTGCGCCGAGCTCCTCGCGGGGATGGAGGAGGTGGAGGAGGCGATCCGCTCCTCCGGGCAGTACGGGGCCCGCGTCGAGGTGCCCGACGACGCCGACGTCCAGACGAGGCTGCTCGGCTTCATCGGCCGGGACCCGTACTGGAAGGGCGCCTGAGGCGGGGCGGGGTCAGAAGGAAACGCGCTGCGCCGGCTCGGCGCGGCCCGCCTCGTCGAGCGGCTGACCCCGCGGCCGTCCCGGCCGCTCTTCCCCCGCGGCGGAGGTTCATGAGGAGATGGGCCAAGGGCTCAGGCCCGGGTACCGCCTAGGAACCACCGAAACGACAGGGAGATGCCGTGGGACTGCTCGACAGCGTCGACTGGCAGGGAAAGATCTTCAAGAACGGCGCGTGGACGCCGGGACGCGGCGGCGACTACGCCGTGGTCGAACCCGCCACCGGCGGTGAGCTCGGCCGGATGGGCCAGGCCACCGCCGAGGACGTCGCCGAGGCCGCCGCCGGCGCGGCCGAGGCGCAGCGGGAGTGGGCCGCCCTGCCGCACACCGCCCGCGCCGCCGTCCTGCGCAAGGCCGGTGAGCTGTGGCAGCGGCACGCCGAGGAGATCAGCGGCTGGAACGTCCGCGAGGTCGGGGCGGTCCCCGGCATGGCCGGGTTCGCGCTGCACGTGGCGTCCGAGGAATGCTACGAGGCCGCCTCGCTGCCCGCCCGGGCGATCGGCGAGATACTCCCCTCGGAGGAGCCGCGGCTGTCCATGGCGCGCCGCATGCCGGCCGGCGTGGTCGCGGTGATCTCGCCGTTCAACGTGCCCGTCATCCTCGGCATCCGCTCGGTGGCCCCGGCGCTCGCGCTCGGCAACGCCGTCCTCCTCAAGCCCGACCCGCGCACCGCGGTGACCGGCGGCACCCTGATGGCCCGCGTGTTCGAGGAGGCCGGGCTGCCGCCGGGCGTCCTGCAGATGCTGCCCGGCGGCGCGGACGTGGGCGAGGCGCTGATCAGCGACCCGAACGTCCGGGTCATCTCCTTCACCGGCTCCACCCCGGTCGGCCGCCGGATCGGCGAGCTGGCCGGCCGCCACCTCAAGCGCGCCCACCTGGAGCTCGGCGGCAACTCCGCGCTGCTGGTGCTGGACGACGCCGACGTGGACGCGGCGGTCAACCTGGCCACCTGGGGATCGTTCTTCCACCAGGGCCAGATCTGCATGACCGCCGGCCGCCACCTGGTCGCCGACCGCCTCTACGACGACTTCGTGGAACGCCTCGCCGCCAAGGCCGACGCGCTCTCGGTCGGCGACCCGGCCGCGGACCAGGTCGCGCTCGGCCCCGTCATCGACGCCGGCCAGCGCGACAAGATCCACGGCATGGTGACCGCGAGCGTCGACCAGGGCGCGGGCCTGGCCGCCGGCGGGACCTACGAGCGGCTGTTCTACCGGCCCACGGTGCTGGCCGGCACGCCGCTGACCGCCCCCGCGTTCGCCGACGAGGTCTTCGGCCCGGTCGCCCCGGTCACGCGCGTGTCGTCGGTCTCCCAGGCGGTGGAGCTGGCGGCCTCGAGCGACTACGGCCTGTCGCTCGGCATCGTGACCCGGGACGTGATGCGCGGCCTGGCCGTCGCCGAGCAGATCCCGACGGGGATCGTCCACAT
Organism: Actinomadura sp. 6K520; assembly: GCF_004349245.1. Classification (GTDB taxonomy): domain Bacteria; phylum Actinomycetota; class Actinomycetes; order Streptosporangiales; family Streptosporangiaceae; genus Spirillospora. The sequence goes on along the minus strand of NZ_SMLC01000020.1, from coordinate 11,599 downwards.
CAACGACCAGACCGTCAACGACGAGGCCAACGCCCCGTTCGGCGGCGTGCGGGCCTCCGGCACCGGCTCCCGCTTCGGCGGCGCCGCGGCCAACATCGAGGCGTTCACCGAGACCCGCTGGATCACCATGCGCGCCGAACCCCCGCGCTACCCGCTCTGACCCGCACGGGCGCCGGCCGCGGCGGGTCCGTCCGGCCGGCGCCGGTCACCAGGGGCTGATGACCGTGCGGTCCCCGTCGGTCTCGTAGGCGACGACGTGGACGACCGGGAGGCGCGCCCTCTCCGGGGGCGGGCCGCCGGTGCGCGGGCCCGGCACCATCAGCAGGGGCGCCTCGCCCGGCCGGTCCGGGTCCCCCTCGTGGGGGCCCAGCTCGCCGACCGTCCTCAGCCGTGTGACGCGCGGCCCGCCCGCCGCCAGCAGGTGCCAGCGCCTCGGCGAGCGCCACCACAGGGCGGCGGCCACCGACGCGGAGGACGCGGTGGTGTCGCTGTTCGTCTCGCCCCGCTCGGACAGCACCCGCCCGCCGTCAGAGATCAGGACCGCGGTTCCGGGAGTGGCCCACGGGGAGGACGCGTCCACCGTCAGCAGTGTGGCCCGGCCGCCGCCGTCGGGCAGCTCTCCGCTCCAGAGCCGGCCCAGCCGCAGATCGCCCGACTCGCTCAGTGTCACCGCCCCCTCGCAGGCGACGGCGTGCAGGGCCGCCCAGCGGAACCGCTCCCCCGGTTCCGGCCCCTGGGGGAACCACACCCGCGGCGCCGCCGACCACGGGTCGTGCGAGGCGAGCTGCGTGACCGCCCGCGCCGTCCCGCCCGCCGCCGGCCGGAACGTCATCCGGAACACCACGTGGTTCTGGCAGCGCGGCGTGAACCAGTTCCACGGCAGCCGGTCGCTCAGCCCGTCCCGGACCGCCAGCGGCATCCACTCCGGGGAGCGCCCCTGCGGCACCGCCGCCCGCACGTCCCGCAGCCAGGGCGGGACGAGGTAGCGCCACGTCATGCCGAGCATGATCAGCTGCCCCGCGCCGGTCCGGAGCCTGCGGACCGACTCCACGCCGCGCGACAGGCGCCGCTCGAAGTACTGCGCGACGCTCGGCGCGTCCCGCGCGCCGGGGGTGTCGCGCAGCACGACGAGGGACGCGCCGTCCACCGTCCCGGCGTACAGGAGGAAGACGCGGCCGGCCGGCGGATGGCGGTGGTGGGCCCGCCACGCGTCGGCGGCCCGGCGCAGCAGTGCCGCGTCGTGCCGCAGCGCGCCCTGGGCCGGCCATTGGCTGATCGAGGGGGAGGGGGTCTCCCGCCAGGCACGCGCGTCCACCGCCGCGGGCCCACCGGCCTCCTCCCCCGGCCGCGTGAGGACGGACCCGGCGGCCGCCAGCACCGCCACCGCGACCGCGACCGCCACGGCGGCGCGCCACGCGGGCCGGACGGCCGGCGGGCGGAGCCGGACGAGGTCGGGCTCGAACGCCTCGATCTCGGCCCGCTGCGCCGCCGCGTCCAGCCCGGTCCGGGCGTCCAGGGCGGCGGTGGCCCGCTCCACGTCCCGGAAGTCGACGGGCCGGTGCGGGCCCAGCTCGGCGGCGACCTCGGGGACGGTGAGGCCGTCGAGGCGCAGCAGGCAGGCGAGCCGCTCGTGCGGCGCGAGCTCCGCCAGCGCCTCCCGGACGGGCCCCCGCGGTGCGGGCGCGGGCTCGAAGAGGATGCGGTACGGCGAGTACCGCCTGCCGGGCGGCTCGGTCAGCAGGACGGCGACGAGCCGCGCCCGCCCGGCCGGATAACCGCCCGGCCGCCCCCGGGCCGCACGCGCGGCGGCGCGGCGGGCACGGGTGAGGGGGGCGTCGCCGTCGTCCAGCACCAGGTACGCGAGCCGCAGAAGGCGGGCGTAGTGCGCGCGGTCCACCGTCACCACCGGGTACCTCCCACCGCATTGTGCGCAGCGATCGGTAACGGCCGGGTAGCGCGCCGCCGCTCAGCTCGGGGGCCGCAGTCCGGTGATGACGTGGTCGGTGAGTTCGCCGGTGGTGGCGGACGCGTCCCCAATGCGTCGATAAGCCGTGCCCATCTACGGGTCGCGGGAGAGGGCCATCCGCAGGAACTCCTCGGCGATCGGGCTGAGCCAGCCCTTCCGGCCGGCCAGGGCGAGGTGCAGGCACGCGGGCGGGTCGAGGTCGCGGACGACCGCGCCCGCGCGCAGCGCCAGCGGGCGCCACGCCTCCGCGAGGATCGCCACGCCCACCCCCTTCAGGACCAGCGAGAGGATCGCCGCCCGGTGGTCGGTCTCCACCGCGAACGGCACGTCCACCCCGGCGGCCCGGATCTCGTCGGCCAGCCGCCGCATGCCCGTCCCGCGCTCCCCGGCGATCAGCCGGTGCCCGGCGAGGCGCTCCCGCGGCAGCGGCGGGCCCGGCTCGAACGGGCCGTCCGGCGGCGCCACCAGGACGAGCCGCTGCTCCCCCACCGGGTACAGGTCGACCTCGGTCGCGGCGGGCGGGTCCCACGCCGAGAGCAGCCCCAGCTCGGTGACCCCGGTCCGCACCATGTCGATGACCGCGCCCGGCACCGGCGCGTCGCGCAGCACCACCTCCACCCCTGGATACCGCGCGGCGAACCGCCGCACCATGCCGCCGAGCGGCTCGATCGCGGGGGACGGCATCGAGGCGACGGCGACGCGTCCCGTCCGCAGGCCCTGCGCCGCGGTGACGCTCTCCCGCGCCACCTCCAGGCTGCGCACCGCCTGCCGCGCCGGGCCGATCAGCGCCCGGCCCGCCTCGGTCAGCACGACGCGCCGCCCGGTGCGGTGGAACAGCGGCGTCCCCAGGTCCTTCTCCAGGCCGCGGATCGCCTGCGACAGCGACGGCTGCGCCACGAACAGCGCGCCCGCCGCCCGGTTGAAGCCGCCGTGGTCCACCACGGCCAGGAAGTACTCCAGCTGCCGGACGTCCACCCGCGCCTCCGCTCGCCTATAGGCGGAGCCTTTCAGTCCAGTAGCCGACACGTCTTGGATTCGCCGTCCAGGGCGATCTTCAATTTGATGCGGAAACGCTTGTCCGGAACGCCCCAGGATCCCGGCCGTAACGCCGGGTTCCGCTCCCGAGGAGTGCTCCCATGACATCGGACGAGACCCCGCCACGCGATCCCGCCGCCGGGTCCGCGGGCACCGCGGCGCCCGCCCGCACCGACGTCGCCAAGGCGCTGATGGGCCAGGCCACCTACCGCAGCCTCGGCGAGCAGCGCCTGTCCCCCGCCGAGGAACGTTTCGAGAAGGCGCGCCGCACCACCGGGTTCTGGCTGGCGCCGCTGGTCACCGCGGTCTTCCTGCTGCTGCCGCTGGACATGGCGCCGTCCCAGCAGACGCTGGCCGGGATCCTGCTCGGCGTGATCGTGCTGTGGGTGACCGAGCCGGTGCCGATCCCCATCGGCGGCCTGATCGGGGTCGGCGTGATCGTCCTGTTCGGCGTGGTCCCGGCCGACGACGCGCTCGAACCGTTCGGCTCCACCACGATCTTCACCTTCATCGGGGCGTTCATCCTCGCCCAGGCGATGCTGAAGCACGGGGTCGCGCGCCGGTTCGCGTTCTTCATCCTGTCGCTGCCCGGCGTCGGCGAGTCCACCTTCCGGCTGATCGCCACCTTCGGCCTCGTCACCTGCCTGCTGTCGGCGTTCGTGTCCAACACCGCGACCGTGGCGATGCTGCTGCCCACGGCGCTCGGGCTGCTCACCGTCATCGCCAAGATGCTGCAGGACCGCGGCCTCGTCGCCGCCGACTTCGACCCGGCCCGGCTGCGCGTCGGCGCCGCGCTGGTGCTGATGCTCGCCTACGGCGCGTCCGTCGGCGGCCTGCTCACCCCGGTCGGCAGCCCGCCCAACCTGATCGGGCGCGGGCTGATCGAGGAGGCCACCGGCGAGCGGATCTCCTTCGCGCAGTGGATGCTGACCGCGCTGCCGCTGTGCGCGGTGATGCTGGTGGTGCTGGTCGCCGTCCTGCTGCTGCTCAACAAGCCGGAGATCCGCCGGATCGAGGGCGTCCAGGAGTACGTGGCCCGCGAGCGCGCCGACCTCGGCCGGATGAGCCGCGCGGAGAAGACCACCCTCGTCGCCTTCGCCGTCACCGTCGTCCTCTGGATCTTCCCCGGCGTCATCGCGCTGGCCGCCGGCACCGACTCGTCGATCTACGAGACCGTCAGCGGCCGGTTGAACGAGGGCATCGTCGCGGTGCTCGGCGCGTCCCTGCTGTTCCTCCTCCCCACCGACTGGGGCCGCCGCGAGACCACCCTGAACTGGAGCGACGCCGCGCGCATCGACTGGGGCACCATCCTGCTCTTCGGGACGGGCATCATCTTCGGCTCCCTGCTCGCCGACACCGGCCTGGCCCGCACCATCGGCGGCTCCGCGTCCGACGCCCTCGGCCTGACCAGCACGTTCTTCATCACCGCGTTCGCCGCCGTGCTGGCCATCCTGATCTCGGAGACCACCAGCAACACCGCGTCCGCCGCCGTGGTCGTGCCGATCATCATCCCGATCGCGCAGGCCGCGCAGGTCGACCCGTTCGTGCCCGCCCTGGCGGCCACCTTCGCCGCCTCGTTCGGCTTCATGCTCCCGGTGTCCACCCCGCAGAACGCGATCGCCTACGGCTCCGGCGTCGTCCCCATCACCACCATGATCCGCTCCGGCTTCGGCTTCGACGTCTTCGGCGCCCTCCTGATCATTCTCGGCCTGCCCCTCATGATCGCCCTCACCGGCATCGGCGGCTGACCGGGCCGCCGTGTCCCGGCCGGCGGTCAGCTCCGCTTGGGGCGCAGGGCGGCGGGACCGTGCCGGATCATCGAGCCGAGGGTGCGCCACCACGGCACGGTGGGGTCGGGGTCCCGGCCCGCCGCCATCCGGTGGAGCTGGTCGGCGTGCCACTGCACGTTCAGCGCGCTGTCCAGGGGGCGGATGTCGGTGAGGCGCCCGATCACCCCGCGGGCGCCGACCCCGATCGCGGGGACCTCCAGCCGTTCCCGGCCGCGCTCGAAGAGCGCCTTGGGCGCGTCGGGGGTGAGGCAGGTGGGCCGCCCGATGCCGACGACGTCGCAGTCGCCGTCGGCGAGGGCCCGCTCCATCGCGGCGCGGGTGCGGAACCCCCCGGTGACGGCGATCGGCGTCCGGCCGGCGATCCCGCGGACCGTCCGGGCGTAGTCCAGGAAGTAGGCTTCGCGCGCACGGGTGGACTCGGCCAGCACCCCCATCATCGCCGGGGCCTCGTAGGATCCCCCGCTGATCTCGATGAGGTCGATCCCCTCCGCGACGAGGGCCCGGACCACCTCGCGGGACTCCTCCTCGGTGAATCCGCCGCGCTGGAAGTCGGCGGAGTTGAGCTTGATCCCCACGGAGAACCCGGGGCGCACGCCGGCGCGGACGGCGCGCAGGACCTCCAGCACGAAGGCCCGGCGGCGCTCGGGGTCGCCGCCCCACGCGTCGTCACGCCGGTTCGATATGGGCGACAGGAACTGGGTGACGAGATAGCCGTGGGCGCCGTGGATCTGCACCCCGTCGAACCCGGCGGCCTCGGCGACGGCGGCGGCGGCGCCGAACCGCTCGACGATCTCGCGGATCTCCTCGTCGGTGAGGGCGCGGGGCCTGGCGGCGCCGGGGACACGGGCCGCGATCGCGCTCGGCGCGACCGGGCGGCTCCGCCCGGCGCGCCGGTTGGCCTGGCGGCCGGGATGGTTGAGCTGCGCGAAGATCGGCCCGCCGTGCTCGCGGTAGCTCCCGGTCCACCGGGCCAGCGCGTCCAGATGGCGGTCGTCCTCGATGACGACGTTGCCGGGCTCGTTCAGGTGCCGGAGGTCGACGGCGACGTTCCCGGTGACCAGCAGACCGTATCCGCCGGTGCTCCACCTGCGGTAAAGGGTCTCCAGACGGGTACCGGGCGACCCGTCGGCCCCGGCGAGCCCCTCGCTCAGCGCGGACTTCATCAGCCGGTTCGGCAGGGTCAGCCCCGACGGCAGGGTGAGGGGCTCCCCCAGCCGGCCGCCGTCACTGGTCGGGGTGGAACTCATGGCTCACTCCTCGCGGCCGGCTCCGGCCCGCCTACGGATGATCACATTGACGCCGAAGCCTATTCGGTCCGTGAGCGAAACGGGAGGTCAGGGCAGCCAGGCGCCGCAGGGCGCACCTGACTGAACCGACCCGCCGGCACGAGTCCCCTTGCGGCGGCCCGCAAGAGAGCCGGGCATCTCCTCCTAGTCGCCTGTGTCCTCGTCCGGTGCGTGGACGACCGCGACGGGGCAGGGTGCGTGCTGCACCAGCGCCTGGCTGACCGACCCGAGCATCAGGCCGCGGAAGCCGCCCAGTCCGCGCGAGCCGACGACGAGCAGGCGGGCGCCGTCCGCGGCCTTCATCAGGACCTCCCGCGGCGCCCCGCTGACCACCTCCGCGCGCACGTTCACTCCGGGGTGCGACTTCCGCAAGGCGTCCATCATGCGCGCCAGCCGTGTCTCGGCCGCCAGCCGCATGCCGGCCTCGTCGGCCAGGGGCGGGAGCTCGTCCACCGGCACCGACTCCCAGGCCACCACGGCGTGCACGGACAGCCCGTGCAACCGGGCCTCGGCGAAGGCCGCCGCCAGCGCGGCCCGGGACGCGGGCGAACCGTCCACGCCGACCACCACACGTCCCGGCCCCTCCGCCGGCAGCGGTTCGAAGTCGCCCCGGACGATCACGACCGGGCAGGACGCGTGCGCGACAACCTGGGTGCTGACCGATCCCACCACCAGCCCGACGAACCCCCCGATGCCCCGCGGCCCGAGCACGATCAGGCCCGCGGTCTTCCCCGCGTCGATGAGCGTGGCGGCCGCCTGCCCGCGCCCGAGAACGCCCCGCACCTCAAGGTCGGGGGCCGCCTTGCGGACGTGCTCCACTCCCCCGTCGAGGGTCTGCTGTGCCACCGCTCCCAGATCCACCATCGGCATGGCCACCGGGCTGCCGATGTAGATCTCCCACACGTGGATCACGGTGAGCGGCAGGCCCCGGGTCCGGGCCGCGGCGGCGGCCCAGTCCAGGGCAAGGATCGCTTCCTGGGAGCCGTCATAGCCGACGACGACCCCGCTGACCGGCTCGGCGCTCATAGCTCGTCCCTCCTGGCCCATCTCCAAGTTCCGTCACCATCAGCCTTCCCCGCACATGGCCGTCTCCACGAGTGGCGTCCGTCCGGAAACAAGGGGACCTTCGGCAGGGGTGTGAGCGTCCGGGCGCCTGCCCGTCAGCGTTCGAGGGTCGCCGCGTGATCCGGGACGTGGTTCTGCTCGCCGCGTGGAGGCCGCACGTACCCCTTGGACGGAGGGCGCTTTGGAAGCCGGAGCGCCGGACGCTCCACCTCGCGGTACGGAATGCTCGACAGGAGGTGATGGATCATGTTGATGCGGGCGCGCCGCTTGTCGTCGCTGTCGACCACGTTCCAGGGCGCCTCGGGAATGTCGGTGTGGACGAACATCTCGTCCTTGGCGCGCGAGTAATCCTCCCAGCGCGAGATGGACTCCATGTCCATCGGCGACAGTTTCCACCTCCGCATCGGATCTTCGAGGCGCTTGCGGAATCGGCGTTCCTGCTCGGCATCGCTGACGGAGAACCAGTACTTGCGCAGCAGGATGCCGTCCTCGACGAGCATCCGCTCGAATATGGGGCACTGATGCAGGAAACGCCGGTACTCCTTGCCCGTGCAGAACCCCATGACCCGCTCGACACCCGCGCGGTTGTACCACGACCGGTCGAACAGGACGATCTCCCCGGCGGCGGGCAGGTGCTGGATGTACCGCTGGAAGTACCACTGGGTCCGCTCCCGGTCGCTCGGCACCGGAAGCGCCACGATGCGCGCGACGCGGGGGTTGAGGTACTCGGTGACGCGCTTGATGGTGCTGCCCTTGCCGGCGGCGTCCCGCCCCTCGAACACCACGGCGATGCGCACGCCCTCCTCGCGCACCCACTCCTGCAATATCAGCAACTGCTCCTGGAGCCGGAGCAGCTCACTCTCGTACACCTGCCGAGGCAATCGCCGGGACGACCCCATACAGCCTCCTAGACCCGATCCACCTACCCAAGTCTGTCGTCCCCCGCGACCCGCCCGCCACAGCGGGACCGGGGACGCCCCGGTGGAGACCTCGCCGCCGCCCGCTTCACCCCGCGACCGGAGCGCGCGGATCCGGAGAGTAAGAGTCGCATCCTCGATCGGCCACCGATGACCGCACGGAAGGGGGATTCGCGGTGCCCTGAAGTAAAGTCTCGCCCATGGTGCACGGAACGGAACAGGGAGTGAGCTCGACGAGCGAGGAACCGGCCTGGAAGCAGCGCGCGGTCGAGCGTTCCACGAAGGCCGCGAAGCTGCGCGCCGAGCAGCGGGTCGAGCGGTTCCTCGACGCGGCGCAGGCGACCATCACGGAAAAGGGCACCACCGACTTCACCGTGCAGGAGGTCGTCGACCGGTCCCGCCAGTCGCTGCGCAGCTTCTACCAGCACTTCGACGGCAAGCACGAGCTGCTGCTCGCCCTGTTCGAGGACGCGCTGCGCCGGGCCGCCGACCAGATCCGCACCGCGGCGTCCGGCGAGCCCGATCCGCTGGAGCGGCTGAAGGTCGCCGTGCAGGTGTTGTTCGAGCTCTGCCGGCCGGACCCGGCGGCCCGGCGCCCGCTGTTCACCGAGTTCGCCCCCCAGCTGCTGGTCTCGCACCCGGCGGAGGTGCGGGTCGCGCACACCCCGCTGCTCGCGCGGCTCACCGAGCTGATGACGGAGGCCGCGGAGGCCGGCCGGCTGCGTGCCGCGACCACGCCGCGCCGCGCGGCCGCCCTCACGATGCAGACCGTCATGTCCGTCGCCCAGTCCAGCGCCGTCTCCGCCGACGAGAACGCGCACCCGATCACGGCCGACGAGGTCTGGGACTTCTGCTCGGCGGGATTCGCCGAGCGGGATTGACGGCCGAGTACACCGCCCTCGTCGGGCCCCGAAGCCGCCGGTCCGGCAGTGGGGCGAGGTGGCGCTCCGTGGGTAGGGGCAGGGAATGTCAGCCATATCGCCGGGACAGCCCGGAGCCGAGCTCAAACCGCGGTCGCGCCAGGTCACGGACGGGCTGGAGGCGGCGGCGTCGCGCGGCATGCTGCGGGCCGTCGGGATGGGCGACGGGGACTTCGGCAAGCCGCAGATCGGCATCGCCGACTCGTGGAACGAGATCACGCCGTGCAACCTGTCGCTCGACCGGCTCGCGCAGGGCGCCAAGGAGGGCGTGCACGCCGGTGGCGGGTACCCGCTGCAGTTCGGCACCATCTCGGTGTCCGACGGCATCTCGATGGGGCACGAGGGGATGCATTTCTCCCTCGTGAGCCGCGACGTCATCGCCGACTCCGTCGAGACCGTCGTCCAGGCGGAACGCTTCGACGGGACGGTGCTGCTCGCGGGCTGCGACAAGTCGCTGCCCGGGATGCTCATGGCCGCCGCCCGGCTCGACCTCGCGAGCGTGTTCCTCTACGCGGGCTCGATCATGCCCGGCCGGGTCAGGCTGTCCGATGGCACCGAGCAGGACGTCACGATCATCGACGCGTTCGAGGCCGTCGGCGCGTGCGCGCGGGGACTCATGAGCCGCGAGGACGTCGACCGGATCGAGCGCGCGGTCTGCCCGGGCGAGGGCGCCTGCGGGGGCATGTACACGGCGAACACCATGGCGTCCGCGGCCGAGGCGATGGGGATGTCGCTGCCCGGGTCGGCGGCGCCGCCGTCCGCGGACCGGCGCCGCGACGCGTTCGCGCGCCGGTCGGGGGAGGCCGTCGTGGACCTGCTGCGGCGGGGCGTCACCGCGCGGGACGTCATGACCAGGGAGGCGTTCGAGAACGCGATCGCCGTCGTCATGGCGTTCGGGGGCTCGACCAACGCGGTGCTGCACCTTCTGGCGATCGCGCACGAGGCCGAGGTCGACCTCGCCCTCGCCGACTTCGACCGCGTCGCGAGCCGCGTGCCGCATCTCGGGGACCTCAAGCCCTTCGGCCGGTACGTCATGAACGACGTCGACCGCGTCGGCGGCGTCCCCGTCGTCATGAAGGCCCTGCTCGACGCCGGGCTGCTGCACGGCGACGCGCTCACCGTCACCGGGCGGACCGTGGCCGAGAACCTCGCCGACCTCGACCCGCCCGACCCGGACGGGAAGATCGTGCGGGCGCTCGGCGACCCGATCCGCACAACGGGCGGGATCACGATCCTGCACGGGTCGCTCGCCCCCGAAGGCGCCGTCGTGAAGTCGGCCGGCTTCGAGGAGGACGTGTTCGAGGGCACGGCCCGCGTCTTCGAGCGCGAGCGCGCGGCGCTCGACGCGCTGGCGGACGGCACCATCACGGCCGGGGACGTCGTCGTCATCCGCTACGAGGGCCCGAAGGGCGGGCCGGGCATGCGCGAGATGCTCGCCATCACGGGCGCGATCAAGGGCGCGGGCCTCGGCCGGACCGTCCTGCTGGTCACCGACGGCCGCTTCTCCGGCGGGACGACGGGACTGTGCGCGGGCCACATCGCCCCCGAGGCCGTCGACGGCGGCCCGATCGCGTTCGTGCACGACGGCGACCGCATCCGCCTGGACGTGAAGGCCAAGCGACTCGACATCCTGGTAGACGCCACCGAACTCGCCGCCCGGCGAACACCGGCCTGGACTCCGGTACCGCACCCGTACAAGCGGGGCGTCCTGGCGAAGTACACAAAGCTCGTCCAGTCGGCCTCCAAGGGCGCCGTCCTGGAGTAGCGGGAATCCCGGTGCGGGGATCAGGGGCGGCCGGGCACTGGAGAGAGGTAGAGGCGTGGGCCAGTGCCCGCTACGGGGACCGGGCGCCAGTGTCCGGGTAGGTCAGGGCGGTCGTCGATGACCAGGGCCACCCGTAGCCCGCGGCTTTGCAGGCTTTCGACGTTGGCGGCGGTGAGTGCGGCGGACGCGTCGCGTTCACCGAGGCCGTCGCGCATGTCCGCGCCCTGGCAGCGGCGCAGGAAGGCGATCTGCGGCGCGAACCTGCCGAGCACGGCGCAGTCCCCGCCGACACCGCGAACGGCCAGGGCGCCGGCGGCCTCCTCGGGCCAGGTCAGAGCCGCCTCGGCACGATCCGCGACACGGCCGGCCCTGGCGGCCTGCAGTCCCGCGTGGACGAGAACCGCCGCTGTCACACCGGCGGCCAGAACCCAGCCCGCACGCCACCGTCGCGCCCCGCGCAGGATCGCGGTGAGCCCCACACCGGCCGGCAGGGACATCAAGGCGAAAACCGGAAGCAGGTAGCGGGGCACGGCCAGGTCGGTCAGCACGAAATAGGCGCCACCGAAGACGGCGGCCGTCCCGATGCAGACCAGCAGGGCGCGGCGAGCCTCACCCCTGGCCGCCCACAACCCCGCACCCGCCAGCGCGAGGCCCCCGGCCCACCACAGGACCGTGGCGGACCCGACCGCGCCGCAGTCCACCGTCGTGGGCGGGCACGACTCCCGTCCGTTCAGCGTCGCCAGGTAACGCGGCAGGACGAAATGCAGTCCCATCCCGCCGTTGAGCGACTGGATCGCCTCCAGCCGGGCGGCCGGGTCACCGAACCGGACGAACGACTCGGCCAGCCACACGCCC
>NZ_SMLC01000209.1 GCF_004349245.1 Actinomadura sp. 6K520 | reverse complement strand
GGCGGGGCGGGCGATGGCCGGCGTCCGCGACGGCGAGACCGCCGCGGCGTCCGTCGGCATCCGGGTCGCCCGGGTCAAGGCCACCGCGTTCACCGTCTCCTCCGTCTACGCCGGGGTCGCCGGCGCGCTGACGGCGCTGGCGTTCGGCCGGATCGCGCCGGACTCGTTCGCGCTGACGGTGTCCATCGACTACCTGGTGATGATCGTGCTGGGCGGGGCCGGCTCGATCGCGGGCGCGTCCGCCGGGGCGGTGTTCGTCTCGGTCCTGCCGCTGCTGCTCGTGCAGTACAGCGCGCACCTGCCGTTCCTGTCCGCCCCCGGCTCCGGCGGCGTCGACGCCGCCACGCTGAGCCGGTTCGTCTACGGCGTCGCCATCATCGCCGTCCTGATCTTCCTGCGCGGGGGCCTCGCCGGGGCCCTGCGCCACGTGGGGAGCCGCACCGAGCGGGACGGGAGGCCGTCCCGGCCCGCGCGTCCGGCCGAACGTTCCAGCCTGAAGGAGACCGCCCCATGACGATCCGTCCCCTCGCCGCGGCGGCGCTGTGCCTGGCCGCGCTCACGGCGTGCAGCACGACCGACCCCGACGCCGGATCCGGAGACGGCGACGGCTCGGGGGTCCGCACCGGCAACGGCGTCACCGGCTCGGAGATCAGGATCGGGGTGCTCACCGACCTGTCCGGGCCGTTCAAGGCCGGCGCCGCCGTGCAGGTCCAGGAGAAGAAGGCGTACTGGGCGGCCAGGAGCGCCCAGGGCGGCATCTGCGGCCGGAAGATCACGATGGACGTCCGGGACCACGGCTACAACCCGCAGCGCGCGGTGTCGCTGTACCGCAGCATGTCGCCGGACGTCGTGGCGCTCCAGCAGGTGCTCGGCTCGCCCGCCGTCGCGGCCGTCCTCCCGCTCGCGGAGAAGGACGACCTCTACGTCGGCGGCATGGGCTGGGCCAGCGTCGCGCTGGAGTACAAGGTGGCGCAGCTCCCGGGCACCACGTACAGCATCGAGGCCGCCAACGCCGTCGACTACCTTGTGGACACGCTGAAGGTCCCGGCGGGCAGCACGATCGGGCACGTCTACTTCGAGGGCGACTTCGGCGGCGACTCGCTCGCCGGCGCCGAGCACGCGGCCGCGGCGCGCGGGCTGAAGGTCCACCCGATCAAGATCACCCCGCAGGAGTCCGACATGTCCGCCCAGGCGGCGGCGCTGAAGCGGGCGGACGTCAAGGGCGTCATCCTCGGCGCCGCCCCGTCGCAGCTGTCCTCGCTCGCCAGCGTGCTCGCCTCCAACGGGGTGAACGTCCCCCTGATCGGCAACACGCCCACGTTCAGCCCGGCCCTGCTGAACACCCCCGCGAGGGAAGGGCTGCTCAAGAACTTCTACACGGTGACCAGCGTCGCGCCCTACAACGGGGAGGGCGCCGGGGTGAAGACGGCGGCCGAGATGTTCGAGAAGAACGCGCCGGACGGCACCAAGGGCTGGGAGGTCCCCCTCGCCTACGGGCAGTCCGAACTGCTCGCCACGGCACTGGAGAAGGCGTGCGAGAACGGCGACCTCACGCCCAAGGGCGTGGTCGCCGCGATGCACGAGACGTCCGGGCTGGACACGCGGGGCCTGTTCTCCGGGGCGCTGGACTACACCAGGCCGGGTGAGCCCCCGACGCGCAAGGTGTTCGTCTCCAGAGCCGACGCGGAGGCGCCGGGCGGGCTCAAGGTCCTCGACACCATCGAAGGCCCGAGCGCCCGCAGCTACAAGTTCGATTGATCGGGCGGGCCCGAGCCGGCCGATAACGCCCGCCCGATAATGCGACTGGCACGCTCCATCCCCGGTGGGCGCCTCGAATCCGCCCGCCGGGGACGTCCGGCCTCTTCTACGTTGCCCGGTTAGCGCGCAGACTGGGCAATGGGCACTTTCTTCCGGCGCCGCTTCCCGTTACCCGGTGCGGCCGCCGGATATGAAAAGTGTTCACCAAGGAGGCGGGCACATGAACGGCGTGGATGGGAACCAGCGGCCGCACGTCCTGTTCGGCTACGACGGGACGCAGGAGAACGAGGGCGCACTGCGCTGGGCGGTCGAGGAGGCCCGGCGGCGCGACCTCGACCTGATGATCTGCCACTGCTGGCACTGGCCCTACGCGAGCGGCCATGAGGACCCGGACGCCGAGGCGATCAGGAAGCGCGCGGGGGAGAACCTGCTCGCGCAGGGCGTCCGCCGCGCGCGGGAACTGGGCGCGCCCGGGACGGTGCGCCGGCGGCTCCTGCGGGGGCCGGTGGACGAGGCGCTGCTGGAGGCGTCCGGCGCGGCCGAGCTGACCGTGATCGGCTCGGGGGAGCGCCCGGACACCGGCGCCACCGCGCTGGAGGTGCCCGCCAGGGTGGGACGGCCGGTGATCGTCGTCCCGGACGCGGCGGAATGGCCCCGGCGGGTCGTCGCGGGCACCGACGCGGCGGAGGGCTGCTCCGCGGTGCTCGGCTTCGCCTTCGGCGAGGCGGCCCTGCGCGGCTGGGACCTGCACGTCGTCTACGGGTGCTGGGAGCCCACGGCGGTGGACGAGGCGGACCTGGTGCTGTTCACCGACACGGAGCTGCTGGAGAAGAAGCGCACCGCCGAACTGGATGAGGTCGTGGCACCGTGGCGGGAGCGCCACCCGGAGGTCGACGTCACGGTCTCGCTGATGCTGGAACGCCCGTGCGAGGCGCTGGAACGGGCGGCGGACGGCGCCGGGCTCCTCGTCCTCGGCGACCGCGGAACCGGCCTGGACCCGCTGGGCGCGACCAGTTCCGCGATGCTCCGCCGGGCGTCCCTCCCCGTGGCGATCATCCCGGGCCGAAGGTCCCGGACCTGACGGACCACCGCCTCTGCCCGGTGTCCGCCCGCCTCGCGAGGCTGGGGGCGTGACGACGAGGGAGGCATCATGAGCGGCGACCGCGGTGTCGTGGTGGGATACGACGGTTCTCCGGCGAGCGGGGCGGCGGTCCGGTGGGCGGCCGTGGCGGCGCGGCTGCGGGGCGTGCCGCTGACGGTGGCGCACGCCTGGGACATGTACGCGGCGGCCGGCCCGATGGCCGTTCCGGTCGGTGACCTGGTCGCGGCGGCCGAGAAGGTCGTGGCGGAGGGCGCCGACCACGCCCGCGAGGAGACCGGCGAGGTGCGCGCGGTGATCGGGCGCGGCGGCCCGACGCCCGTGCTGCTGGAGGCCGCCGCCGACGCGGAGCTGATCGTGGTCGGTACGCGCGGCCGCGGCGGGTTCGCGGGCCTGGTGCTCGGATCGACGGCCGTGGAGCTGGCGTCGCACGCCTCGGTCCCCGTGGTGGTCGTGCGGGACCACCCCCCGGCGGGGCGGCGGCCCGACGGCCCGGTGGTGGTCGGTGTGGACGGGTCCGCGGCGTCGCTGGAGGCGGTCGCCCTGGCGTTCACCGAGGCGGACCTGCGCGGAGCCGAGCTGGTGGCGGTGGCGGCCTGGCCCGCCGAGGTCGAGACCGGGCCCGCGCCGCTGCTGGACGCCGGATCGCTGCGCGAGTTCGCCGCGGAACGGCTCGACCGGCTCGTCGCGCCGCTGCGCGACAAGTACCCCGGCGTGCGCGTCCGGACCGAGGTCGTGCCGGGGCGGCCCCGCGAGGTCCTGCTCGCCGCGGCCGCGGAGGCCCGGCTCGTCGTCGTCGGTTCCCGGGGGCACGGCGGCTTCCGCGGCCTGCTGCTCGGCTCGGTCAGCCACGCCCTGCTGCACCACGCGGACGCACCGGTCGCCGTGGCGCACGCCCCGCGCGACGACGGCTGAGCGTACCGCCGGAGCACCGAAGGCGCCCCCGGCCGCACCTGGCCCGGGGCGCCTTCGCCCGCCGGCGGGGTCGGCGCCCGCGGGTCACGGCTTCGCCACCAGCGCGGCGGCCGCGTCGAGGGCCGGGCCGGTCGGCAGGCCGGGGTCGAGGACGAGCTGGAGGAGCAGCCCGTCCAGCAGGGCGGTGCACAGCGTCGCGGTGCCGGCGCGGCGCTCCGCGGGCCAGTCCGGGCGCAGCTGCGCCAGCCGCCCGGAGATCCGGTCGCGCACGGCCCGCGACCAGTCCCGCCGCTCGGCGGCCATCCGCGGATCGCGCAACGCCCTGACCAGCAGCTCCGCGGCCAGCCTGAGGTTGCGCTCCCCGGCCGCCATGTGCGGGACGAGATCGTGCAGCGCCGCCACCGCCGCCGGGGTGTCGGGGGCGGCGAGCAGCGCGTCCACCACCGGGTCGACGATCATCTCGGTGGCCCGCTGCGCGACGGCGACGTGCAGCCCCGGCAGCCCGTTGAAGTAGTGGTGGAGCAGGCCCGGACGGGTGCCGGCGCGGTCCGCCACGGCCCGCGCCGTGATCGCCGCCCAGCCGCCCTCGGCGAGCAGATCGAGCCCGATCCGCACGAACTGCTCCCGGCGCGCCCGCCCGCGAGGAGTCGACGCGCGATGGTCCTCGTGGGTCATGCCGCCAAGCTATCCCAGCGTTTGCATGATGCAAAGATCACCGATGCGGGCGCCCGGCCGCGGTGGACGGGAGCCCCCCGCGCCGCGGCGGGCTCCCGTCCCGCCGCCTACCCGGTGCGCTCGCGCTCCGCGCGGAGCTGGAGCGCCACGTCGATGATCATGTCCTCCTGGCCGCCGACGTAGCCGGCCTCGCCGACCTTCTGCAGGATCTCGTGCGCCGGGACCTCGTAGCGCTCGGCGGCCCGCTCGGCGTGCAGCAGGAAGCTGGAGTACACGCCCGCGTACCCCTGCGTGATCGCGCCGCGGTCCGCGAACGGGAGCCGGTGCAGGAACGGCTTCACCACGTCGTCGGCGGCGGCCATGACGCCCTGCACGTCCACCCCGGTCGGCACGCCGAGCCGCTCGAACGTCGGGACGAGCACCTCGGTGGGGGAGTTGCCCGCCCCCGCGCCCAGCGCGCACAGCGCGCCGTCGATCTGCAGTGCGCCGTTCTGCTGCGCCAGGACCGAGTTCGCGACGCCCAGCGACAGGTTCTGGTGGCCGTGGAAGCCGACCTGCGCCTCCCGCCCGATCTCCTTGACCAGCGCGCTGATCCGCTCCTGCGCCTCCCCGAGGACGAGGGCGCCGGCGGAGTCGACGACGTAGACGCACTGCGCGCCGCCGTCGACCATGATCCGGGCCTGCTTCGCCAGCTCCTCCGGCCCGACCCGGTGCGCCATCATCAGGAACCCGACGGTCTCCATGCCGAGGTCGCGGGCGGCGGCGAAGTGCTGCAGCGACACGTCGGCCTCGGTGCAGTGCGTCGCGATCCGCGCCACGGACGCGCCCGCGTCGTGCGCGAGCCCGAGGTCCTCCACCGTGCCGACGCCGGGCAGCATCAGCACGGCGATCCTGGCGCGGGTCGCCTCGTCCACGGCGGCGGCGACGAGCTTGACGTCGTCCTCCAGCGAGAAGCCGTAGTTGAACGACGAGCCGCCGAGGCCGTCGCCGTGCGTGACCTCGATGACCTCCACGCCGGCGCCGTCGAGCGCGTGCACGACCCCGCGGACCTGCTCCTCGGTGAAGCGGTGCGCCATCGCGTGGCTGCCGTCCCGCAGCGTCGAGTCGGTGATCCTGATCTTCTGGGCGGTGCTCGGCTCCGCGGTGTTCTGCTCAGTCATCGGTTGCCTTCCTGCGCGCGAGCTGCTCACCGACACGGGCGGCCGCCGCGGTCATGATGTCG
Organism: Actinomadura sp. 6K520; assembly: GCF_004349245.1. Classification (GTDB taxonomy): domain Bacteria; phylum Actinomycetota; class Actinomycetes; order Streptosporangiales; family Streptosporangiaceae; genus Spirillospora. The sequence goes on along the minus strand of NZ_SMLC01000209.1, from coordinate 5,222 downwards.
AGGTTGCCGGCCCACGGCGGCAGGTAGTCGCCGTTGCCCCTGACCTCCAGGAACACCGCGACGCGGGCCATGCCGTTCCAGATGTCGCGCGGCTCGTCGAACTGCGGCTCGGCGCGCAGCGCGTACCCGGGCACGTACGCGGCGACCTCGGCGACCATCTTCTCGACCGACTCGGCGATCGCCGCGGTGTCGGCGTCCGACGGGATCGCGCAGAACACCGTGTCCCGCATGATCATCGGCGGGTCGACCGGGTTCAGGATGATGATCGCCTTGCCCCGTCCGGCGCCGCCGACCGTCTCGATGGCGCGGGCGGTGGTCCGGGTGAACTCGTCGATGTTGGCGCGGGTGCCGGGACCGGCCGAGCGCGACGCGATCGACGCGACGATCTCCGCGTACGGCACCGGGACCACCGACGACACCGCGTGCACGATCGGGATCGTCGCCTGCCCCCCGCACGTGATCATGTTGAGGTTGGGCGCGTCCGACAGCGTGTCCAGGTTCACCGGCGGGCACACCAGCGGTCCCGCGGCGGCGGGCGTGAGGTCGACCGCCGTGATCCCGGCCTCCTCGTAGCGCGGGGCGTTGGCCAGATGCGCCTTCGCCGACGTCGCCTCGAACACGATGTCGGGCAGCGTGGGCTGCGACAGCAGCCAGTCCACGCCCTCCGCCGACGCCGGGACGCCCAGCTCGCGGGCGCGCTCCAGCCCGTCCGACTCGGGCACGACGCCCACCATCGAGTGGACGTCGACCAGCTCGCTGCGCATCAGCTTGACCAGCAGGTCGGTGCCGATGTTGCCGGGCCCGACGATCGCGGCGCTCAGCCTTCTCATCGTCCTGCCTCCTTTCCGAACCGGGCGGTCACCGAGCCGATCCCGGCGAACGTTGCGGTGAGGGTCTCACCGGGGGCGACCGGAACGGCCGCGGTGATCGAGCCGGGCAGCACCACGTGGCCCGCCTCCAGCGGCACACCGCGCTCCCCGAGGACGTTGGCCAGCCAGACCAGCGCGTTGATCGGCGAGCCCAGCACCGCCCCGCCCGCGCCGGTGTCGATCAGGTCGCCGTCGCGGTGCAGCAGGCAGCCCATCAGCGACAGGTCCAGGCCGTCCAGCCGCACCGGCCGGGTGCCGAGCACGACACCGCCGCTGGAGGCGTTGTCGGCGATCGTGTCCGGCAGGGTGATCTTCCAGTCCGCGATCCGGGAGTCGATCACCTCCAGCGCCGGGAGCACGTACTCGACGGCCGCGACGGCGTCCGCGGCGGTCGCGCCGGGACCGGCCAGCGGGCGGTCCAGCACGAACGCGATCTCCGGCTCGACCCGGGGCTGCAGGAACCGGCCGGGGTCGATGGGGGCGCTGTCCTGGAAGAACATCGAGTCCAGCAGGACACCGAAGTCCGGCTGGTGCACGCCCATCTGCCGCTGCATCGCCGCCGAGGTCAGCCCCACCTTGTGGCCCTTGATCCGCGCGCCCGCGCCCGTCCACGTCGTCACCTGCGCGAGCTGGACCGCGTAGGCGTCGGCCACCGTCATGTGCGGATGGTCCGCCGTCAGCGGCGGAACCGGGGTGCCGGTCGCGTACGCGTCGAGCAGCGCGGCGGCGGCCTTCTCCACCGAACCGGGGTCCATGGGATGTCCTCTCTCGTCTACTCCGCGCATCTCGTCCGCGCGGTTCCGAGCCTGCCCCGCCCGGGACGCCGGGGCAACGCGGCCGTCCCGCGTGGTGGGACAGCTCTTCTACATTGGGGGCATGGCGTCCGACGACACGTTCCTGCGCCGCGCCGTCGCGGTGCTGACCGCGTTCAACGCGGACGACGACGGACTCGGCGCCGCCGAGCTCGCCCGCCGCAGCGGCCTGCCGAGGTCGACGGCGCACCGGATCGCGCTCGACCTCGTGGCGGCCGGGCTGCTCGAACGGCAGGGCACGCGCGTCCGGCTCGGCCTGAAGCTGTTCGAGATCGGGCAGCGCGTGCCGCGCCAGCGGGTCCTGCGGGACGCGGCCGTCCCGTACATGTCGGACCTGCGGGAGGCGACGCGGCAGACCGTCCACCTCGCGGTCCTGGAGGGCACCGAGGTCGTCTACGTGGAGATCCTCGGTTCGCCCGGCGGGCCGGAACTGCCCTCGAAGGTCGGCGGGCGGCTGCCCGCCCACGTCACCGGTGTCGGCAAGGCGATCCTGGCGTTCTCCCGGCCGGACGCGGTGCAGGCCGTCCTGGACGCCGGCCTCGTCAAGGCGAGCGGGCGCAGTGTCGCCGCGCCGGGCCTTTTCGCCCGGGAGCTTGAGACGATCCACCGGGAGGGCGTCGCCTACGACCGCGAGGAGTCCGGGCCCGGGATCGTGTGCGCCGCGAGCCCCGTCCTCGGCCCGGACGGCCTGGCGCTCGGCGCCCTGTCGGTGTCGGGATGGTCGAGCGGCATGCGCCTGGCCGCAGTCGCGCCCGCCGTCCACACCGCCGCCCTCACCCTGTCCCGCACCCTCGGCCGGCCGCGGGACCGATCGCGGGGGCGGCCGGCCCGCGGATCATGACGCGGGAAGCAGCCCCGCGGACTCGGGCCTGAACGCTCGCGGAACGCCTCGCGGGCGGCTCAGCCGTCCGGGAGGTGCCGGGCGAGGAGCTGGGCGAGGTGCTCGCCTTCGCGGTCCGCCAGTTCGCCGAGCTGGGTGCGGCAGCTGAAGCCGTCGGCGAGGACGACGTCGTCCTCGCCGGTGTCGCGGACCGCCGGGAGCAGCCGGTACTCGGCGACGGCGACCGACACGTCGTGGTGGCCCTTCTCGACGCCGAAGTTGCCGGCGAGTCCGCAGCAGTTGCCGAGCCTGCCGACCCGCGCGCCCGCGCTCTTCAGGAGCGCGGCGTCCTTCGTCCAGCCCATGACGGCGTGGTGGTGGCAGTGCGGCTGCGCGATCCCGGTGACCCCCGACAGGTCGGGCGGCGTCCAGCCGGCGGTCTCGGCGAGCAGTTCCGCGAGGGTGCGGGTCGCGGCGGCCACCTCACGTGCCGCGGCCGCGTCGGCCCCGCTCAGCAGCTCCGCCGCGTCGGACCGCAGCACGCCCGTGCAGGACGGCTCCATCCCGACGACCTTCGCGCCGCGCCGGACGTGCAGGAGCAGCTCGCGGACGGTGCGGCGGGCCTGCGCGCGGGCCCCGGCCAGCTGACCGGTCGAGATCCACGTGATCCCGCAGCAGACGGGGCGCCCGGTGACGGTGACCCGGTATCCGGCGTGCTCCAGCACCTGCACGGTCGCCTTGCCGACGTCGGGGGAGAACGCGTCGGTGAAGCTGTCCACGAACAGGACGACCTCGCCGTTGCGCCCTTCAGTGCCGCGGTGGGACGCGAACCAGCGCCGGAACGTCACCGGGGCGAAGGCGGGCAGCGTGCGCCGCCGGTCGATCCCCGCGCTCCAGGCGACGGCGGGCCGCAGCGGCGCCGCACGCATCCCGGCGTTCACGAGCTTGATCATGACGGGCGCCCGGGCGAGCAGCCGCGTCCAGCGGGGCAGCCAGCCGAGCGCGTAGTGCGAGCGCGGCCTGATCCGCCGCCGGTACCGCCGGTGCAGCGCCTCCGCCTTGTAGGACGCCATGTCGACGCCGGTCGGGCAGTCCGACGCGCACCCCTTGCACGCCAGGCACAGGTCGAGCACGTCGTGCAGCGCGGCGGACTTCCAGCCGTCCGGGCCGAGGCTCCCGCTGACGACCTCCTGCAGCACCCGCGCCCGGCCGCGCGTGGAGTCCTTCTCCTCCCGCGTGGCCAGGTAGGACGGGCACATGACGCCGCCCGCCGCGGTGTTGTCGGCGCGGCACTTGCCGACCCCCGTGCAGCGGTGCACGGCCCGCGACAGGTCCCCGCGGTCGTCGCGGTAGGCGAGGGCAAGGCCGCGTTTGAGCGGGACGGCCCGCACCGCGCGCAGCTCGCCGTCCACGGGCGCCGGGCGGACGATGATCCCCGGGTTGAGCACGTCGCCGGGGTCGAGGACGTCCTTGACGTCCGCGCACAGCGCCAGCGCCTCCGCCGAGTACATGTGCGGCAGCAGTTCGCTGCGGGCCCTGCCGTCCCCGTGCTCGCCGGACATGGTGCCGCCGTGCCGGGCCGCCAGCGCGGCCGCCTCGCCCAGGAAGTCCCGGAACACGCGGCGGCCGTCCTCCCGCCCGAGCGGGAAGTCGATGCGGACGTGGATGCAGCCGTCCCCGAAGTGCCCGTACGGGACGCCGAACAGCCGGTACTCCGCCAGCAGCGCCTCGAACTCCCGCAGGTACACGCCGAGCCGCTCGGGCGGGACCGCGGCGTCCTCCCAGCCCGCGTGCGCCTGCTCGCCCTCCGGGGTGCGCGCCACCAGCCCCGATCCGTCCTCCCGGATCCGCCACAGGGCGTCGGCGAGCGCCATGTCCTCGACCAGCATCGAGTCGGTGCAGCCGGAGTCGGCGGCGACCTTGCGGGCGGCGTCCCGCAGCGCCCCGGTCTCGGGCCCGGCGAGCTCCACGAGCAGCCATCCCGATCCGCGCGGCAGCGGCGGCACCGCGTCGGCGCCCCGCCGCTCCCGCACGACGCCCGTGATGCGCGAGTCCAGCCCCTCGCAGGCCACCGGCCCGTGCGGCAGGATCGCGGGGACGGCGTCGGCCGCCTCCGCCATCGACCCGAACCCGAGCACGGCCAGCACGCGGCACCCGGGCTCGCGGACCATCCGCACCCGCGCCGCCAGGGTCAGCGCGAGCGTCCCCTCACTGCCCACCAGCGCCCGCGCGACGTCGAACCCCTTCTCGGGGAGCAGGTGCTCCAGCGAGTAGCCGGAGACCTGCCGCCCGAACCGCCCGAACTCCGTCCGGATCAGGGCGAGGTTGTCGCCCACCAGCCCCCGCAGGCGCTCCAGGACCGCGGGCTCCCGCCCGCCGCTCCCGGGGACGTCGCCGAGCCTCAGCCGCTCCCCGGAGCCGGTCACGACGTCCAGCCCGAGCACGTTGTCGCTCGTCCGCCCGTACCCGAGCGCCCGCGACCCGCACGCGTTGTTGCCGATCATCCCGCCGAGCGTCGCCCGCGTCCGGGTGGACGGATCGGGCCCGAACCGCAGCCCGTGCACGGCCGCCGCCTCGTGCAGCCGCGCCTGGACGATCCCCGGCTCCACCAGCGCCGTCCCCGCCTCGGGATCGATCTCCAGCACCCGGTTGAGGTGCCGGCTGACGTCCACGACGACCCCCGGCCCGACCGCGTTGCCCGCGATGGACGTCCCCCCGCCC
>NZ_SMLC01000208.1 GCF_004349245.1 Actinomadura sp. 6K520 | reverse complement strand
AGGCGGCGGAGCTGGGCCGGCTGGCGGGGGAGCAGGAGGCGGCGCTGCGCTCCCTCATCGGCACCCGCCCGTCCGCGCCCGCCGCCGCCTCGGACGCCGGGGCGGGGGTCGACCTCCGCCCGCTGCTGACCGGGCACGCGTCCCCGTCCGTCACGGTGTCGACGCCGGCGACGGAGGTGCGGCTGCCCGCGCACGCCGCCGGGGAGGTCGCGGCGGCGGTCGCGGCGGCGCTGGACAACGTCCGGCGGCACGGCGGCGCCGGCGCCCGCGCGTGGGTGCTGCTGGAGGACGGCCCCGCCGAGATCACCGTCAGCGTCCGCGACGACGGGCCGGGGATGCCCGCCGGGCGGCTGGACGAGGCCGCGGCGGCCGGCCGGCTCGGCGTCGCGCAGTCCATCCGCGGCCGCGTCGCCGACCTCGGCGGCGAGGTCACGATCTGCACGGCCGAGGGCGAGGGCACGGAGATCGAGCTGACCGTCCCCCGCTGAGCGGGCGGCGGGGCGGTATGTCGGCTTAGGGTGTGCCCGTGACTGACGTGCCCTTGAGGATCATGGTCGTGGACGACCACCCGATGTGGCGGGAGGCGGTCGCCCGCGACCTCGCCGAGGCCGGCCACGACGTGGTCGCGACCGCCGGCGAGGGGCGCGCCGCGGTCCGCGTCGCCGCCGCCGCGCGGCCGCAGGTGGCCGTGGTCGACCTCCAGCTCCCCGACATCAGCGGGGTCGAGGTGACCCGCCATCTGGCCGCCGCCGACCCGCCCGTGCGCGTCCTGGTGCTGTCGGCGAGCGGGGAGCAGCAGGACGTCCTGGAGGCGGTGAAGGCGGGCGCCACCGGCTACCTCCTCAAGTCCGCGGCGCGCGAGGAGTTCCTGGACGCCGTCCGGCGCACCGGCGAGGGCGACGCCGTGTTCACCCCCGGCCTCGCCGGGCTGGTGCTCGGCGAGTACCGCAGGCTCGCCACCGCCCCCTCCCGCGCGGACGACGACGCGCCGCGGCTGACCGAGCGCGAGACGGAGGTCCTGCGGCTCGTCGCGAAGGGGCTGACGTACAAGCAGATCGCGCAGCGGCTCGTCCTGTCCCACCGGACGGTGCAGAACCACGTGCAGAACACCCTCGGCAAGCTGCAGCTCCACAACCGCGTGGAACTCGTCCGCTACGCCATTGAGAAGGGCCTCGACCAGGAGGGTTAGCCGGCCTCCGCCGACCGTCGCCGACAACGTGCGAGCCGCACCCGCGAGGGGCTATGGTCTAGACCAATGGCGCCACGCCGGGGCGGTCGGTGAATGCGCCGGCCGGCGGTGACCGGGTGGCTAGTGTGGCCATGTGAATCGAGGGAGGAGCCCGGTGGCGGGAGAAGGAGACGGCATGCGCGTCGGAGTGCTGACCGGAGGCGGTGACTGCCCCGGCCTGAACGCGGTGATCCGCGCGGTCGTGCGCAAGGGCGTCCAGGTCTTCGGCTATGAGTTCGTGGGCTTCCGGGCCGGCTGGCGCGGGCCCCTCGAAGGCGACACCGTGGCCCTCGACGTCCAGGCGGTGCGCGGCATCCTGCCGCGCGGCGGGACGATCCTGGGCTCGTCCCGGACGAACCCGATCAAGGTCGAGGGCGGCGTCGAGCGGATCAAGGACAACCTGGCCGGCCTCGGCGTGGACGCGCTGATCGCCATCGGCGGCGAGGACACCCTGGGCGTCGCGAGCGAGCTGTACGCGAACGGCGTCAACGTCGTCGGCGTCCCGAAGACGATCGACAACGACCTCAACGCGACCGACTACACCTTCGGCTTCGACACCGCGGTGAACATCGGCATGGAGGCCGTCGACCGGCTGCACACCACCGCCGAGAGCCACCACCGCGCGCTGATCTGCGAGGTCATGGGCCGGCACGCGGGGTGGATCGCGCTGCACGTCGGGATGGCCGCCGGCGCCAACGTCATCCTCATCCCGGAGCGGCCGTTCGACATCGACAAGGTCGTCGGGTACGTCGAGTCCCGGTTCAAGACCCGGTACGCGCCGATCATCGTCGTCGCCGAGGGCGCCCACCCCGCCGAGGGGCAGATGGCGCTCCAGACGGGCGAGCGGGACGCGTTCGGGCACGTCCGGCTCGGCGGCATCGGCCAGGCCCTCGCCGACGAGATCGAGAAGCGGACCGGCAAGGAGGCCCGCGCCGCGGTGCTCGGGCACATCCAGCGCGGCGGCACCCCCACGGCGTTCGACCGCGTCCTCGCGACCCGCTTCGGCCTGCAGGCGATCGACGCCGTCCGCGACGGCGACTACGGCAAGATGGTCGCGCTGCAGGGCACCGACATCGTCCGGGTCGGGCTCGACGAGGCGACCAAGGAGCTGAAGACCGTCCCGCTGGAGCGCTACGCCGAGGCCGAGGTCTTCTTCGGCTGACCGGTTCTCCCGGCGGGAACAGTGATTCCGGGTCGCGGTGTTGGCTTCTCTGAGCAACACTAAGAGTCCCTTCAGACCCGTTCCCGCCGGGAGGATCCCCCATGACCACGCTCGACGCCGCACCGGCGGACGTCCGGGAGAAGCCGCCGGTCGACGGTGAGCCGTGCGTGCTGCTGAAACTGGGCGAGGTCGTCCTCAAGGGCAAGAACCGCGAGCAGTTCGAGCGGCGGCTCGCCGACAACGTCCGCACCGCCGTCCGCCCCATCGCCCGCGTCGACGTCATCCGGCGCCACGGCGTCTTCATCGTCCGCAAGCACGACGCCGACCTGGCGACGATGGAGCGCGTCGCGCAGCGGATCACCGACGTGATGGGCATCGTCTGGGCGCACCGCGCCTGGCGCGTCGGCAAGGACCTCGCCAGCGTCGAGCGCGCCGCGCTGGAGCTGATGGACGGGCGGACCGGCACGTTCGCCGTCCGGTCCCGCCGCCGCGACAAGCGGTTCCCGCTGACCTCCACCGAGCTCGACCGGCACATCGGCACCCTCGTCGCCGGCCGCTACGGGCAGCCCGTCCGGCTCAAGGACCCCGACCACACGCTGTCGATCGAGGTCGACCGCGACGAGGTGTTCGTGTACTCCGGCGGCCTGCCCGGCCAGGGCGGCCTGCCCGTCGGCATGAGCGGCCGCGCCCTGGTGCTCATGTCGGGCGGCATCGACTCGCCCGTCGCCGCGTACCGCATGATGCGCCGCGGCCTGCGCGTCGACTACCTGCACTTCTCCGGGATGCCGTTCACCGGCCCCGAGTCGATCTACAAGGCGTACGCGCTGGTCCGCGAGCTGGACAAGTTCCAGGGCGGGTCGCGGCTGTTCGTCGTCCCGTTCGGCAAGGCGCAGCAGCAGATCAAGTCGTCGGGCGCGGACCGCCTCGCGGTGATCGCCCAGCGCCGGCTGATGCTGCGCACCGGCCAGCTCCTCACCCGCCGGCTGCGCGGCACCGCCCTGATCACCGGCGACGCGCTCGGCCAGGTGTCCAGCCAGACCCTGACCAACATCACCGCGCTGGACGACGCCGTCGACCTGCCGATCCTGCGCCCCCTCGTCGGCATGGACAAGGTCGAGATCATGGACCAGGCCCGCCGCATCCGCACCCTGACGATCTCCGAGCTCCCCGACGAGGACTGCTGCACCCTCCTGGCCCCGCGCCGCGCCGAGACCAGGGCCAGGATCGCCGACCTCCGCCAACTCGAGAAGCGCCTGGACGCCGGAGAACTGGCCGACCAACTGGCCGACTCAGCCCAAGAACACCGCCCCACCTACGGCGACCCGACCTGACCCACACCATCCGTGACGGCTCCACTGGGCCTAGGCCAACATCCCCCCTTGGAGACAACCTCACCCGTGGTACGTGACGAGGGTCCCAGGGGGTCTCCCCTTTGGGCCGCCGACCTAAGTGATCACTTCACGGGTCGTGCGGCCGTAGCGAGTGCAGCGAGCGAAGGTCGCACGACCCGCCGCACGGCGAGCCGTTTCACGAGACGCGGAGCGGATCGGGAAACGGCTCGCCGTGCGTAACGGGGGTTCCAGGGGGTCGCCCCCCTGGGTGCTACCGCGCATCGAAGTCGGTCGGGCGTGGGGGTTCGGGGCCTATCGGGCTCATCAGCGTGATGCGTTCCACGCGGACGATGCGGAAGCGGCGCCCGGCGACGGCGATGCCGTTGCGGCGGGTGCCGTCCTCCATGAGGTCGGCCGCCTCGGTGAACTGGGCGAGGTCCGCGTCGTCGGGGTTCTCCACGGCGGGTACCACGTGCCGGAAGTAGGTGACCAGGGAGTCGCGGGCCTGGCGCGGGGTGTCGTGGAGCCGCCCGACCGGGCGCCAGCGCCGTTCGCTGCGCTCGGCGACGGTGAACGCGGGTGCCAGCGCGACGGGGGTGAGGAACGCACCGGACGGCTCGCTGCCTTCCGCCGCGGCCGCGTCGAGGACCTGGCACAGCAGTTCGGCGGTCGCGAGGTCGGAGGCGGGGCCGTCCTCGGGGAGGAGTTCGAAGCGGCGGCGGGGATCGGTGTCCAGGTCGGTGGGGCGGGGCGGTTCGGGCCCGTCGGGACCGGTGCGGACGAGCTGCTGGATGCGGACGATCCGCAGCCGCCGGCCGCACGCGGTCACCTCGTCGGCGGAGCCTTCCTGCAGGGTGCGCGCGGCGGCGTGCAGTTCTCGCGCCTGGGCGGTGTCCGCGGTCGCGGCGAGGTCGGCGAGGTGGCCGGCGAGGAGTTCGCGGGCGCCCTGCGGCAGCGGGTCGCACGGGCAGACGACCCGCCACCCGCCCGTGACCTGCTCGGCCGCGGTGAACAGTGCGCCGACGGCCACGAGCTCCGGGTAGGCGGACAGGGCGCGGCACGCGTCCGCCAGCAGCACCGCGGCGACCGGGTCGACGCCGTCGAGGTCCTTCGGGAACAGCCGCCCCGCGGCGTCACCATCGCCCGTTGTCATGCCGGACATCATCCTCGCCGCGCCCGCCGCGGCCAATGGTCCAGACCAATTTGTTACCGCGCTGTGCGTGTTCTCTGCCCCCGCAGTGATCCCCGCGCGGGTGCGACGAGGACGACGAGGCTCGCCGCCAGCAGCGCGAGACCGGCCGCCGCGAACCCGCCGAGTTCCTCGTCCAGCAGGACGGTCCCGAGCACGGCGGCGACGGCCGGTTCCGCGAGCGTCAGCGTCGTCGCCGTCGTGGCGGGTGTGGCGCGAAGGCCCCGGGCGAACAGCAGGTAGCCGGCACCGGTGGTGACCACGCCGAGGTAGAGCGCGATCAGCGCGCCGGAGCCGGTGAGCAGCCACCCCGCGGGTACGGCGAGCAGCACCGGCGCCAGCGGCACGGCCGCCGCGCCGAACAGCGCGCCGGCGACCGCCCGGTCGTCCTCGCCGCGGGTGATGAGCACGGACGCCGCCGTCGCGTAGCCCGCGTACGCCAGCCCGGCGAGCAGCGCCAGTGCGATACCGGCCGGTTCCACACCCGCGCCCTGCGCGTCGTCGGCGAGCCCGCCGCCGATGAGGAGGGTGCAGCCCGTGACGGCGCCCGCGGTGGCCAGCGCCCAGCGCCCGGTGAGGACGGTCCGCCGGGCCGCCAGCCCGATCAGGCCGGTGAACACGGGCGCGCTGCCGATCGTGACGATCGTGCCTACGGCCACGCCCGTGCGGCCCGCGGCGACGAAGAACGCGGTCTGGTACACGGCGATCGCGGCGGCCCCCAGGCCGAGCAGCGGCAGGTTGCGGCGGTCGGCGACCAGGCGGCGCAGCCCCGCGCGGCGCGTCGCCGCGGCGAGGGCGAGCAGCGTCAGCCCGCCGATGAGGATGCGGATCGCGGCGACCGAGAAGGGGGAGGAGCCGTCCGCGAAGGCCTGGACGGTCCCGGTCGTCCCCCACAGGGACGCCGCCACGAGGATGCCGGCGCCCCCGGCGCGGGCGCGGGCCGGCGAGTCGGTTCCGGACGCACGCCGGACGAACGTTCGCTGTGACACGGGGAGATGCTCCTGAGCTCGAATCGGGAAGGGAGGAATCCGGATTCGGGACGCAGGAACGCACGGCCCCGGCACGCGCGGTGCCGGGCCGTGTCAGGACTTGGTAGCGGTGCGGTCGCCGCGCCCCGTCAGGAGCGCGGCGGTCCGCAGTCGGGGGCCCAGTACGCCATGGCCCCGACGATACCCGTTCAGGTGGACACGTTCAGGCGGGAACGGTGTCGGTGTCGGCGGCCCGGGTGAGCGACCGCCCGACGATGGGGGGCAGGTCGCGGACGAGCTTGGCGAGTTCGCGCAGGTCGCCGTCCACGAGGGCCTGCGGGCCGTCGCACAGCGCGGTCTCCGGGTGCGGGTGCACGTCGATGATCACGCCGTCGGCGCCCGCCGCGATCGCCGCGCGGGTCAGCGGCAGGACGAGGTCGCGGCTGCCGCCCGAGTGCGACGGGTCCACGATGACCGGCAGGTGGGAGAGGCGCTGCGCCACCGGCACCGCGGAGATGTCGAGGGTGTTGCGGGTGGCCTTCTCGAACGTGCGGATGCCGCGCTCGCACAGCACGATGTCGAGGTTGCCGCGCTGGGCGACGTACTCGGCGGCCATCAGCCACTCCTCGATCGTCCCGTTCATGCCGCGCTTGAGCATCACGGGCTTGCCGGACTCGCCCGCGGCCTGCAGCAGGGAGAAGTTCTGCGCGTTGCGGGTGCCGATCTGCAGCATGTCCGCGTAGGAGGCGACGAGGTCGACGTCGCCGGCGTCCACGACCTCGGTCACGATCGGCATGCCGGTCTCGTCCCGCACGTCCGCGAGGATGCGCAGGCCGGCCTCGCCGAGGCCCTGGAACGCGTACGGGGAGGTCCGCGGCTTGAACGCGCCGCCGCGCAGCAGCGTCGCGCCCGCGGCCTGCGCCATCTGCGCGGCGCCGAGGGTCTGCTCGGGGGTCTCTACCGCGCACGGCCCGGCGATCAGCGTCATGGTGCCGGGGCCGACCGGCACCCCGCCGACCCGGACGATCGAGCGTTCGGCGTGGTTCTCGCGGCTGACCAGCTTGTAGGGCGCCGAGATGCGGATGACGTCGCTGACGCCCCGCATGCCGCGCAGGTTCAGCGAGCCGAACTGCTGAACGTCGCCGACGAGCCCGACGATGGTCCGCTCCACGCCGCGGCTGACGAAGGCGTCACCCCCCGCCGTCTCGACAAGTGAGACGACGGCGTTGACGTCCGCTTCGTTGGCCTCCGGGGCCATGACGACGACCATTGGTGTGCTGCCTCTCCGTTACGCCCGGGATCCCGGTGACCCGCGGCCGACCCCGCAAACGGCGAGAAGCCCCGGACCGACCGGCCCGGGGCTTCTCGTCTCGTGGTCTGTCAGCGCAACGTCCGGCAGACCAGCCGCCCGGGCTGGTCGAACCAAAAGAAATAGACGACGTTGCGCACGTGCTCAGGTTAGCCGACTTTCCCGGTGCCGTGCGCGCGCGACCCCGAATATGGCTCAGCTCACCCCGGATGGCAGGATGGCGGCGTCATGTCCCACCCCGAACAGTCCGCGCCGCCGCCCCGCGATCTGCCGCCCGGCCAGTACATCCCCCGGGGCTGGCCCGTCCTCCACTACGGCCCCGTGCCGAAGTTCCGTCCCAAGGACTGGGATTTCCGGGTCTTCGGCGCGACCGAGTCGGGGGAGCAGCACCGCTGGACCTGGGACGAGTTCGAGGCGCTGCCGAGGAGCCGCGCCGTCGCCGACTTCCACTGCGTCACCAAGTTCACCATCCCGGACAACGAGTGGGAGGGCGTCCCCGGCTCGACCATCGTGGAACTGGCGCCGCCCGCGCCGGACGTCACGCACGTGATGGTCTGGGCGGAGTACGGCTACAGCGCGAACGTCCGGATGGGCGACTTCCTCGCCGAGACGACGATGTTCGCGACCCATCGGGACGGGGAGCGGCTCACGCCCGACCACGGCTTCCCCGTCCGGATCGTGGTCCCGCACCTGTACGCGTGGAAGAGCGTCAAGTGGGTCCGGGGTGTGGAGTATCTGGTGAGGGACCGCCGCGGCTTCTGGGAGGAGCGCGGCTACCACAATGTGGCCGACCCGTGGCGGGAGCAGCGGTACTCCTACCAGGAGGACGAGGGCGAGGCCCCGCCGCTGTGAGACGGGCCGGTCGGTAGCGCCGGCCCGGTGGCCGTGTCCGGACTTCCGGGCTTCGTAAATGGACAACATCCGGACCCGCGCGGGTGGCAGGCATTACCGTAAGTTGTCATGTTCCTACCCTCCGTCGCGGATGCGGTGATGTGCGCCGTGGCCGTCGGCGCCGCCGCGGGATCCTGGGCGCTGCGCCGCCGGCTGGCCGCCCTCCGCCACGCCCCCGCCGACACGGCCGAGAAGGCGGCGTTCGCGGCACTGCACGGGGCCGTGCGCGCGTCGTCGCCGCTGCGCGCCGGGCTGACCGAGGAGGCCGCGCGCAAGGCCGTCCGGAGGGTCGGGCCGCTGCTGGGCGCGGAGGCCGTCGCGCTGGTCGGGGTGCTGCCGCCGGAGGACGGCGGCGGCTTCGGTGCAGGCGACGGCGACCGCGCGGAGGCCGGCGAGGCGCCGCGGCTGCTGGTGTGGGACGGGGAGGGCCATGACCGCCACGCGGCGGACGCCGTGCGGCACGCCCTCCCGGTGCTCGCCTCGGGACGGCCCAGGGTGCTGGCCCCGGAGTCGGTCGGCTGCGACGACCCGCTCTGCGGCGTGCAGGCGGCGCTGGTCGCCCCCCTCTCCGTCGAGGGACGCGTCGCGGGCACCCTCGCGGCGTACTGGCGGCACCCGTCCGCGGCACGGGTCCGCGCCGCCGGGGACGCCGCCCGGCTCCTCGCCGGCCAGCTGGAGCTGGCCGGACTCGACACCGCGCGCATCCGCCTGGCCGAGGCCGAGATGCGGGCCCTGCGCGCGCAGATCTCTCCCCATTTCGTCTACAACTCCCTTACCACGATCACCTCGTTCGTCCGGACCGATCCCGAGCGCGCCCGCGAACTCCTGCTGGACTTCGCCGACTTCGCCCGCTACTCCTTCCGCAACCCGCGCGACTTCACCACGCTCGCCGACGAGCTGCGCTCCATCGACCGGTACCTGCTGCTGGAACGGGCCAGATTCGGGGACCGGCTGAAGTGCCGGGTCGAGATCGCGCCGGAGGTGCTGCCGGTCGCGCTGCCGTTCCTGGCGCTGCAGCCGCTGGTCGAGAACGCCGTCCGGCACGGCATGGCGGGGACCGGGGCCGGGCGGGCATGCCACATCTCGATCATCGCGCGCGACTCCGGCGCCGAGGCGGCGATCAGCGTCGAGGACGACGGCGTCGGCATGGACCCCGAACGCCTGGCGGAGATCCTTTCCGCGCCCGTGGGCCGGCCCGGCCCGACCGGCTGGGGCAGCGTGGCGCCGCGCCCCCGGCGGGAAGGGGCGGGGATCGGGCTCGCCAACGTCGACGAGCGGATGCGCCAGTTCTACGGGGAGGAGTACGGGCTGACCATCGAGACCGCCCTCGGCGCCGGGACGAAGGTCAACCTACGCGTACCGAAATACCGGCCGGGGCTGTTTTCGGACTGACCGAAGCCCATGCGACGCGGCACTCACTTTGTGGAATCGATTGCGGACAGACGGTAATCGCGGCAAAGTCGCCTCATGCTCCACGTCCTGGCCGTCGATGACGAACGCCCCGCCCTGGAGGAGCTGGCCTATCTGCTCCGCAGGGATCAGCGGATCGGCCGGGTCAGCTGCGCGGGCGACGCCTCGTCCGCGCTGCGCGACCTGAGCCGGATGCTCGTCGAGGGCGAGCGTCTCGACGCCGTTTTCCTCGACATACGCATGCCCGGTCTCGACGGGCTCGACTTCACCCGCCTGCTGACCGGCTTCGCCGCACCCCCGCACGTCGTCTTCGTGACCGCCCACGACGACTGCGCCGTCACCGCCTACGAGCTCGGCGCCCTCGACTACCTGCTGAAGCCCGTGCGTCCCGAGCGGCTCGCCGAGTCGGTCCGCCGGGTCGCCGCGGCCGCCGGGCGGGCCGCCCCGCCCGACGGGGAGGCTCGCGACCCCGAGGACGAGATGATCCCCGTCGAGCTCGGCGGCCGCACCCGGCTCGTGTCCCGCCGGTCGGTCACCCATGTCGAGGCGCAGGGCGACTACGTGCGGCTGCACACCGCCGACGGCGGCTACCTCGTCCGGATGCCGCTGTCGGCGCTGACCAAGCGGTGGGAGGCGGCCGGGTTCATCCGGATCCACCGCAGCACGCTCGTCGCGTCCGCGCACGTCACCGAGCTGCGCTTCGACGGCGGGCGCGCGGCCGTCCAGATCGGGGACGAGCTGCTGCAGGTCAGCCGCCGCCACACCCGCGAGGTGCGGGACCGGCTCGTCCGGAAGTTCCACCGGCCGGAGGGGGACGCCGCCCCCGCCGAGGACGGACCCGACGAGCGGTGACGGCCCCGCCGTCGCCGCCCGAACGGCACCGCGTCAGGCACCGTAAATCATCGACGCCCGCTCACCACACGCTGTGGACCGTTCCCATTCGCCGCTCGTCCCGCCCACCCCACCGCTCGTCGCGTGAACACGCTACGTATATCTTCGACTACATACCGTTTACCGAGAACCGCGTTTCACGGGTGCCGCTCCGTGGCATCACACCCCTAGTGTTCTCAGTGGCACCACACGCCACACCGCCGCGGAGGGCGGGCGGACCAGCACACCGCGAACCTCCCACACGTACAAACCAGGAGATCCGGCAAACGCCGGATCACGCCGCTGGATCCCGTACCGGGGGGGTGGGATCCGGCGGCCTGCGGCTCGGGCGTCGCTGAACAGTCGGGGGGTTGTTCAGCGACGCCCGAGCTCTGTGTTTATTGCATTTCCCTTGGCGTCAGGCGCTAGGGCGCCTTCCTTCAACGGGAAATGCGTGCGATCGCTGCATCGCTCCGGCTCGCCTAGCGGCTCGCTGCGCGATCAGGTTTCTCGCGGGCTCGAAACCTGCCTTCGGACGCGATCGCGACGGCCAGGGTCGTTGCGGGGTTGCGGTGGTGGCTGGTGTCGTCGCGGGTGTGATTCTGCGTTGCCGGAGTCAGGCGCTGGAGCGCCTTCCTTCGGCGGGATACTGCGTCCGATCGCTTGCCCAGTGCTCGCTTCGCGGGTGGGGGTGCGCGTCGCTGCTTTGGGTGGGGTTACGGGGTGGCTCTTAGGGTTTTCAGGG
>NZ_SMLC01000207.1 GCF_004349245.1 Actinomadura sp. 6K520 | reverse complement strand
TCTCCCGGCACACCGGCAGGGGCACGATCTTTCATCAGGACTCAACGTCCAGGAACCACGAGTGCTCACCTACCGGCTGGCCACCAACCCGGAGTCTGCCGGATGGCGACTCCCAGAACTGATTAGGAACCACGGGGATGCGTGAAACGAAGCGGAAGATCCTGACAAGGCAGCGGATGCTCGCACTGGCCGGAACGGGTGCCGCCGCGGTGGGCCTGACGATGGCCGGCGCCGCCTCACCCGCCGCCGCGGACGACGTCTCCCAGTTCTGGATCGGCTACAAGAAGATCGCCGCCGGCTGACCGCAGCGGCCCGCCCCCGGAGAGGGGCCGCCGCGCCACCTGCCGGCATGGCGGGCGAACTACGGCCCGGGTCTCTCGTTCTTCCTCAGCGGCACTTGCCCCGGGGTCCTGACGTACTGGCGTCGCTTCTCGTCTTTCACCACGATGCCCAGGCCGGCCAGTTCCTCGCGGAGTACCTGGGCGTCGTCCTCGTTGCCGTCCTTCAGTGAGGTCTGCCGGGCTTTGAGGAGGGCGTTCGCTCCTTGCGACAGGCCGGGGAGGTCGGGCACCCAGAGGCGGAAGTCGTCCTTGTACGGGTCGGCGTCCGCCCACCGGTAGCCGTGCTCGGTGACGGTCTCGGCGACGCGGCCGAAGTTCAGCCCGCATTCGACGCGGGCGAGTTCGCCGCCTCCGACGCCGAGCACGACCAGCCGGCCGCCGTCCCGGCAGACGAGGGCGATCTCATCGCGGGAGAGCCGCTGCTCATGCCCCTTGCGGGTGAGCACGACATGATCTTCATAGAGGCGGATCACCAGTTGCTCGTACTGCGCGATGAGTCCCACCACCAGCCCCGCCAGGGCGCCCAGGACGGGCAGCACCGCGCCGGGGATCATGTCCACCAGCCGGGCCGGACCCTTCATCGGCGCGTAGGGCAGCGACACCAGCCACTCGGCCAGGAGGCCAAGGAGCCAGCCGGCGCCCGCCCCCAGCGACGCGGCGACGACATAGACGGCCGCCGTACTCCAGACCGGCTCGCGCAGCACCGCGGGCCGGTCGTGCTCCTCGAACGGCTTGCTCACTTCCGTGCTCCTCCTCGCTTTCACGTGAAGTGTCGCGTTTCAGAGGCAGCGCCCACGACAGCCCCTGGGCGATGCCTGATCGACCAAGGTCGATGTGCGGACCGTCTTCGGTCGATGCCGCTAGCGGACCGGCTGGTCCCGTGGGCCGGCGATGATGTCGGCGAGGTCCGTGCCCGCCCTCAGGAGGGCGAGTGTGCGCCTGGTGATCGTTTCGACGTGGGAGTCCAGTGCCTTGAGCGGGTCGTCCAGGTCGTGCAGGTGGCGGACGGCCGCCATCGTCTCCCGGACGTCGGGGATGCGGTACCCGGCCGCCCTGAGCGCCGCGGTGATCCGGGCTTCGCGGATGGCGGGGAGCGGATAGCGCCGCGCGGCGCCCGCCCGTCCCGTGACCCGCTCCGGCCGGACGAGCCCCGCCTTCTCCCAGAACCGGAGCGTGGAGGCGCGGACGCCGAGCGCCCCGGCCAGCTCGGTGATCGTCATCGAGTCCGCGCCGGCCGGTTCCGCGTCGGCCGCCGCCTCCGCGCGGATCATCTCCAGCGCTTGCCGCGCGGCGAGCGCGGCGTCCCGCTCCCGGTCGAGGGCGACGTGGAACGAGTTCACCAGGGCGGCCGCCCGGCCGCGCGGCAGTACGCGGATCTCGCGCATGGCGTGGCGGGCGCGGACGGGCCCCACGGCGGTGGCGAGTTCGCGGTACGCCCGCAGCTCCCGCACGTGCAGCCGGGAGAACCGCCGGTACCCGTTCGCCGCCCGGGGCGCCCGCGTGATGACGCCCAGCGCCTCAAGGTCGCGGATCTGCTGCACGGAGTAGCCCGAGGCCGCCGAGACCGCGGCCGTGCTGAGCCCTCGGCCCACGCCAACCCTCCATCAGCACTTCAACTTCATACTTCAAGCATGAGTATGGAGGAACTGCTGGAGACGATCCGTGCCTTCGACGGCGTCCGCGAACTCGCGCCCACGGAAGGCGACGGATCTCCCGAGACCGCGTGGGGCGACCACTTCTTCTACTACGCCCCCGACGGCACGATCCCGGCGCGGGCGCAGCCCTACGCCACCATCGTGACCAAGGACCATCCCGGCGACGCCCTGTCCGGCCTCGGTCCGGCCGGGCGGTGGCGGGTCAACATCCACGTCGGCCGAGCCCGGTACACCGAGCTCACGGGCGAGGATCCGAGCGGCGGACCCGGTTCGCGCGACTTCGGCGCGGCCGACGTGATCCTCCCGCACCCGGTCTACGGGGCGCTCGGCTGGATCGCCGTCGTCAACCCGGGCGAACGGACCGCACCCGCCGTGGTCGCCCTGCTGAGCGAGGCCCACGAGAACGCGCGGCACCGCGCCGCCCGCCGCGCCGGCGGGGTGCCGTAGCCGTGGCCGTTCTGCGGTGGGCGGAATGGTCGGGACTTGGCGGGACGGCCGATTTACGATGAGGCATGGCTGAGATCGCCCGACCGTTGATGCCCGCCGACGAGACGCCGCCCGAGCGGGGCGGCCCCGGCCAGGAGCCGCTGTGGCGCGAGGCGCTCGGCGAATGCCTGCGGCGCCTGCGCACCGAGCGCGGCGAGATCCTGGTCGAGACCGCCCGCCGTGCCGGGGTCTCCCCGCAGTACCTCTCCGAGATGGAGCGCGGGATCAAGGAGCCGTCGAGCGAGATGATCGCCGCGGTCGCCGGCGCCCTGGACGTGACGCTCGCCGACCTGACGCTCGCGGTCACGACGACCCTCCTCGGTGCGCCGGCCGGCGCCCCGGCGGGCCCGACCGCCTACGCGCTGGCGGCCTGACCCGCGCGGCGGCGGCGTGCCTACGCGGGGAGCGGCTGCCGCTCCTCCAGGACATGGTCGACGAGGCCGTAGTCCAGCGCCGCCTGCGCGGTGAAGACCCGGTCCCGGTCGGTGTCGGTGCGCAGTGTCGCGGTGTCCTGCCCGGTGTGCCGGGACAGGATCCGCTCGATGTCCGCGCGGACGCGGACGACCTCGTCCGCCTGCAGGATCAGGTCCGGGATCGCGCCGCGGCTCTGCCCCATCGGCTGGTGCAGCACCACGCGGGTGTGGGGGAGCGCGGCGCGCTTGCCGGGGGCGCCCGCCGCGAGGAGCACCGCGCCGACGGCGACCGCCTGCCCCACGCACGTCGTCGCCACCGGCGACCGGATGAAGCGCAGGGTGTCGTACACCGCGAGCATCGCGCTCGGGTCCCCGCCCTCGCAGTTGATGTAGAGCTGGATGTCGGTGTCGGGGCTGTCGGACTCCAGATGCAGCAGCTGCGCGACGAGGGCGTTGGCGACGCCCGCGTCGATGGCGGTGCCGAGGTAGATGATCCGCTCGGTGAGCAGGTGGGAGTAGACGTCCATGATCCGCTCACCGCGGGGGTGCTGCGCGATCACGTTCGGGATCGTGTAGCTGCTCACCGGGAGGCTCCTTCCGAGGGGACGCCGAGCCCGACGCGCCGGCGGTCGGCGGGCACGACCTCGTCCAGCGAGGTGACGACCGAGTCGATGAACCCGTAGTCCAGCGCCTCCCGCGCCGTGAACCAGCGGTCGTGCAGCGAGTCCTCGAAGACGCGCTCCAGCGGCTGCCCGGTGTCCTCGGCGATGAGCCCGAGGACGGTGTCGCGGGTGTGGCGCAGGTCGTTGGCCTGCAGTTCGATGTCGACGGCCGCGCCGGCGATGCCGGCGGAGCCCTGGTGCATCAGCACGCGGGCGTGCGGCATCGCGCGGCGCTTTCCGCGGGTCCCCGACGACAGCAGGAACTGGCCCGCGCTGTAGGCGACGCCGAGCACCAGCGTGGACACGTCGCAGGGGACGAGCCGCATCACGTCGCGGATCGCGAGCATCGACGGCACCGACCCGCCGTGGGAGTGGATCCACAGCGCGATGTCGGTGGACGCGTCCTCCCGCGCCAGCGTGATCAGCTGGGTGGCAAGCAGGGTGCCGTTGTCGTCGTCGAGCGCGCCGTCGAGCACGAGGACGCGCTGCTGGTACAGCTCGCGCCGCACTCGTTCGTTGAACAACGGGATCTTCTGTTCCTCGCTCATGCCTCGACTATGCGGCGGCGTCCGCGGTGGTTCACGCCCTATCCGCCTGGGGCGGATCCGCTCAGAGCAGCGTGCCGAAGCGGCGTGGCAGAACGGGGGCCGCGCTCAGCGGCGGCGGGACGCGGGTTGCAGGGCCGTCGTGCTCGTGCCCCACATGTTGTCGGCGATGTTGACGGTGTGGCCGGGCGGGACGATCTCGTCGATGCGGTCGAGGACGTCGGCGGGCAGTTCGACGTCGCCGGCCGTCAGGTACGAGTCGAGGTGGTCCATCGTGCGGGGGCCGACGATCGCGGACGTGACCGCCGGATGGCGGGTGACGAACGCGAGCGCCAGTTGCACGAGCGACAGCCCGGCCTCCTCGGCGAGCACCGCGAGGGCCTCCGCGGCGTCGAGCTTGGCCGCGTTCGCCCGGGACGTCGCGTCGTACATGGCGGCGAAGCCCTCCCGGCGCGCCACCGAACCCGGCGGCTCGATGGCCCGGCCCTTGCGGTACCTGCCCGTCAGCCAGCCGCCGGCGAGCGGGCTGTAGGTCAGGACGCCCATGCCGTGCCGCAGGCAGGTCGGCAGCACGTCGTACTCGGCGGCGCGGGCCAGGATGCTGTACGGGGGCTGCTCGGTGCGGATGCGCTCGCGGCCGCGGCGCTCGGCGGTCCAGTGCGCCTCGACGATCTCGGAGGCGGCGGCCGTCGACGTGCCGAACATCCGGATCTTCCCGGCGTGGACGAGGTCGGACAGGACGCCGAGGGTCTCGTCCACGTCGACGGCCGGGTCGAGGCGGTGGATCTGGAAGAGGTCGATCCAGTCGGTGCCCAGCCGGCGCAGCGAACCCTCGACCGCGCGGGTGATCCAGCGGCGCGACGTCCCGCGCCGGTTGGGGTCGTCGCCGAACGGCAGCCCGGCCTTCGTGGCGAGGACGACGTCGTCGCGCCGCCCGCCGGCGAGGGCCTTGCCCACGATCCGCTCGGACTCGCCGGCGGAGTAGAAGTCGGCCGTGTCGACGAAGTTGATCCCGGCGTCCAGCGCGCGGTGAACGATCTTGACCGCGGCCTCGTGGTCGGGGTTGCCGAAGGCGCCGAACATCATCGTGCCCAGGCAGAACGGGCTGACGGAGACGCCGGTGCGCCCGAGGGGGCGGTGGTCCATGGGGAACTCCTCGAAATGCCGCGGGTCGCGGCGGACGGGTGGGATACGCTGAGCCGCGTAAACGAACAACCTCTCCGGTACTGTATCGGATAACCTATCCGTTTGGGAAGCCCGTGTCCGCATCACCCACCCGACGTGCCGACGCCCAGCGCAACCGCGAGAAGATCCTCGCGGTGGCCCGGGAGGCGTTCGCCGGCTCCGGCCACGACATCTCCATGGCCGAGATCTCCCGGCGCGCGGGCGTCGGCATGGCCACGCTCTACCGCAACTTCGCCAGCCGGCTGGAGCTCCTGGAAGCCCTCTACCAGGACGAGGTCGACGCCGTCTGCGCGGCCGCCGAGACGATCGAGGGGGAGACGCCCGGGGCGGTGTTCACGGCCTGGCTGCACCGCTTCCTCGTCTTCACCGCGGGCAAGCGGCCCATCGCCGCCGAACTGCTCACCCACGTCGACGGCGACGACCCCGTGTTCGGCCGGAGCCGCGCCAGGGTGCTCGCCGCCGGGGGCGGGCTCCTCGCCGCCGCCCAGGAGGCCGGGGAGATCCGCCGTGACCTCGCGCTGGAGCAGATCCTCGACATGATCGTCGCCATGGGAGGGATCAACGGCGACACCGCCTACCTCGACCCGATCATCCGGGCCGTGCTCGACGGCCTGCGTCCGCCCGCGGGCGCGTAGGCGGCGGCCGGCCGGGTCGGGCCTGGGCGGTGCCGGATTGGGTCTGTGGTCGGGCGCCGGGGCCTGCGTACGATCAACGCCGTCCGGGCGTAAGGCCCGGCTTACCCGGGAGTGGCCATGCGGAAGGCAGTCGTCACCGGAAGCACCAAGGGGATCGGTTTCGCGCTCGCACGCGAGCTGCTGCGCCGCGGCCACGGCGTGGTCGTCTCGGGACGCACCCAGGCGGCCGTGGACGACGCCGTCGAGCGGCTGGAGCCCGAAGCCACCGGGGAGGCCACCGTGCACGGACTCGCCGTGGACGTCACCGACCCCGCGCAGGTCGAGAAGCTGTGGGACGCCGCCGTGGAAGCACTCGGCGGCGTCGACCTCTGGATCAACAACGCCGGTGTCGCCAACACCACCCGCCCGATCGTGGAGACGCCCGCGCGCGATGTCCGGACGATGGTGACCACGAACATGCTGGGGACCGTGTACGGCTGCCAGGTCGCGGTTCGCGGCATGCGGGGCACGGG
Organism: Actinomadura sp. 6K520; assembly: GCF_004349245.1. Lineage (GTDB taxonomy): Bacteria > Actinomycetota > Actinomycetes > Streptosporangiales > Streptosporangiaceae > Spirillospora. The sequence goes on along the minus strand of NZ_SMLC01000207.1, from coordinate 4,685 downwards.
GGGCCAGGTCTTCAACATCCTGGGCGGCGGCAGCGACGGCCGGATCCGCCCGGGGATGGGCGTGTACTCGGCCACCAAACGCGGCCTGGACTCGTTCACCCGCGCGCTGGTCAAGGAGGTCGCCGGGACGGACGTCCGGGTCGGGCAGGTCAGCCCCGGGATGCTCATCACCGAGGGCTGGCTCCGGGAGGCCGCCGCGGCACCGGAGCAGGTGCGGGACCAGCGGAAGATCCTCAACATCCTCTGCGACCACGTCGACGACGTCGCGCCCTACCTGGTCGACAGGATGCTGGCCGCCGGGAAGAACGGCGATGCCATCAAGTGGCTCACCCCGGGCCGGATGACGCGGAAGTTCCTCACGGGCCGCAAACGCGACGTCCTCTCCCGGTACGGACTGTGACCCCTGCCCGGCTCAGCCCGGCGCCCGGCCGGCCAGGCGCGTGGTCAGGGCGGTGGCCGTGTCGCGGATCGGGCTCGCCAGGGCGGGCCAGGTCCCGGGCGGGTGGGCCGCGCGGCGGAACGTCACGGTGATCGCCGCCGTGGGGTGGGCCGTGTGGTCGAAGGCGCAGGCGGCGATGCTGGCGAAGCCCTCGGTGATGTGGCCGTCCTCCACCGCCCACCCCCGGCGCGCGTCCTCGGCGAGGATGCGGCGCAGTTCGCGCAGCGACGCGGGCCCCCGGCCGGTGCGGTCGACGAACCGGCCGGGGAAGAGGGCGCGGACCTGCGCCGGAGGCAGGTGGGCGAGCATCGAGCGGCCGCTCGCCGTGAGGTGGGCCGGCATGCGGACGCCCACGTCGGTGACCAGCGTGGGGTGGCCGGGCGGCTGCTCCTTCAGCAGGTAGAGCGTCTCGGCGCCGTGCAGGACGCCGAGCTGGACGATCTCACCCACGCGGTCCACCAGGCGGCGGAGGAGGGGGCGGGCCAGGCGCTCCAGGGGCTCGTGGCGGAGGTAGGCGGACCCGATCTCGAAGGCGGCGACGCCCAGGCCCCAGCGGTGCTCCTCCGGAATGGCGGTGACGAAGCCGTCCTCGGCCATCGCCGCCAGGAGGTGGTACGTGCTGGAACGGGGCAGTCCGAGGGAGCGCGCGATCGCCGAGGCGGGGAGCGGGCCGGGTGCCGCGGCCAGCAGGCGCAGCACCGCCAGGGCGCGGCGGGCGGCCGGAACCTGGCTCATGGCCGCATTATCCCGCAATCGTCTCGTATCCGAGACAGCCGCCGGGCGCCGCCCCTCCCGCGGCGGCGCCGGGGACGCTCCAATGGTGGGTATGAGCATCGACATGGCGGACGAGATCATCGAGGTCGGGCCCGAGGCGCTGGCGTTCGAGCAGGTGGTGGCGGTGGCGCGGGGCGGCGCCGCGGTCTCGTTGACGGACGCGGCGCTCAAGCTCATCGGCGAGTCGCGCGCCCATGTCGAGGAGCTGGCCGCCCGCCCGACGCCGGTCTACGGGGTGTCGACGGGGTTCGGGGCGCTCGCCACCCGGCACATCGCCCCGGAGCTGCGGGCGCGGCTGCAGCTCAACATCGTCCGGTCGCACGCGGCCGGGTCCGGTCCCGAGGTGGAGCGGGAGGTCGTCCGGGCGCTGATGCTGCTCAGGCTGCGCACGCTCGCCACGGGGCGGACCGGGGTGCAGCCGGCGACGGCGCGGACGCTCGCCGCGCTGCTCAACGCCGGCATCACGCCGCAGGTCTTCGAACACGGCAGCCTCGGCTGCTCCGGGGACCTCGCCCCGCTGGCGCACGTGGCGCTGGCGCTGATCGGCGAAGGGTCGGTCCGGGACGCCGCCGGCGAGCTGCGGCCGGCGGCGGACGCCCTGGCGGAGGCCGGGATCGCACCGGTCACGCTCGGCGCGAAGGAGGGGCTCGCCCTCCTGAACGGCACGGACGGCATGCTCGGCATGCTCGTCCTGGCCGTCCACGACCTGCGCCGGCTCCTCACCGCGGCCGACGTCGCCGCCGCGATGACGGTCGAGGCGCTGCTCGGCACCGACCGGGTCTTCGCCGCCGACCTGCAGGACCTGCGTCCCCACCCGGGCCAGGCCGCGTCGGCCGCGAACCTGCGGGCGCTGCTGGGCGCCTCGGAGATCATGGAGTCGCACCGCGGGCCCGACTGCACCCGCGTCCAGGACGCGTACTCGCTGCGCTGCGCGCCCCAGGTGAACGGCGCCGCCAGGGACACGGTCGCGCACGCCGAACTCGTCGCGGGACGGGAGCTGGCGTCCGCCATCGACAACCCCGTGGTGCTGCCGGACGGCCGGGTCGAGTCCAACGGCAACTTCCACGGCGCGCCCGTCGCGTACGTGCTGGACTTCCTCGCGGTGCCCGCCGCCGACGTCGCGTCGATGTCGGAGCGGCGCACCGACCGGATGCTCGACAAGGGCCGCTCGTCCGGGCTGCCCGCGTTCCTCGCCGACGACCCCGGCGTCGACTCCGGCCACATGATCGCCCAGTACACGCAGGCCGCGATCGTGTCGGACCTGAAGCGCCGCGCCGCCCCGGCCAGCGCCGACTCCATCCCGAGCTCGGCCATGCAGGAGGACCACGTGTCGATGGGCTGGAACGCGGCCCGCAAGCTGCGCCGGTCGGTCGACGGGCTGGCGCAGGTGATCGCCATCGAGATCCTCACCGCCGCGCGGGCGCTGGACCTGCGCACCCCGCTGCGTCCCGGCCCGGCGACCGCCGCCGTCGTCGCGCGGCTGCGGGAGGCCGTCCCGCCGCCCGGCCCCGACCGCTACCTCGCGCCCGAGATCGCCGCCGCGACCGAGCTGGTCCGGGACGGCTCCCTGGTCGCCGCCGCCGAGGCCGTCACCGGCTCCCTCTCCTAACCGGCCCTCTCCTAAGGAGTCCGCAGATGTCCGGTCCCCGTCCCGTCCGCGCGCCGCGCGGCACCGACCTCACCGCCAAGGGCTGGCCGCAGGAGGCGGCCCTGCGCATGATCCAGAACAACCTCGACCCGGAGGTCGCCGAGCATCCCGACGAGCTCGTCGTCTACGGCGGCTCGGGGAGGGCGGCCCGCAGCTGGGACGCCTTCGACGGCATCATCCGCTCGCTGACCGACCTGGAGGGGGACGAGACGCTGCTCGTCCAGTCCGGCAAGCCCGTCGGGATCTTCCGGACGCACGAGTGGGCGCCCCGGGTGCTGATCGCGAACTCCAACCTCGTGCCGCAGTGGGCGACGTGGGAGGAGTTCCGCCGCCTGGAGTCGCTCGGCCTCACGATGTTCGGCCAGATGACCGCCGGGTCGTGGATCTACATCGGCACCCAGGGCATCCTGCAGGGCACCTACGAGACGTTCGCCGCCGTCGCCGGGAAGCGCTTCGGCGGCACCCTCGCGGGGACGATCACGCTCACCGCCGGGCTCGGCGGGATGGGCGGCGCGCAGCCCCTCGCCGTGACGATGAACGGCGGGGTCGCGATCTGCGTCGAGTGCGACCCGTCCCGCATCGAGCGGCGCGTCGAGCACCGGTACTGCGACGTCCGGGCCGGCTCGCTGGACGAGGCGCTGCGGCTCGCCGAGGAGGCGAAGGCGGCCCGGCGGCCGCTGTCGATCGCGGTGCTCGGGAACGCCGCCGAGATCGTCCCCGAACTGCTGCGCCGCGGCGCGCCGATCGACGTCGTCACCGACCAGACCAGCGCCCACGACCCGCTCGCCTACCTCCCGCTCGGCATCGCGTTCGAGGACATGGCCGCCGAGCGCGACAAGGACCCGGCCGCGTTCATCGAGAAGGCCCGCACGTCGATGGCCGCGCACGTCGAGGCGATGGTCGGCTTCCAGGACGCGGGCGCCGAGGTCTTCGACTACGGCAACTCCATCCGGGGCGAGGCGCAGCTCGCCGGGTACGCGCGGGCGTTCGACTTCCCCGGATTCGTCCCCGCCTACATCCGGCCGCTGTTCTGCGAGGGCAAGGGCCCGTTCCGGTGGGCGGCGCTGTCGGGCGACCCGCGCGACATCGCCCGCACCGACCGGGCGATCCTCGACCTGTTCCCGGACAACGAGCCGCTGGCCCGCTGGATCAGGATGGCGGGGGAGCGGGTGCGCTTCCAGGGCCTGCCGTCCCGGATCTGCTGGCTCGGCTACGGCGAGCGCGACCGGGCCGGGGAGGCGTTCAACGACCTGGTGGCGCGCGGCGAGATCAGCGCGCCGATCGTCCTCGGGCGCGACCACCTCGACTGCGGGTCCGTCGCCAGCCCGTACCGGGAGACCGAGGGCATGGCGGACGGCTCGGACGCGATCGCCGACTGGCCGCTGCTGAACGCGATGCTGAACGTCTCGTCCGGGGCGACATGGGTGTCCGTCCACCACGGCGGCGGCGTCGGGATCGGCCGGTCCATCCACGCGGGGCAGGTCTGCGTCGCGGACGGGACGGCCCTCGCCGCGGAGAAGCTCCGGCGCGTGCTGACCAACGACCCCGGCACCGGTGTGATGCGGCACGTCGACGCGGGGTACGACCGGGCCGCGGAGGTCGCCGCCGAGCGCGGCGTCCGTGTTCCGATGGCCCCATGACCATCGAGGGGACATGAGCTTCGAGGAGATGTGGGCGGCGCTGCTGCCCGTCGGCAGGGACGAGGCGACCGGCGGCTACCACCGGTTCGCGTGGACCCCGCACGAGCTGGAGTGCCGCGCCTGGTTCCTGGACGAGGCGCGCCGCCGCGACCTGGCCGCGGAGCACGACGCCAACGGCAACATG
>NZ_SMLC01000206.1 GCF_004349245.1 Actinomadura sp. 6K520 | reverse complement strand
CGGCGGCCCACCCGTGCCCGCCCGGGCACGCTCGCGCCCGCTCGCGATCACGCTGCGCCGCACCGTCGTGCGGCACACCGGTCGCCGGGCCGTGAACGTCCCGTGAACAGCATGAATGCCGAGGTGATCAACCGGAGTCGTCGGCATCGGGGGCCTTGACATCCTGCGACGAAGAATCTATATCTATGGTGGCGTCTTTAGGCTTTGCCCAAGCGCTGGCTCAATGCCGGGTGCGAGCTCCCATTTCGCGACTCTCTACCGCTGCACCATCGTGGTGTTTGGCCACGTGCCGAGAAGGTCGCCGCGCCCGGTGCTGCCGACGCCATTATTTCTCGCTGGAACCGTCCAGATCAACGGTCCGTCCAATTGCCCGTCCGATGCCCGGGGGCGGCTCCGCGCCCGAGCCTTGACAACCTGCGGCGAAGAACATATATCTAGAGTGCCGGCTCCAGACTTTGCCTTCTCGGCGGCACATTATCGGAGTGAGCTCCCCGTTCCGCCTCTTTGCCGGCTCGCCGCCCAGCCGACGGTGGCGCCATTTCTCCGCGAGACAGTACGCGGCAATGCAGACCCGGAACCTTTGAGTCCGTTCCTTGGTACACCCTTTTTTCCGCCGGTGACCCCCTGCGTCACCGGCGTTCGACCTGTTCCATCCCTTACGAGAATTCCCACACGAAAATCAAGATCGACGCGGGAGGCGCAATGGCCGGCACAGCCGAGCTGGAAGCTCTTTACTCCGACATCGAGAAAGCGGCCGGACTGCTGGACGAGCCCTGCTCGCGGGACACGGTCTGGCCCATCCTGACCGCGTACGCGGACGCCCTCCCCGAGCACGCCCAGATGGCCTACAGGGTGGCGACCAACTCCGCGGGCCTCGACTTCCGCATCGCGTCGCTCGCCCCGGACCTCCACCCCTACGCCATCGCGCTGGCGAACGGCCTCACCGAGAAGACCGACCACCCCGTCGGCGACCTGCTCTCGGACATCCAGGACCGCTTCCCCCTCGACTACCACGGCGTCGACTTCGGCGTCGTCGGCGGCTTCAAGAAGACCTGGACGTTCTTCCCCCTGAACAACCTGCAGAAGGTGACGGAGCTCGCCGACCTCCCGTCCATGCCGCGCAGCCTGTCGGAGAACCTGGAGTTCTTCACGCGCAACGGCCTGGACGGCAGGACGAGCCTGATCGGCATCGACTACCCGAGCAGGACGCTGAACATCTACTTCCTCGGATCGCCCGCCGAGATGCGCGAACCGGAGGCCGTCCGGTCGATGATGCGCGAGCACGGGCTGGCCGAGCCGAGCGAGCAGATGCTCACGCTCGCCCAGCAGGCGACCGGCTACTACACCACGCTGAGCTGGGACTCGTCCAAGATCGAGCGGATCACCTTCGCCGTGGTGGTCCGGGACCTGGACGCGTTCCCCGCCGGCGTGCCGGTGGATCCGAAGATCGAGAAGTTCGCGAAGGACGTCCCGTACACCTACGGTCCCGCCGCCCGCAAGGGGATCTACGGTGTCACCGCCGCGCCGCGCGGCGAGTACTACAAGCTCCAGTCGTGGTACCAGATGCCGCCGCAGATGGTGCAGATGCTCGCCCCCGAGGCCGGCTGACGGCACCCCGCGCCGCCCGCTCGCCTGTTCCACCATCGCGGAGAGCACCCGTCACCATGCCCGCAGGGCGACACCCCGGTGACGGGTGCTCTTTCGCGTGCAGTTCTTCTCCACCCCGACTCCGGTGCCACCGGCATGGTCGCGGGTTCCATTCCCGGCCGCCGCCGCCGAGACGGCGGCCGGCCGCTCTCCCCGGTGAGATCCCGCACAAGATGACAGAGAGGCGTGAACAGTGACCAACTTGATGCTGCTGCCGGACGGAATGCGCCGCTGGTCCCAGGAGCAGGGCGTCTCCCTCGACGACGGCTACACGGCGATGGCGGACAAGCTCATCGACTTCATCGGCTGGGCCAAAGAGGACGGCATCACCACGCTCTACATCACGACCTCCTCCGCGGCGAACTTCAGCCGCCCCGAGGCCGCGGTGACCACCTTCCTGGTCGCCTTCAACGACGTGGCGCGACGCTGCCACGGCGACTGCAACTTCGATTTCTCCGGGTCGCTGGACCTCGTCCCCGAGGAGTACCTCACGGAACTCGCGGAGCTCCGCGACAAGTCGGACAAGGACTCGGGGTTCACTCTCCACTACATCCTCGGGATGTCCCTCTCCCGCGAAGTGATCGGCATCTTCAACAGGTACAACGGCAAGATCCCGGCGATGACCGAGGAGATCCTGGCCGAAAGCGCGTACGTCACGAAGCCGGTCGACTTCGTCATCCGGACCGGCGGGGCGATCCGCATGTCCTCCTTCTTCCCGCTGATGTCCCCGTACGCGGAGCTTCACTTCTCTCCCGTCCTGTTCCCCAACATGACGCGTGCCGACTACGACCGGGCGCTCAAGGACCTCCGCGGGCGGGAACGGCGCTTCGGCGGCTACCCGGCGGGCTGACGTCCTCCCGGCTCTCGCGCGGCCTCCGCCGCTGCTACGACGACCGGACCCGGACCGTCCGTGTGCGACGGCCCCGGGCCCGGAAACCCCGCTGACATCCGCAAGGCATCCTCTGCAAAGGACATGGAAACCCGCCATGACGAAGTCCAACCTCTCGCCCGCTTCAGGCTTAGTCCCGAGTCGCAGGCTGCTCCTGTTCGGTGGACTCGGCGTTGCCTCGACCGCGGCGCTGGGCCTCGGGCATACCGGCACCGCCCATGCCGAGAAGCGCGAAGACGACCCCGTGCTCGACTTCGACCTCGACACCGACAACTACCTCAAGTTCCTGGGGCCCACCGACGACACCGCCGGCGAGTCGATCAACCAGGACGTCTTCGGCGCCATGGACATCACCACGTTCCTGTGGGTCAACCGCATCACGGCCATCGCCGCGTTCGACGCGGTGGCGCCGTACCACGAGACCGCGGTCGGCATCTACACCAAGATCAAGCGCCGTCCCTCCAGCGAGTCCGCCACCAACCGGAACATGAACATCGCCGGCCTGTACGCCGGCTGGCGGGTGTGGCAGGGCGTGTTCGGGGAGACGAGGCCCGCCGTACGGCAGTTCATGACGGCACTCGGGCTGGACCCCGACGACCAGTCGGAGGACACGACCAGTCCGGTCGGCATCGGCAACGTCGTCGGCAAGGCCGCCTGGAACGCGCACAAGCGGGACGGCATGAACTTCCTCGGCGACGAGGGCGGCCGCCGCTACAACCCCAGGCCGTGGGCGGACTACACCGGCTACGTCCCCGTGAACACCCCCTACGAGCTGACCCACCCGTCGCGCTGGCAGCCGCAGCTTGGCCCGCACAACGGCCGCCGCGTCGGCGGCGGGCCCGGTGACATCGGCATCTACGTTGCGCAGCACGTGGTCACCCCGCAGACCCGGCGGGTCAGGGCGCTCACCTTCAAGGACCCGACGCAGTTCAAGATCGCCCGCCCCGACTTCATCGACCACCGCGACCGCCGCAGGTTCCGGCGCCTGGTGGACGGGGTCATCGACGCGTCGGCCGCGCTGACCGACGAGCAGAAGGTGATCGCGGAGGTGATGGACAACAAGCGCTGGGGCATCGGGCACTCGGCGGTGCACCTCCTCGACAGGCACGACCAGAACGGCGAGCAGGGCATCCCCGGGTGGGCCTTCTTCCAACTCGTGCACACGCTCGCGACGTTCGAGACGACGATCGCGGTCTGGCACCACAAGATCAAGTACGACGCGGTCCGGCCGATCAGCGCGATCCGGTACGTGTACGGCAGGCGCCGGCTGACGGCGTGGGGAGGCCCCGGCAAGGGAACGGTCAACGACATCCCCGCCGACCAGTGGAGTCCCTACCTGCCCACGGGGGACCACCCCGAGTACCCCTCGGCCTCCACCACGGTGTGCGCCGCCTCGGCACAGGCGGCGCGGCTCTACTTCGGCGAGGACACCCTGGACTGGAAGTTCACCGTGAAGGCGGGCGCGACGAGGACGGAACCGGGGATCGTCCCGCGCAAGGACATCGAGGTCCACTTCCCCACCTGGACCGACTTCAACAAGGTCTGCGGCGACAGCCGGGTGTGGGCCGGGGTGCACTTCCAGGAGACGATCGACCGGTCCAGGCCGTTCGGTGACCAGTTCGGCGACCTGGCCAACGAATTCGTGCAGCGGCACATCAAGGGCCAGGTCAAGAGCTGACGCGGTGAAGGAGCGGGCAACGGCGGCCGTCACGTCCACCGGCTGCCCCGCCGCTTCGCCGAGGTAAGTGGAATCCGCCCGCGAACGGGGTCTTCCGGCGGCCCGGAGGTTGCGAAACCGAACCGGCACCGGAAGGCCCCGTTCGCATACCCGAAAAGGCGTACCGCCACCTAAGACTGAGTATTTGGGAGGACCAATGTCCGGAGCCGCCGGGATGGAAAAGGTGTACTCGGCCATCGAGCAGTCGGCTCGAATGCTGGACGTGCCCTGTTCGCGCGACAGCGTCTGGCCGATCCTGGCTTCGTACGGGGAAGCGATCAGCGAGGTCGCGATCATTTTCAGCGTGTCGACCGGCAGCCAGGAATTCGACTACACCATTCAGCTGCCCGAGGAGATCGACGACCCCTACGCCCACACGCTGTCGCACGGCCTCGTGGCGGAGACGGACCATCCGGTCGGCGCCCTGCTCTCGGACATCAAGGCCCGGGTCCCCGTCAGCGAGTACTTCGCCGACTACGGGGCCGTCGGCGGTTTCCAGAAGCTCTACCCGAGCTTTCCCGGTGCCCTGCAGAAGGTGTCGGACCTCGCCGGCATCCCGTCGATGCCGAACGCCGTCGCCGAGAACGCGGACCTCTTCGCCCGCTACGAACTGGACGACGTCGCGCTGGTCGGGATCGACTACAAGCGCAAGACGATGAACCTGTACTTCCAGCTCTCCGCCGAGGTCGCGGGCGACCTCGAAGCGAAGGTCGTCCTGTCGATGCTCCGCGACTGCGGAATGCCGGAACCGGACGAGCAGATGCTGGAACTGGCCCGCAAGGCGTACCGGGTCTACATCACCCTCGGCTGGGACTCCCCGGAGGTGAAGCGCATCTCCTTCGCGCCCCAGCCGCGGCAGAACCTCGACCTGTCGGAAATCCAGACCCGGCTGGAACCGAAGATCGAGGAATTCATGACGGGTGCTCCGTACGCCTACAACGACGACCGGGTGAGCATTTCGGTCCCGAAGTGGTCGGCCCAGGGGGGCCACTTCAACCTGGGCTACTACTACCAGGTGTCGCCCCAGCTGAAGGCGCTCATCGCGAAGAACAAGAACTAGGAAAGGACTTTTACATGACGACGTCCGACCAATCTCTTGCCTCCGTCGAGGAACAGGTGACCGTGGACGAGGCCGCCGAGCCCGCCCCGGCGGCCGAGCCGGCGCCCCCGCAGTTCGAATACGACTTCGACAACGGCAACTTCATCAAGGACCTGATCACCACCAACGCCGACGGCAGGTTCCCTTCGGAGGACGCCATCGGCCCCACGGATGCGCCCCTCTACATCTGGATCACCCACCTGTTCATGATGTCGTGGTTCGACGCGCTGGCGCCCTACCACCCCACCGCGGTCGGCATCTGCTCCCGGATCGAGCGCCGTCCCGCGAGCGAGTCCGCCACCAACCGGAACAAGAACATCGCCGGCCTGTACGCCGGCTACCGGGTGCTGCAGACCGTGTATCCGGAGCGGGCGCAGGTCATGGGGCAGGCGCTGGCCCTGTTCGGCCTGGACCCGGACGACGAGTCGGAGGACCCGACCACCCCAGTTGGCATCGGCAACATCGCCGGGAAGGCCATCATCAGGACCCGTGCCAAGGACGGCATGAACCACCTCGGTGACATGGGCCGCACCTACCACGGCGAGCCTTTCGAGGACTACACCGGCTACGAGCCCGTCAACACGCCCCGCAAGCTGGTCGACCCCTCCCGGTGGCAGCCGGCGATCCACCGGCACCGCCGCCGCGTCGGCGACGGGCCGGGTGACAAGGGCATCTTCGTGGCCCAGCAGTTCATCACCCCGCAGGTGCGGCTGGTCAAGCCGTTCACCTTCGACGACCCGGGGCGGTTCGAGCTCGCCCCGCCCGACCACACCGACCACACCGACGCCGAGCGCTACAAGCGCTCCGTGGACGAGGTCCTGGCGGCATCGGCCGGCCTCACCGACGAGCAGAAGGTGAAGGCGGAGTTCTTCGACCACACGGGGGCGGCCATCACCCTGGCGCCGCGCGCCGCGGCGCTGGCCCACGACCTCGACCTGGACGGCTGGGCGCAGCTGTTCATGACGACGTCCCTGGCGCGGTTCGACGACATGATCGCCGCCTGGCACCAGATCCACCGGTACGACTCCGTGCGGCCGTTCAGCGCGGTCCGGCACGTGTACGGCGACGCCAAGGTGACGGCGTGGGGCGGGCCCGGCATCGGGACCGTCGACGACATCCCCGCCCGCGAGTGGACCGGCTACCTGCCCTCGGGGGACCACCCCGAGTACCCGGCGGGCTTCGCGACGATCTGCGCGGCCCAGGCGCAGGCGGCGCGGCGTTTCCTCGGCGACGACGTCCTCGACTGGAGCTGGCCCTACGAGGCCGGCTCGGCGCTGACGGAGCCGGGGACCGTCCCCGCCGAGGACCTCGAACTCCACTACGCGACCTGGACCGACTACGTGCGGGACTACGCCGACAGCCGGGTGTGGGCCGGCGTGCACTTCAAGGAGACGGTCGAGAGGTCGCTCCCGTTCGGTGCCCAGTTCGGCGACCGGGCCTACGAGTTCGTGCAGCGCCACATCAACGGAGACGTCGAGGACTGACGCTCTCCGAGCGCGGCGGCGGGCACCGCCCCCGGCCCGCCGCCGCGCTCCGCCCCCCTTCACCGGCCGCCCCTCACCGGCCGCCCCTCACCGGCCGCGGCGCGTCGCTCGACCCCGGCGCCGGTAAAGCCCCGGCATGGGTGCGCCGCACCCCCTAGGCGGGAAACTTGGCATCGACTACCATTTGAGCATGGCTTCCAAAAACAACTGGCTGGCACTAGTCGGCCTGATCATCAGCGTCATCGTCCTGGGGCTCGACCTGACGATCATGAACGTGGCGCTGCCCACCATGGCCGCCGACATCGGCGCCAGCACGGGCGAGCTGCAGTGGATCGTCGACTCGTACGCCCTGGTCTTCGCGGCCTTCATGCTCCCCGCCGGGCTGCTCGGCGACCGCTTCGGACGGCGGAAGCTGCTCGTCACCGGCCTCGCGATCTTCATGGGCGGCTCGATCCTGGGGGCGCTCGTGTCGTCCCCGGAGGGGGTCATCACCGCCCGCACGATCATGGGCCTGGGCGCCGCGCTGATCATGCCGCTGGCGCTGTCGGTGATCCCGACCCTGTTCCGGGGGGAGGAGCAGACCAAGGCGGTCGCGGCCCTCACCGTCGGGATGTCGGTCGGCCTGCCGTTCGGCCCGCTGGTCAGCGGCTGGCTCCTCGACAACTTCTACTGGGGCTCCGTCTTCGTCATCAACATCCCGTTCGTGGCGGTCGGCATCATCGCCTGCCTCACGCTGATCCCCGAGACCCGCGACCCGTCCGCCCCCAAGATCGACCTGATCAGCACGGCGCTCGGCGTGCTCGGTCTCGCCGCCCTGGTCTACGGCCTCATCGAGGCGCCCGTCGAGGGATGGGGCGACCCCGTCATCGTCGTCTCGCTGGTCGCCGGCGTGCTGATGCTGGTCGGCCTCGTCCTGCGCGCGCGGCGCGAGACCCGTCCCATGCTGGACCTGGAACTGCTGGGGAACCCCGCCTACCGGTGGAACACGGCCATCGCCGCGCTGGCGATGTTCGTGATGATGGGCCTGGTGTTCGTCCTGCCGCTGTACCTGCAGGCCGTCCTGCGCTACGACGCCTTCGACACCGGGCTGCGCCTGCTGCCGCTCCTGGTCGGCATGATCGTGGTGGCCCGCGCCGTGCCGCCGCTGGTGACCCGCTTCGGCTCCCGGCCGGTGGTGGTGGGGGGCATGGCCACCCTGGGCTTCGCGATGATCCTCGGCAGCACCACCGACGCCGACACCGGATACGGGTTCACCGCGCTGTGGATGGTCATCACCGGCCTGGGCGTCAGCTTCGCCATGATGCCGGCCATGGACAAGGCCCTCGCCGCGCTTCCCAAGGGCCGGGAGGGCATCGGCACCGGCCTCCTCACCACCCTGCGGCAGGTCGCCGGCGCCATCGGTGTCGCCCTCCTGGGCAGCCTGCTCAACGTGATCTTCAAGGACCGGATCGACACGCAGGGGCTGCCGGCGGAGGCCGCCGACGCGGCCGGGCAGTCCGTGGTGGCCGCGCAGGCCGTCGCGGAACGGCTGAACATGCCGCAGCTGGCGCAGTCCGCCGAAGCCGCCTTCATCGACGGCATGGGGCTGGTCCTGCTGGTCAGCGGCGTCGGCGCGCTCGCCATGGCCGTCCTCGGCGCCTTCGTCCTGCCGGACGACCCAAAGGAGGAGAAGGAAGACCCCGCCGTCGAGCCCCAGCCCGGCTCCGCCGCTGGCGCCCGCGAATGAACTGTAGGCTCTCGTCCATGCCCAGCAAGCCGAACTCGCCGGCGATCGCGGCCGTCGAAGCCGACCTTGGCCTGCGCGAACGCAAGAAACTGCGTACCCGCCGGACGATCCGTGAGGCGGCCCGCCGGCTGATCGAGGAGCAGGGGTACGAGAACACCACCATCGAGCAGATCGCCGCGGAGGCCGAGGTCTCCCCGAGCACCGTCTTCCGGTACTTCCCCAGCAAGGAGCACATCGTCCTGACGGACGAGTTCGCCGCGTCCGGCATCGATCTCCTCCGCGCCCGCCCCGCGGACGAGCCGCCGCTGGTCGCCCTGCGGGAGACCCTGACCGGCATGGTGCACCAGGTCTACGGAGACTACGGCGCCGAGTACCGGTGGCGGCGGGAACTGGTGCGGACGGTGCCCACGGTGCGGGCCTTCATGTACGAGGCCCAGTACCGGATGGTCGACGCCGCGAGCGCGGCGCTCGCCGAGCGGACCGGCCGCCCGGCGGACGACCTCGAACTCCGCGTCGTGGTGGGCGCCATGACGGGCGCCTTCCACCAGGTGCTCTGGGGCGACCACAACCAGGAAGGCGACCTGCTCGAACTGATCGACCGGGCCCTGGCGGTACTGAACCGCGGCCTGGTGCTGTAGGACGCTTCGCCCAGGCACACCCTGTGGGCCAGGAACGCCGCCGGCGTTCCTGGCCCACAGCGCTTATGTGGACACATTCTTCGGGAAGAGGAGGTCGTGGCATGGGAGCCACCGATCAGACCACCACCACGCCCGCCGAGGCCCGCGGCGCCTTGATGAGCCGGGTCGAGGACCGGCTGAGCGGCCTGCTCGCCGCGGAGAAGGCCCGCTGGTCCGCGGTGGACCCCCGCGCGGCGGTCCCGGTAGAGGCGGTCACCGTCCTGGTGTCCGCCGGCGGCAAGCGGCTGCGTCCGGCCTTCTGCCTGAGCGGCTTCCTCGCCGCCGGGGGCGACCCCGCGCAGGAGCAGGTCGCGGTGGACGCGGCCGCCGCCCTGGAGGTCCTGCACGCGTACGCCCTGCTCCACGACGACGTGCTGGACGACTCGCCCCTGCGCCGCGACGAGCCGACCGCCCACGCGCGGCACGCCGCGGAGCACCGCGCCGCCGACTGGGCCGGCGAGGCACGCCGGTACGGCGAGGGCGTGGCGAGCCTGGCCGGGGACCTCGCGCACGTCTACGCCCACCGCCTGACCGCCGCCCTGCCCCCGGCCGCCCGGGAGGTCTGGCACGACGTGTGCACCGAGGTCGTCATCGGCCAGTACCTGGACATCCGGGTGGCGGCCGAGCAGGTCGCGGACCCCGAGCTCTCCCGCTGGACGGCGATCTGCAAGTCCGCCCGGTACACGATCCACCGCCCCCTGGCCCTCGGCGCCGCCATCGCCGGACGGCTGGACCTCGCCGCCCCCTTCGAGCAGTACGGCGCCGCCCTGGGCGAGGCGTTCCAGCTCCGCGACGACCTGATCGACGCCTTCGGCGACAGCACCGTCTCCGGCAAGCCGACCGGCCTGGACTTCGCCCAGCAGCGGATGACCCTGCTCGTCGCCCTGGCGATCCAGCGCGACGACCGCATCTCCGGCATGCTCGCCGACCAGAACGGCGACGGCGCCGAACTCGGCCGCCTCATCACCGACATGGGCGTACGCGGCGAAGTCGAACGCCGCATAGACCACCTGGTGGCACAGGCCCGGTCCGCGATAGCGACGGCCCCGCTCAGCCCCGGCTGGCGAGACGAACTGGCCCACGTAGCCACCGAAGTCGCCTACCGCCAGAAGTAACCGGTTCAGGCTCGGCGCCGGTTCCGGTGGCGGTGCCAGGTTTTTTCGATGGTGGGGGAGAGGAAGAGGAGGAGCAGCGTCCAGTAGTTCAGGCTTGGAATGGCCAGGGCGAGGATGAGTGCGACGGTGAGGAGTGCGGTGGCGGTGACCGAACCGGGGAGGGAGTCGGGCGGCGGCGGAGCCGTCTTCGACGCCAGTTCGGGATCGGCCCGGACGACGAGTTCCAGCCCGGTCTGGAAGAGGACGGCGAGAAGGATCGTGCCGATGTAGAAGCCGGCCGTGAAACGGTCGCCGCCGTAAACGCCGACCATCTCCGTCGGGAACGGCAGCACGATGATGGTCAGCAGCCATCCGACATTGCACATGATCAGTGGCCGGGAATAGGCGCGCACGTGCCGGAAGAAGTCGTGGTGCACGAGCCACAGCCGGCAGATCACCGCGAAGCTCAGCAGGAACCCGAAGATCTCCGGCTGGTGCTCGGTGATGACCTCGGTGGCGCTCAGCCCGTGCTGCGCCGCCGCGGGCACGACGTCCACCAGTGGCAGCACGAGCAGCGTGATGGCGATCGCGACGACGGCGTCGGTGAAGAAGACGAGCCGGTCGGGGTCTCTGGAAATGGCCACCGTGACAACTCTGGCAGCCGGCACGGCCACGACTGGTAAAGGACCCGGAAACGCTCCGGAAGGCGTGCCGGGTCCTCGCCGGAGGAGCCGGCCCATCGGCGCGGCCGTCTACGTTGGGCGGATGGGAATGGAGATCGACGAGGTCGAGGGGTGGCTGCGGGAGCGGCTGCCGGGGTTGGCGGAGCGGCACGGGGTGCCGGGGG
>NZ_SMLC01000205.1 GCF_004349245.1 Actinomadura sp. 6K520 | reverse complement strand
GGCGTGCTCCGCGAGGACACCGCCACCGGCCCCGCCCGCCCGGTCTCGCCCGTCCGGTGCGTCGGGGCCGGTGGCGGTGTCCTCGCGGAGCACGCCGATGATCTCGCGGAGGTGCTCGGTGGCCTCGGCCGCGCCGCGGCGCAGCTGCGCGGCGGCGTCGCGGTGCCGGCCGTCGAGGCCGGGCGCGACCTGCAGGGCACCGGCGCGGACGGCGATGAGGGCGAGTTCGTGGCCGAGGGAGTCGTGCATGTCCTGGGCGATGCGGGCGCGTTCGCGGAGCCGTTCGCGTTCGGCGATGATGCGCTGCTCGTGCTCCAGGCGTTCGGCGCGTTCCCAGCCGGCGTGCAGGAGTTCCTGGTACTGGCGCCAGTAGCGGCCGGTCAGCCAGGGCAGGACGCCCAGCAGCACCAGCCAGACGGTGGAGGGGAACCAGGTCTCGACGGCAAGGCCGCGTGCGATCGCCAGGACCGACCCGGTGACGAACACGGCGGTGAACGCCCACAGCAGCGGCTGCGCGCGGATGGTACGCCGCCCGGTCAGGTAGGCCAGCACGGGCATGGCGAACACGAAGTTGCCGTTGACGGCGGTCAGCGCGATGGCCGTCAGCAGCGCCGCGGTGGGCCGGGCGCGGCACACCGCGACGGCGGCGGCCAGGACCACCAGGCCGCCCGCGCGCAGCCACCACGACAACCGGGCCGGTTCCAGCGGCGAGACGATGTCGACGGTGACGGGCAATGCCAGCGCCCCGTACAGCAGGGCGTCCTTGACCAGCGCGGCCCGGGTGGGGCGGCGGACGGCCTCGCGCAGCGCCCGCGGGCGGGCGGTGCGGGCGGCCGCGCGGGCCCGGCCCGCCGCCGCCGTCGCGGCGCGCCTTGTCAGTCCCGCGGTGCGCCCGGTGGCCTTCCCGCCGGCGGGGCGGGGGGACGCCGTGTCGTTCACGCGCTCCACGCTACAAGCGCGTGTACTGCGGCGTTACTGCCGAAAGTCAAGGGTGCGCTCCCCCGGCCGTCCCCTGGGGAGCCCGGGGTGGCGATCTTGGTGTGCTGGGTGGGCGGGACGCGGCTGAACTACGGTTGCCCCGTGACAACGCCCCCGTCCCGTCCCCGCGGCCCCGGCGCGGCCCGCGCCGTGCGTGCGGTGCGTGCGGTGGGGTGGCCGCGCGGGCAGGGCGCCGACGCCGTTCTCGCCGCCGCCGCGCTGGTGGTGACCCTGGTGCTGAGCGTGGTGGCGGTCAAGCCCGGGGACCGCGCGCTGTGGCCGGGCGGGGTCGCGCTGATCGTGGTGGCCACGCTGGCGCTGGCGGTGCGGCGGCGGCATCCGGTGGCGGTGCTGGTGGTCGGCGTGGTGGTGCCGCCGCTGTACTACCCGCTGGGGTATCCGGACGGGCCGCTGGCGCTGGTGCTGTGGGTGGCGCTGTTCACCGCCGCGGTGGAGTGCCGGCTGCTGGTGTCGCTGGGCGCGGTCATCGTGGTGAACGCCGGGTTCCTGGGGGTGGCGCTGCTGCGCGGCGGCGGGGGCGGTGACCCGGACGCGATCGTGGACGCGCGGGGGGTGGCGTCGCTGTCGCTGGGGCTGCTGGTCGCCGTGGCGCTCGGGCAGTACGTGCGCAGCCGCCGGGACCGGGCCGAGGCGGCCGAGCGGCGCGCCGCCGAGGCCGAGCGGAGCCGGGAGGAGGAGGCGCGGCGCCGCGCGGTCGCCGAGCGGCTGCGGATCGCGCGGGAGCTGCACGATGTGCTGGCGCACCAGATCTCGCTGATCAACGTGCAGGCGGGGGCGGCGCTGCACCGCCGCGACGATCCCGAACGCGCGTACGCGGCACTGGAGGCGATCAAGGCCGCGAGCCGGGAGACGCTGCGGGAGCTGCGCGGGGTGCTGGGCGTGCTGCGGCAGGTCGACGCGGACGCGGGCACGGACGCGGGCACGGACGTGGAGGCGTCGGTGGGCGGCCCGGTGGCGCCGCCGCCGTCGCAGGCGCCGTCGCTGGCGCGGGTCGGTGCGCTGCTGGAGCAGACCGCGGCCGCGGGGCTGGCCGTCCGCCGGGAGGGGGACCTGGCCGACTCCCCCGGCGGGACGGTGGAGGGGCCGTCCGGGCTGGCGGATCTGCCGGCGCCGGTCGGGCTGGCGGGGTACCGGATCGTGCAGGAGGCGCTGACCAACGCCGTGCGGCATTCGGGGGCGGAGCAGGTGACGGTGTCGGTGCGGCGCGTGTCGGGCGCGGTGGTCGTGCAGGTCGACGACGACGGCACCGGCCCGGCCGCAACGGCTTCGGCGGCGGGCGGGAACGGGCTGCGGGGCATGCGGGAGCGTGCCGCGTCGGTAGGCGGGCAGGTGACGGCCGGTCCGCGCCCGGCGGGCGGGTACCGGGTGTGGGCGCGGCTGCCGGTGGACGACGCCGCCGAGCCCGGGGGCTCTGCGCGGGCGGAGGCGGCGGGATGATCCGGGTGATGCTGGCCGACGACCAGACGCTGGTGCGGGCGGGGTTCCGGTCGATCCTGGAGGGCGAGGGCGACATCGAGGTCGTCGCCGAGGCCGGGGACGGGGAGCAGGCGGTGCGGCAGGCGGCGCTGCTGCGGCCCGACGTGGTGCTGATGGACGTGCGCATGCCCGTTCTGGACGGCCTGGAGGCGACCCGCCTCATCATCGCCGACCCGGCGCTGCACACCGTCCGCGTGGTGGTCCTGACGACGTTCGACCTGGACGACTACGTCTACGGCGCGATCAAGGCGGGCGCCAGCGGGTTCCTGGTCAAGGACACCGAGCCGACCGAGCTGATCCACGGGGTGCGGGTGGTGGCGCGCGGCGACGCGCTGCTGGCGCCGACCGTGACGCGGCGGCTCATCGCCGAGTTCGCGTCCCGGCTGACCGCGCCGCCGCCCGCGGCGGACCTGGAGTCCCTCACCGACCGCGAGCGGGAGGTGCTGGAACTGGTCGCGGCGGGGCTGTCGAACGAGGAGATCGCCGGGCGGCTGGTGCTGTCGCCCGCCACCGCCAAGACCCACGTCAGCCGCATCCTGGCCAAGCTGGGGGCGCGGGACCGCGCGCAGCTGGTGGTGCTGGCCTACGAGACCGGCGTGATCCGGCCCGGATGGCTGCGGTGACCGCCCTGGCGGCGCGGCCCCGGCGCGGCGGATACGGTCGGCGGGAGCGGCCCCGCGCCGACCGGGGCGGGGGCGGCCGGTGCAACCGGGCTGGGCGCGGCGGTGTTGAGCGGATGTGACGGTTACGGACGAGGTCTCCATCTCCCACGCGGGCGGTGCCGCCGACACGGCGGCCGCGCGGGTCGTCGCGGCGCTGTCGGGTGACCTGGACGCCGGGTTCGCGGTGCTGTACGAGGCGTACCGGGGCGCGGTGTTCTCGACCGCGCTGCGGCTGTGCGGGCGGTGGGCCGAGGCCGAGGACCTGTCGGCGGAGGCGTTTTTGCGCGCCTACCGGGCGCTGTGCGGGTACGGGCCGGAGCGGGTCGCGGCGCTGCGGCCGCGGGCGTGGCTGCTGACGATCCTGGCGAACGTGTGGCGCAACAGCCTGCGGTCGGCGGCGCGGCGCCCGCAGGCGGGCCCGCTCGAGGAGGCGCCCGATCCGCCCGACCCGGGCGAGGGCGTGGCGGACGCCGCCGCGCGCCGCGAGACGGGCCGCGAGCTGGCCGCCCTGCTGGCGCGGCTGCCGCACGACCAGCGCGCCGCGGTGGTGCTGCGGCACGTCACCGACCTGCCCGTCGCGGAGATCGCCGCGGTGCTCGGCATGCCGGAGGGCACCGTCAAGTCGCACATCTCCCGGGGCCTGGCGCGGCTGCGCGTGCTGCGCGGCGCCGGGCGGCCGGGCGAGGAGCAGAAGGGGGGCATCCGATGACCCGAGACGAGCGCGGGGCCGGGCCGCCGGCCGGCGACCCGGCGGGTGAGCTCGCCGCGGAGCTGGCGGGGCTGGGCGCCGACGCGCCCGCGGGGCTGCTGGACCGCATCGCGGCGCGCCGTGTCCACGTCCCCGGGCCGCTGCCGGATCCGCACGCCGACCTGCAGGTCGCCTTCACCGACCACGGTGTCGCCTACCTGCGCGCCGGGATGGGCGAGGCGGAGTTCGCCGCCGCGTTCCGCGCCCGGTTCGCGCGGCCGCTGCTGCCCGCCGCGGCACCGCCCGCGGGGCTGGTGCCGGCGCTGCGCAGCGGGCGCCCGGGGGGCCTGCGGCTGGATCTGCGCGGCCTCGGCGAGTTCGAGGCGGCGGTGCTGCGCGCCGCGGCGCGGATCCCGCGGGGTCAGGTCCGCCCGTACGCGTGGGTGGCGCGGATGGCGGGGCGGCCGCGGGCGGTCCGCGCGGTGGGGTCGGCGCTGGGCCGCAATCCGGTCCCGCTGCTGATCCCGTGCCACCGCGTGACCCGCTCGGACGGGGCGCTCGGCGAGTACGTGTTCGGTGCCGCGGCCAAGGAGCGGCTGCTGCGCGCCGAGGACGTCGACGTCGACGGGGTCGCCGAGCTGGCGCGGCGCGGGGTGCGGCTGGTCGGCAGCGACACCACCGGGATCGTGTGCTACCCGACGTGCGGTGACGCGCGGCGGATCACACCCGCGCACCGGCGCGGGTTCGGGGACCTGGCCGCCGCGCTGGCCGCCGGGTACCGGCCGTGCCTGCGCTGCCGCCCCGGCGACCCCCGCCCCGCCTGACCCAAGCCCTGCCTGACTGCGCGGCTTGCCGGTGCGCACCGGAGGCCAGGCCGGGACGTCGGCGGCGGAACGGTGCGGCCGGGGGCATAGAACGGTGTGAGGCGGGAATGGGGCGGTCCCGTCCACCTGCGGGAAGGGGCCCGCGGGGACGGCCGACGAGGGGGAGGCCGCCATGCGCGTCGTCGTCACCGGCGCGACCGGCAACATCGGCACCAACACCGTCCGCGCGCTCGCCGCGGACGCGACCGTCACCGCGATCACCGGCCTGGCCCGCCGCGCACCCGGCCCCGGCGCCGTCCTGGGCGAGGACGCCCCGGAGGGCGCCGGGAAGGTCGAGTGGGCCGAGGCGGACGTCACCGACAGCGACCTGGTCCCGCTGATGCGCGGCGCCGACGTCGTGGTCCACCTGGCGTGGCTGTTCCAGCCGACGCACCGCCCGGCGGTGACGTGGGACGCCAACGTGGTCGGCAGCTCCCGCGTGTTCGACGCCGTCGCCGAGGCCGGCGTGCCCGCCCTGGTGTACTCCTCGTCCGTGGGCGCCTACTCCCCCGGGCCCAAGGACCGGGGCGTGGACGAGTCGTGGCCCACGCACGGGTGGCCGGGCGCCGCCTACAGCAGGGAGAAGGCCTACGTCGAGCGGCTGCTGGACATCTTCGAGGCCGTCAACCCGGGCTGCCGCGTGGTGCGGATCCGGCCCGGTTTCATCTTCGAGCGGCAGAGCGCGTCGGAGCAGCGGCGGCTGTTCGCCGGGCCGCTGCTGCCGGGGCGGCTGGCCCGCCCCGATCTCATCCCCGCCGTCCCGGACCTGCCGGGGCTGCGGCTGCAGGCGCTGCATTCCGCGGACGCCGGCGAGGCGTTCCGGCTGGCCGCCACCCGCGAGGTCCGCGGCGCGTTCAACATCGCCGCCGACCCGGTGCTGGACCCGGCCGAGCTCGCCGACCTGCTGGGGGCGCGCACCGTGCGGGTCCCGGCGCGGGGAGTGCGGGCGGCGCTGGCTGCGGCGTGGTCGCTGCACCTGGTGCCCGCCTCGCCCGGGCTGTTCGACCTGGCCATGGAGGTCCCGATCATGGACGTGTCGCGGGCGCGGGACGAGCTGGGCTGGACGCCGCGGCACACCGCCCGCGACGCGGTGCGCGAGCTGCTGGAGGGGCTGCGCACCGCGGCGGGGCGCGACACCCCGCCGCTGTCCCCGCGGACCGGCGGGCCGGGCCGGATCCGCGAGCTCGCCTCCGGGATCGGCCGAAAACCCTGACCGCCAAACCCTGACCGCCAAGCCCTGATCGACGTGAACCGGCGAGGACGAACCGGAGGTCACCACATGCCCACGATCACATCCGACCATCTGCACGCTCTGCTGGCCTCCAGCGAACGCGACGCCGCGCTCGTCGTCGTGGGCGGTGAGGCCACCGTCGTCCCAGCCGATCCGTCCCGCGGCGAGGGCGCCGAGGAGGCCCTGGTCGTCACCACCCGGGACGCGGTGATCGCCGAGCTGGACACCGGCGCCAACGAGGAGCAGATCGAGCGGCTCGCCCAGCGCCTGGACGTCGCCCTCGACAGCCTGGGCGGCTGACCGGCCCCTGTCCCCCCCGCCCCTGTCCCGGCGCCGGGACAGGGGCGGGGGCGGTCCGCGTCCCGTCCGGCGTCAGGTGCGGCCTTCCGTGGCGCCTTCCGTGCCGGCGTCCTGGTCACCGGTGTCGCCGGTGCGGACGCGGCGGCGGTGGCTGGTGTCGCAGAACGGGTAGGAGCGGCTGCGGCGGCACGCGCACAGCGCCACCAGGAAGCGGTCCGAGGTCACCGTCCGGCCGTCCTCCAGGACCACCTCGACCGGGCCCTCCACCAGGACGGGCCCGCCCGGCACCATCCGCACCCGCCGCGCGGCCGTCCCCCGCGACCCGGCACCCGGCGGCCCGGCGGCGCCCCCCGCCGCGGCGGTGTCACGCGGCGCGGCGCCCACGTCCCTCACCCCCGCGTCCCTCGTCCGCGGACTCCTCGCCCGCGGGTCGCCCGCCCGCTTCGGCGGTGTCCTGAACGCGGTCGGCGCGTATGACGACGAGTTCCTCGTACGCCTGCCCCGGGGGCAGCAGCCCCTGCGCCCGGAGCCGGTCGGCCCGGCGGCGCATCACCGGGCCCAGCGGCTCGCGGCGCCGCGCCACCACCGACGCGCGCATCCCGGCGGTCCGCAGCGACACCAGCGTGGCCGCGACCCCGTTCAGCGCGGAGTGCACCAGCAGCAGCGTGCCCGAGGGCGTCAGGTGCCGCGGCGCCTCGGCGCAGATGCGGTCCAGCAGGGCGCGGCCGTCCGGCCCGGCCTCCCAGGCGCGGGCCCGTCCCCGCACGGTCGCGGGGTCGGCGGCGCCCGCCACGTACGGCGGGTTGGCGACGATCACGTCGAACCGCCGGCCGGCGACCGGTGCGAACAGGTCGCCGCGCAGGACGCGGACCGGCAGGCCCCGCACCAGCGCGTTCAGCCGCGCCGCCAGCACCGCCTGCGCCGACACGTCGACCGCGACGACGCGGCAGCCCTCGCGGGCGGCGGCCATCGCCACCGCGCCCGTCCCGGTGCCCAGCTCCAGCACCCGCGCGCCCCGGGGGACGCCGGCCGCGCACAGCGCGCCGGTCAGCAGGTGGGTGTCGGACTGGGGGCGGTACACCCCCGGAGTTCTCAGCAGCAGCATCCCCGTCCCCCTCACTCGCCTCTCACCGGACCGGACCTCGGGCCCTCCCCGGGGCCGGTGGGCAGGCCCGGTGGCGGGTGGCGCAGCGCCGAGCGCGGCGGGCCGCCGCGCCAGTGGTCCAGCAGGTGCGCGGCCAGGCGGTCCTCCAGCAGGCATGTGGCCTGCACGCCCAGGACCACGTCCCCCGCCAGCTCCGGCTCCTGCTCCAGCAGCCCGCCGATCACGTCGTGCCGCAGCACCTGCTCGTGGACGGCGTCGGCCTCGATGTGCTCGGTGTAGAACCGCGCGGCGCGGGGCCCGGCGCCCAGCCGCTCCAGTGCCCGCGCCATCCGCCGCGCGGACGGCGCGGTGGTGATCTCGGCCGCGGCGAAGTGGCCCACCAGTGCGGCGCGCAGCGACCGCCGCAGCCCGAACAGCGACATCATGTTCACCGTCGCCAGCATCACCGCCGGCGCCGCGTCCACGTAGGCGCCGTAGGAGGGGTCCAGGCCCAGGTCGTCGAGCAGGCCGGCGTACAGGCTCTGGTGGATCATCTCGGGGCGCCCGCCGCCGAACTCGTCGTGCTCGACCGCGACCAGCGCCGTCTTGGCGCGGCCCCGCAGCCGCGGGATCACCCAGGCGTGCGGGTCGGCCTCCTTGAGGTGGTACACCGACCGCAGCGCCGCGTGCTCCAGCAGCTGCCACCACTCCCCCTCGTCGCGCAGGTGGTGGGTGACGCCGGACGCGTCGACCGGCTCGGTCAGCAGCCCGGCGAGCGCGCCGTCCACGTCGGACCCGCCGGCCACGTCGCGGCGCAGCGCCGCCAGGAATGCCTCCTCCATCGCCCCGCGCAGCCGCAGCAGCCCCGCGTCCCACTCCCAGTCCGGGTCGACGCCCGCGAACCCGCGGTAGTGCAGCTCGAAACAGGTGTGCAGCGCCAGCTGCAGGTCCTCCCCGTAGGGGTCGGCGGACCGCGCCGCCGCCCACGCGTCCAGCCCCGGCCGGACATCCTCCTGCTCCGGGCCGTGCGCCGGGCTTGGGGGCGGGCCCGCGGACAGGGCGTCCACGACGGCCCGCGACAGCGGGCCGCGCGCGGCGGGCAGTGCCGGCACCGCTGCCGGCTCCCCGCGGGAGGCCCCGGCCGGGGCCCGGGCGGCGGCCCGCCGCGGGGCCTGGACGGGTGCCTGCCGGTGGGCGGCCTGCTGAGCGGTCATGCGTCCTCCGTGGTCCCGTGCGTGTCCGGCTGCGGTACCCGCTCACGCGCGTCCCATACGCCCGCTTCCTCCCCAGATGCCGCTTGCGTTGCCCGGTCCGGCCCCCCGCCGGGGCCGCCGGGCCCGCCGCCCAGCACGCCGGACTCGGTGTGCCGGGCCAGCATCTCCACCACCGCGCGGGGCCCGCCCCGCCCGGCCGCGCGGCGCTGCCGGTCCGCGCCCGTCCCGGCCCGGCGGACGCCCTCCAGCAGCGCGTGCACGGTGTCCAGGTCGCCGGTCTCGGCCAGCGCGGGCCGGGCCCGGGCCAGCAGGTCCTCCACCATGCGCCACGGCGGCACGCGCCGCCGGGTGAACGGGTCCAGCGCGTGGCCCCGCATCCCGTGCCGCGCCGCGCTCCACAGCGCCGCCGCGCACACCTGCCCGTCCACGGGCGGGGCCTCCCGCCCGGCCGCCAGGTCCCGCAGCGCCGCGCCGACCAGGCCCCGCGCCAGCGCCGCCTGCAGCACCGCCTCGTCGGCGGTGGCGGCCGCGTCCGCCGTGCGCACCTCCACCGTCGGCCACCGCGGCGACGGCCGCGCCAGCCAGAACGTCATCGCCTCGTCCACCAGCGCGCCCGCCTCCACCAGCGCCGCGACGCGCCCGTCGTACTCGGCCGCCGACGCCGCGAACGGCGGCACGCCCGCGCCGGGGAACCGCCACATCTCCACGATCCGGCGGCCGGCGAAGCGCCCGGCGCGGCCGTGGTCGAACGGGGAGTTCACCGCCAGCGCCACCAGCGTCGCCAGCCACGGCCGCAGGTGGTTCACCACTGCCACGGCCGTCTCCCGGCCCGGGACCGCGACGTGGACGTGGCAGCCGCACGCCTGGTAGTCCGCCACGACCTCCCCGTGGGCGCCGCTGATCGCGGCGAACCGGTCGCCGGGCGTCACCGGCGGGGGCGGCCCGCCCAGCACCGGCGTGCCCGCCGACACCAGCCGCGCCCCGGCCGCCCGCGCGGCGGCGGCCAGCCGCGCCCGCCCGTCGCGCAGCTGCGCCCGCAGGCCCGCCAGGTCCGCGCACACCCCGGTCGCCGCCTCCACCTGCGAGGCCAGCAGCTCGGTGTGGAACCCGCCGCCCGACGCCCGCCACGGGTGCTCCCCCGCCGCCGCGAGGACCTGCCCGGCGCGCGGGACGCACATCCCCGACACCGCGTCGACCAGGAGGAACTCCTCCTCCACCCCGACGGTCGCGCCCGCCGCGCGCGAACCCCCGCCACCGGCACCGTCGGTGCCGGCGGTCTCGTCCGCGTCGGCCGCGCCGCCGGCCTCGTGGCCGCCCATGCCGCATCCCCCTGTCCATCCCCCTGTTCGCGACCCCGTCCGTGCGCACGCCGGCCGCCCTGCGCCGCCCTCCGGTGTGGGCGGGGACGGCGCAGCACCCCGGGGCGCCCGCCACACCGGGGGATTCCCGGACAGAACGCCCTCTCCCTCCCGCGGGCCGAAATCCTTGCGGCGGGCCCGGTACCGGTGACCGGATCGTTCCGCACCGTGCCGCGATGATGCCTGCCGCGCGCCCCGCGCCGCGGGCAGCATCGGGGCCATGAGCAGAGCCCTCCTCGTCATCGACGTCCAAGAGTCCTTCCGCCGCCGCCCGAACTGGCGGGCCGTGTCGGCGCCCGACATCGACGCCCGCGCCGCCCGGCTCGTCGGCGCGGCCCGCGCCGCCGGCGACCTGGTGGTGTGGGTGCTGCACTCCGAGCCCGGCAGCGGCACCGTGTTCGACCCCGCCCTCGGCCACGTCCGCCTCATGGACGGCCTGGAACCGGCCGCCGGCGAGCCGGTCCTCACCAAGACCTCCCGCAACGCGTTCACCACCACGAACCTGCAGCAGCTGCTCACCGAACGCGGCATCGGCGAGGTGGTGGTCTGCGGCATCCAGACCGAGCAGTGCTGCGAGACCACCGCCCGGCTGGCGGCCGACCTGGGCTACCGGGTCGTGTTCGTCACCGACGCCACCGCCACCTTCCCCATCCCCCACCGCGACGCCCCGCCCGGGCGGCCCCTGGCCGACGTCCTGGCCGACCCCGCCACGCTGACCACCGCCCAGGTCATCACCCGCACCGAGTACGCCCTGGCCGGCCGGTTCGCCGACATCGCCGCGCTGGACGACCTCGCCCCGCCCCGCCCGGCGGCCGTCCGGTAGCCTGACCGGATCGTGCACCGGATCGCGTTCCTTCTCGTCCCGGGCGTGCACCTGCTCGACCTCGCCGGCCCCGCCCAGGTGTTCTCCACCGCCGCCCGCGACGGCCTGCCCTACCGGCTGACCTACATCGCCGACCACCCCGCCGGGGACGGTTCCGGCGGGGACGGCTCCCGGGGGGACGGTTCTCGCGGGGAGCAGTGCGACGTCGTCACCGCGCAGGGCGTCGCGCTGCGGGCCCCCGCCGCCTGGCCGGACCTGACCCGCGACGACATCGTCGTGGTCCCCGGGTGGCGGTGGGCGGCGCCGCGTGAGGCCGACGCCCGGCACGCCCCGCCCGTCTCCCCCGGCGCCGCCCGCCGGCTGGCCGGCCACCACGCCGCCGGCGGGCTGGTCGCCAGCGTCTGCTCCGGCGCGTTCGCCCTCGCCCACGCCGGGCTCCTGGACGGCCGCCGCTGCACCACCCACCACGAGCTGCAGGACGCCCTCGCCCGCCGCCACCC
>NZ_SMLC01000204.1 GCF_004349245.1 Actinomadura sp. 6K520 | reverse complement strand
GGCGGGAAGGCCGAGGCGCCACCGGGCGGCGGGAGCGGCGCCTGGGCCGGAGACGGTGCGGGCGGGCCGCCGCGGTGACCGCCGTGGCCGGTGCCGGAGCGGGACGGGCGCGGCAGGGCGGCGGCCTTCTCCAGCCACCGGCTGATCTTGGCGTTCCAGTCGGTCTCGGCGGCCTCGGCGTGCGGGACCTGGAAGACGCCGAACGACTCGTCCGACGGGGTGTCGCGGTCTTCGGCGCGCAGCACGAACGCCATGGTGCGGGGGCTGGCGACGAAGCTCAGCCCGACCTTCTCGATCCGTCCCCGGTAGGACGCGGGCGGGTTGAGGTGCATCTCCTGGTGGAACGGCAGCTGCTGGGAGACGCCCCGCAGCTTGGACTTCTGGAACGTGACGTTCGAGATCTGGAAGCCGAGCTGCGCGATCGCCGCGAGCACCCACTGCTGGGACTCCAGCGGCTCCACGGAGATCGGGTCGATGTCACCGGGATCGGGCTGCCCGGCCAGGTCGACCTCGGTGCACATCCCGATGGTGAAGCCGGGGAGCTCGTGGCCGAGCACCGTGGTGAACGGCAGCTCGTACGGCAGCGGGATGGAGAACGCGAGGTCGCGCTGCTGCCCGGTGTCCAGCCGGAAACCGCGGGTGAGGGCGCCCCGGTACACCTCCGGGCCGGCCGACTCGCCGCCGTAGCCGTTCTGCATGCGGGGCATGAGCGCCAGCGTCACATGCCGGACGTCCACGGACCGCGTGCCGCCGCGCAGATGCACCTTCCCGGCCACGACCCCGCCGGGTTTGCAGTTCGGCTCCGACAGGATCGTGTCGACGGACGGCCCGTCGCCCGCCATCTGCCCGTAGGACAACGGCCGTTCCCCTCTTTCGACCGCGGGGAAGTCTCCCCGCGGTGCCAGCCCGCATGGGTCGTCCCGCGCGAGTTCGCCAACGCGGGTTAGACCCACTCCACCATGCCATCGGTTCACCCGGCGAAGCGGAACAGCGGCACTTTTCCTCCGCCGGGTAACGAAAACCGCACCTGCCGACCGCCCAGGACGAACATCCCGCCATTCCCCGAACCCTGTCAATCCACCAGGTTCGGGTGCGGGCTCGGTGGGCGGTGCCGGGTGGGGCTACTCCTTGGCGGTTACGGTGACGGTCGCGTAGCCGAGTTTCTCCAGGGGGGCGCGGATCTGCTCGGCGTCGCCCACGGCGATCACGGTGAGGCCCTCGGGGTCGACGTGCTTGCGGTACGTGCGGGCGACGCCGTCGGGAGTCGAGGCGCGTACGGCGGCCAGGTAGGCGCTCGGGTAGTCGGTGCCCAGGCCGTTGGCGGACACGTCGGCCAGTTCGGCGGCGACGGCGCGGGCCGTCTCGTACTCGGCGGGTGCGCGGTCGGCCAGGGCGCGGACCGACGAGCCGTGCTCGTCGGCGCCGATGCCCTCGGACACGATGCCGCGCAGCTCGGTCAGCGCGTCGGAGACGGCGTCGGCGGTGACCTCGGTGTGGACGGCGCCCTGCGCGATGAACAGGCCGCAGTGCCGCATCCGCAGCAGGCCCGCGCGCATGCCGTAGGTGTAGCCCTTCTCCTCGCGGAGCTTCGCGTTGAGCCGGGACGTGAGCCCGCCGCCGAGCACGTGCGCGGCGACCGTCAGGGACGGCCAGTCGTGGTGGGAGCGGTCCGGGACGCCGTGCCCGAAGCTGAGGTACGTCTGCACCGAGCCCGGACGGTCGACGACGACGATCCGGGCGGCCGACTCCGGCATGATCCGGTCCGGGGTGGGGAGCGGATCGCCGGTCGCGGCCCAGCCTTCCAGGGCGGCCGTGAGCGCGCCTTCGGCGTCCACCCCGGAAAGATCACCCGCGACGACCGCGGTGGCCTCAGCGGGCACCATGGAGCCGTAGAAGGAGCGGACGTCGGCACCCTGGAGCGCCTCGACGGAGGCGCGGCTCCCGCCGGTCGGGCGGGACGCGCGGGCCTCCGGCGGGAACATCACCGCGCGCAACTCGCGCATGGCGCGCGTCCCCGGGTCGGCGTCCTCCTGGGCGATCTCCTCCAGGCGTTCGCGGACGAGGCGGCGCACGTCGCCGTCGTCCAGGGCCGGACGGCGCACGACCTCGGCGAACAGCTCCATGGCCGCGCCGAGCCGCGTCGTCGGGACGTCCAGCGCCACGCGCAGCGCGGTGAGGTCGGCGTGCGCGAAGAAGCTGGCGCCGAGGCGCTCGAAGGCGGCGGTCAGCGCGGTGCCGCCGCCCGGCTCGGTGCCCTCCGTCAGCGCGTGCGCCGCCAGCGTCGCGACGCCGTCGATGCGGCGGCCGTCGGCGCGGACCGGCTCGCGGCCGGCGCCGGCGTGCAGGACGAGCCGCACCGCGGCGAGGCGGCGGCCGGGCAGGTCGCAGCGCAGCGTCGCCGGCCCGGCCGGGACGCGGCCCTCGATACCGGCCGGGAACGCCCAGGCCGGGACGGGCCCGGGAACGGGGCGGGGCTGCAGGGACAGGCCGCTGCTCACGAGGTGCCTCCGTAGGTCAGGGCGGTGCGGGCGCCCGGTGCCAGCCAGCGGCCCGCCATCTCCTTGATCGCGTCCCCGGTGACCGCGGCGGCGCGGCCGGCGGCGGTGAAGGTCCGGGCCGGGTCGCCGAACTGCGTGGCGTTCTGGGACAGCGCGTTGGCCAGGGCCGTGACGGTCTCGGTCTGCTCCAGGAAGCCCCGCTCGGCCTGGGCCGTGGCGCGGGCGGTCTCGTCGGCGTCCGGGCCCTGCTCGGCGAACCGCTGGAGCTCCTCGTCCAGCACGGCGGCGATCTTGTCCGGATCCGGCCCGATCGCGTCCACGATCGCCAGGGACGGGCCGGACGCCAGCCGCGTCACCCCGGCCCACACCTCGGTGGCGATCTCGTCGCGGCGCACCATCCGGTCGTACAGCCGGGAGCCGGAGCCGCCGCCGAGGATCTCGACCGCGAGCTCGGCGGCCTCGATCTCGTCGCCGCCGTCGGTGGGGAGCGGGAACATCGCGAAGTAGGCGGGGGAGGGGACCTCCTCGTCGAGGGTCTCCCCGCGGACGCCGGACAGCGGCCCGAGCTCGCCGGGCCGCGCGGGCGGCTTCTCGGGGCCGGCCGGCAGCCCGCCGAAGTATCGCTCGACCGCCGCCAGCGTCGCCTCGGGATCGACGTCGCCGACGACGGACAGGACCGCGTTGCCGGGGGCGTACCAGGTGGCGAAGAAGTCCGCGCAGTCTTCGAGGGTGGTGGCGTCCAGGTCGTCCATGGAGCCGATCGGGGTGTGCGCGTAGGGGTGGCCTTCGGGGAAGGTGAGGGCGCACAGCCGCTCGAACGCCGTCCCGTAGGGCTGGTTGTCGTAGCGCTGGCGGCGCTCGTTCTTCACCACGTCGCGCTGGTTGTCGAGGTTCACCTGGGTGAGCGCCGCGGGGAGGGTGCCCATGCGGTCGGCCTCCAGCCAGAGCGCGAGCTCCAGGTGGCTGACGGGCACGGTCTCGTAGTAGTTCGTGCGCTCGAACGACGTGCTGGCGTTGAAGGCGGCGCCGGCGCTCTCCAGCAGCGCGGCGTGCTCGCCTTCGGCGACGTTCGAGGAGCCCTGGAACATCAGGTGCTCGAAGAGGTGGGCGAGCCCGGTGCGGCCGGCCCGCTCGTGCCGCGACCCCACCCCGTACCAGATGTTCACGGCGGCCAGTGGTACGACATGGTCCTCGCAGACCACCACGCGCAGGCCATTGCCGAGCGTGTGCTCATGCAGCGGCTGTTCTGCCACGGAGCGCTCCCGTCCGTTCGATGGGTCGGCTGGCGGACAGCACCGCGCGCGTCGGCGGGACGTGCCCGGGCGGCGGGCTTGATCTCGGTCTCACCGTACCGGGTACCGGCGGCCGGACGCGCGCCTCCGCGAACTGTGGACAACTCGCGCGGAGGCCGGAATGACAGAAGGTCCGGGGGCCGCGGGGAGCGGGGGGAGCAGGGTGCGCGAGGGTCAGGTGGCGGGGGACTCGTGGGCGGCGATGGCGTCCTCCAGGGAGTTGTGGAGGACGAAGATCTTGGTCAGCTGGGTGACGTGGAAGACCCGGCGAACCCGGTCGTTGACGCCCATGAACGACATCGAGCCGTCGCGGGCGCGGAGGCGATGGTAGATGCCGACCAGGACGCCGAGGCCCGTGGAGTCCAGGAACGTGACCTCGCCCAGGTCGATGACCAGGTGCGCGCCGCCGTTCTCGATGATGTCGAGCAGGGCCTCCCGCAGCCGGGGGCTGGTGAAGACGTCGATCTCACCGCTGATCTTGACGACCGTGAGGCCCTTCTCGTCGCGATGCTCGACGGCGAAGTCCACCGGTGCTCCTCTCTGCCGCTCGTCCGAACCGCGGCGCCCTGGGGGGCGGCTGTCTCGATGAGATTAGTGGGAACTCGTTTGTTACCCCTGTGGCGCGTCGTTACGCCCGCCTGACGGACGGGAGCGTTCCCCGCGTGGGGTCGGTCAGGGCGTCCGAAAGAGGGCCCACACCACTTTCCCTTGCGGAATCGCACGCCACCCCCAGCGGACACTGAACGACTCCACCAGGTGGAGGCCGCGCCCCGTCTCGGCGATGTAGTCGGGCTCCTTGCGGCGCGGCGCGGCGCGGCTCGCGTCCATGATCCCGCAGAGCAGCCACGGGGCCTGGTGGCCGATCCGGAGCCTGATGGCGGACGGCGCCGATCCCAGCGGGTCGGCCGGGTCGCCGTACACGCCCGCGCGGTGTACGCCGTCGCCCGGCCGGCCGCGGGACGGCCCCCCGCTGTGCCGCAGTGCGTTGGTGACGAGCTCCGAGACGACCAGGCCCACGTCGTCGGCGAGTTCCGGCACGCCCCATTCTGCGAGCCGGGAGATGGCGAAGTGGCGGGCCTCGGTGACCGATTCCGGATCGGGCTGGACCGTGAACGAGACCGTGGGGCCGCGCAGCTCGGTCAGCGCCGTGACGGCCGAGTCCAGGCGTGGGGGCAGGTCGGACGACTCCGGGACGGGCATGGAGCAGCCGGCATGGTCGTGCGGGTCGGCCGGCCCCACGACGGGGCCGAGCTCCAAGCGCGTGTCGTCGTGCGCGTGGCGTGACGTCATTCCAACCGGACCCCGCAGAGTGATCTCGTTGTGCAGCCTTGGCTCGGAAGTCTCGTGCGTTATCCTGCGCATCGTAGCGTGCGAATGCAAGGCCCAATGCACGTGCATCCGCGTTGTGAGGGTGTGGGGCGACGCGAATGCACGCGACCTGAACGGAGGTAACCGCAGGACACTGAGGCCAGTGGCACACTAGGTTCGCTGTCCGCCGAATAGCCGGGAGGTTGGGCGTGACTCCAGAGACGCCGGGAAGCGGGTCGACGGTTCCTGCTCGGGTCGCAGCTTCGCCGTCTGCGTGAGCAGAAGGGCGTGACCCGTCAGGACGCCGGCTACGTCATCCGCGCGTCGGAGTCGAAGATCAGCCGCCTTGAGCTCGGACGGGTCAGCTTCAAAGAACGAGACGTGGACGACCTGCTCTCGCTCTACGGCGTCAGCGACAAGACAGAACGCGAGGCGCTGCTGCAGCTTGCGCGGGAGGCCAATACCCCCGGTTGGTGGCACCGGTATAACGACGTACTGCCCGGCTGGTTCCAGACCTATGTGGGCCTGGAGGAGTCGGCGGCACTGATCCGCACATATGAACTGCAGTTCGTTCCGGGACTGCTGCAGTCGGAGGGGTATGCGCGGGCGGTGATCCGCTTGGGCAACGCCGGAGCCGCCGAACACGAGATCGACCAACGCGTGGAACTGCGGATGCAACGGCAGGAACGCCTGACGGGCGCGGACGCACCGCGCCTGTGGGCGGTGGTGGACGAGGGGGCGCTGAAGCGTCCCATCGGCGGCCCGGAGGTCATGAGGGGCCAGTTCGAGCACCTCATCGAGATGTCCAAGCTGTCGAACGTCACCATCCAGATCATGCCGTTCAGGTTCGGAGGCCACGCCGCCGAGGGAGGCGCGTTCACCATCCTGCGCTTTCCCGAGCAGGACCTGCCGGACGTGGTTTACGTAGAGAACCTCACCGGCGCGATGTACCTGGACAAGCGAGACGATGTCGACACGTACCTGCAGGCGATGGAACGCCTCTGCGTCGACAGTGCGACCCCGGAACGCACCGTCGAGCTTCTCGGTGATCTTCTCAGAGAGACATGATGCTCCAGAACTACTACGACAACGGGATGCCGGCCGCCAAACTCCAGGGGGCGCGGTGGCTGAAGTCCCGGCGAAGCAACTCCCAGGGGAACTGCGTCGAGATCGCCGAACTGCCGGGCGGGCGGATCGCGATGCGCAACTCCCGTCATCCGGACGGCCCCGCGCTGATCTACACCCGCCCCGAGATCGAGGCGCTGATCCTTGGAGCCAAGGACGGCGACTTCGACCATCTCATCGCCTCCCGCAACTGAGACGACTCCGGAAAACCGCCAAACAACCGCCACCTGACCAGCCGTGACGGGGACGCCGAAGTCCCCGGGGCGAAGTCGCGGTGGCAATCGAACCGCGGCGGGTCGGCTCCGGTGCACCGAACGTCGACCCGTCCGCCATCGAGCAGAGGCCACCCCAGGCGCGAGGGTGGCCCTCTTCCTTCCGCCGGCCCCGCCCGGCCTTCCCGCCCGGCTCAGCCGCAGTTGCCGTAGGGCGCGGACCGGCCGTTGCCGCCGAACCTGACGCACGTACCGGGTGCCTTCACGTACACCGGTCCCGCGTACCAGGTGAACTGCCCGCTGTCGGCGATGGCGCTGCCGCCCTGCTTCTGGATCCACACCGACGCGGGGGACGCCTTGCCGACGTTCTCCGTCTTCATCATGACCGCGCAGTTATAGGTGGAGCTGTTGTAGAGCAGGTAGGCGGTTCCGCCGGAGACGCTCAGGGAGCGCTGCACGTAGTAGCCGCCTCCGTGCCCGCCGCTGTTGCACACCTGCTGGGGGCTGAACTTGTTGGGCGGCTCCTTGCCGGGCTGGGTGCCGCCGTCCCCGCTCCCGCCGCCGCTTCCCCTCGTGGGCGTCGAGCCATCGGGCTGCTGCGGCGTGCCGGGCTTCTGGGACTTGTTCGGGGCCGCGGGGTTCTGGCTTTTCTGCCCCTCCGGCCGGCGGCGCTTCTCCTCCGTCGGGCTCTGGGCCTGCCCGGCCTCGCCGTTCGCCGGCCCCGCACCGCCCTGCGCCCCGTTGTCCTGGCCGGACGCGGCCACCTTCCGGTCGTCCTCGCCGTCGCCGGACCGCGTGGCGGCCCAGGCGGCGCCGCCCGCGATGACGGCGGCCACGGCGACGGCCGCCGCGACCGGGATCAGGAGACCGCGTCTCCTGCCGCCTGTCCCATGGCCGGGAGGGACCCCGGGAGGGGCCGGCGGGGGCGGGCCGTGCGGCTCCCCCTGCGGAGCAGGCTGCTCGCCGAAGGGCGGCGGCTGCGGGGCCGTGTGGTTCCCGGCGCCGGACGGGTCCGCGGCCCGGTCGGGCGGCAGGACCGCACCGGCCATCGCGGACGGGCCGGCGTGCGGGTCCGTCGAACTCGCCGGCAAGCCCGCGTGGTGCCCCGGGACCTCGGCCGCGAGCCCGGGGAACGCGGGTAGCGGCTGGACGGACGGCGCCGCCGCGGAGCCCCCGCTGGCGGCCCCGACCAGCCGTTCCTGGGCCTCGCGGGCGGTCGGTCGCTGCGCCGGCTCCTTGGCCAGGCACGCCTGGACGAGTTCGCGCATCGGGCCGGGCAGGTCGCCGAGGTCCGGCTCGGCGGTCAGGATCCGGTGCATGACCGTCGCCATCTCGTCGTTGCCGAAAGCGGGATGTCCCGTGGCGGCGAACGCCATGGTCGTGCCCCAGGCGAACATGTCGGAAGCGGTGCTGACCTCTCCGCCGGTGAAATGCTCGGGCGCCAT
Organism: Actinomadura sp. 6K520; assembly: GCF_004349245.1. GTDB lineage: Bacteria > Actinomycetota > Actinomycetes > Streptosporangiales > Streptosporangiaceae > Spirillospora. Next base: position 3,459 of record NZ_SMLC01000204.1, on the reverse strand, counting down.
GTAGGCGGGAGTACCGACGTTCTGCGTCTCCCCGGCCGCGCCCAGCGCGCGCGCCACGCCGAAGTCGATGACCCGTGGGCCGTCCGGCCCCATCATCACGTTGTGGGGTTTGAAGTCGCGGTGAACGATCCCGGCCTGATGGATGGCGGTGAGCGCCGTCAGGGTGCTGATGGCGAGCCGTTCCAGCGCACCGCCCCTGCGCGGCCCCTCCGTGCGCACGACATGGTGCAGGGACACGCCTGGGACGTACTCACTGACGATGTAGGGCTGGTCTCCGGCGACGTCGGCGTCCAGGACCTGTGCGGTGCAGAACCGCGCCACTCGCTTGGCGACCTCCAGCTCGCGGACGAAGCGGGCGCGGGCGGCCTCGTCCCCCGTGAGCCCGCCGTGCAGGAGCTTGATGGCGACGTGGTCCTCGGCGGCGAGGCTCGCGGATTCACCGGCGGGGCGGCCGAGGAAGACGGCGCCCTGCCCGCCCTCGCCCAGGCGGCCGAGGATCTCGTACCCGCCCAGCCTGGTCGGATCGCCCGACCGCAGTGGATGGGCATCCGGCATCGTCCTGTCCGTCACGCCACTCGCTCCCCGTCGCTTTCGGTGCGTCGTCACTTTCGGGCTCATCGGCGGGACATCGCCGCGAACACCGCGGACTTCCCGCAAGGCCCCGGACATCCCCGCAAGACTATGGACACAAGATGGTAGGTGCTCCGCCGAGCGGTCGATCTAGGCCATGGCGCCACCACCGGCAATGGGACTACAGTCCGATTTGTGCAGGGGAGAGGGCGTGCAGTGATGAACCGCGGTCCCGCCGGGAGGAGCGTCGACCTGGAGCTGATGCGGACGCCGCCGCCCAAGGAGCGCGCGGACGCCGCGCGCAACCGCGTGAAGGTCCTCGAAGCGGCCGCCGCGCTGTTCGCCCGGCACGGCGTCGAGTCGGTCTCGATGGACGCGGTCGCCACCGCCGCGGGCGTCGGCAAGGGGACCCTCTTCCGCCGGTTCGGCGACAAGGCGGGCCTGGCCGTGGCGCTCCTGGACGAACGCGAACGCGAACTCCAGGACGCGATCCTGTCCGGCCCGTCCCCGCTCGGGCCGGGCGGCGGAGACGAACCCGTCCCGCCGTCCGAACGGCTGCACGCCTTCGCCGACGCCTACCTGGACTACGTCCTGGAGCATCGGTCCCTGGTGCGCATGTCCGAGACCGCCTCGCCGGGCGCCCGGTACCGCATCGGCGCCTACGGCTTCTGGCACCGGCACGTGACGATCCTGCTCGACCAGATCGTCTCCGACGGGGACGCGCTGGCGCACGCGCTGCTCGCCGTCCTCAGCGCGGAGCACCTGACCGCGATGGTCGAGAACGTCGGTGCGGAACGCGCGCGCGCCGCCGTCCACGCTCTCTTCAACGTGGCGGGTTCCTGATTCCGGGGTGCGTCATGGAGACGACGAAGCCCCCGTGGCGGGCACGGGGGCTGTGCGGTGTCCGGCTCGGACAGGGCCGGAACGAACCGTGTCAGGCCGGGTCGGGCGTCCGCCGCTCTGGGCGCCGCGCCCGGCCGTTTCCATTGCCCGGCGGCCCCTCCTCGGCGTGGCCTCGTCGCGCGGCGCCGGCGTCGCCGCGTTCGAGCCGCGCGGCGACCATGAGGGCGCGCAGCGACGTCGTCTTCACGTTCGCGCGGGCGCTGGTGCGGGTTCTGGGGATGCTGCTCGGCAAGACCGACCTCCGTGACTCGTGGACGTTAGTTGCAACCGCAAGATTTTCCCTCGTATTCCGAGTGATCGTCAGTTTCTGGATCGGCTGGCTCCGGCCGTGGCCGGCCGCATGCGGCGCGCCCGCCGCTTGACGGCGGCGTCCCCGGTGGTCAGAGGTCCGGTGGTCAGAGGTCCGGTGGTCAGAGGTGCGGCGGTCAGAGGTGCGGCGGTCAGAGGTCCAGCGGTCGGAGGCCCCAGCGGTCAGAGGTAGAGGCCCGGTCCCTCGGCGGCCGCCTCGGGCCTGGCGGGCTGCAGGTCGTCCGCCGACAGGGTGGCCAGCTCGGACGCGTCCGACGAGTCGGTGAGCCGCTCGGACTGGGCGGCGACCGCGGCGTCGAGCAGGTTGCGCATGAGGCGCCCGTTCCCGAACGAGGGCCCGCGCGGGACGTCGCGGAGCAGCGTGCGCAGGCGCGCGGGGACGCCGGGAGCCAGGCGCAGCCCCTCGGCGGCGGCGAGATGCTCGAAGATCTGGACGAGCTCGTCGTCGGAGTAGTCCGGGAAGGCGATGTGCTTCGGGAAGCGGGAGTCGAGCCCGGAGTTCGCGGCGAGGAAGGACTCCATCTCCCGCTCGTAGCCCGCGGCGATCACGACGAGGTCGCTGCGGTACTCCTCCATGAGCTGGACGAGCGTGGAGACGGCCTCCTGGGTGTAGGAGTCGCCCGCGAGCGAGTACGCCTCGTCGATGAACAGGACGCCGCCGAGGGCCTGCTCGACGGCGGCCCGCACGCGCGGCGCCGTCTGGCCGACGTAGGAGCCGACGAGGTCCGCGCGGGCCACCTCGACGAGGTGCCCGGACGACAGCAGCCCGAGGTCGGCGTAGACGGAGGCGACGAGGCGGGCGACGGTCGTCTTGGCGGTCCCCGGGTTGCCGGTGAACACCATGTGCCGGGTCGGGACGGTGACCGGCTGCCCGGCGGCGCGGCGGAGGTCGCCGGCGCGGGCCTCGGCGGCGAGGCGGTGCACCTCCTTCTTGACGTCCGCGAGGCCGATGAGCCCGTCGAGCTCGGCGAGCGGGTCGGTGCCGGGCCGGACGCGGGTCGCGCCGCTCAGCGTGTCCGGGATGTCCGCGGCGAGCAGCGCGGACAGGTCCTCCGGGGTGGGCCTGCGCAGGGCGGTGATGCGGCGGGCCTGCAGGACGGTGGCGCGCTCGCACAGGTTGCGCATGGTGCGGGCGTTGCCGAACGAGCGGCCGCGCGGGGCGCGGCGGAGCAGGTCGGCCACCCGGTCGCGGGCGTCCGGCGCCAGGTCGAGGCCGGCGGACCGCACCTGGCCGGAGAAGATCTCGATCAGCTCGGCGTCGGAGAAGTCGGGGAACCGGACCGTGCTGGGGAAGCGGGACGCCAGGCCGGGGTCGGACGCGATGAACCGCCGCATCTCCCGCTCGTACCCGGCGACGATGACGACGAGGTCGTCCCGGTGGTTCTCCATGAACTTCAGCAGCTCGGCGATGGCCTCCGGGCCGTAGTCCTCCTCCACGCCCTCCTGGTAGAGCGAGTACGCCTCGTCGATGAACAGGACGCCGCCGAGGGCGCGCTGCACCACGTTCCGCGTCTTGACGGAGGTCTCGCCGATGTACTGGCCGACGAGCGTCGAGCGGGTCGCCTCGACGAGGTGCCCGGACGTCAGCACGCCGAGGTCCTTGAGGATGCGGGCGAACAGCCGGGCCACGACGGTCTTGCCGGTGCCGGGGTTGCCGGTGAACACCATGTGCCGGGC
>NZ_SMLC01000203.1 GCF_004349245.1 Actinomadura sp. 6K520 | reverse complement strand
CCTCCTGCGGGAACCGCGACTCCTCGTCCACCTCCGCCGCGAAAGGAGCGATCCTGGCATCGGCCAGCTCACGCACCGTCCGCCGCAGCAGCTCATGCTCCGCAGACGGCGCGTACATGGGAAAGTCAGCACTCATGGCCCGAATGCTACCGGCCAGTAGACACGCGCGGCCGGAGCACGGAGCCGCCCGCAGCGGGCACCTTGGAGAACAAGCCACTTGGCGGCGACAGCGAAGCGAGAGGAGCCGGCCTTGTCCTACCGGCTGACGGTCATCGGAACGGGGTACCTCGGCGCCACCCACGCGGCCTGCATGGCCGACCTGGGGTTCGAGGTGCTCGGCCTCGACGTGGACGAGGAGCGGATCGCCCGGCTGGCGGCCGGCGACCTGCCGTTCTTCGAGCCGGGTCTGGAACCCGTGCTGCGCCGGGGGCTGGAGAGCGGGCGGCTGCGGTTCACGTCGTCCTACAAGGAGGCCGCGGAGTTCGGCGACGTGCACTTCCTGTGCGTCGGGACCCCGCAGAAGGCCGGGGAGTACGCGGCCGACCTCGGCTACGTGAACGACGCGATCAACACGCTCGCGCCCCTGCTGGAGCGGCCCTGCGTGGTCGTCGGCAAGTCCACCGTGCCGGTCGGGACCGCGGCGCGGCTGGCCGAGACGATGGCGCGGACGGCCCCGGTGGGCGGTGACGCCGTGCTCGCCTGGAACCCCGAGTTCCTGCGGGAGGGCTTCGCCGTCCAGGACACCCTGCACCCGGACCGGATCGTCGCCGGGCTGCCCGCGGACCAGCACGCCGCCGAGCACGCGGAGAAGGTACTGCGGGAGATCTACCGGTCGATGATCGCGCACGGCACCCCGTTCATCACCTGCGACTACCCGACCGCGGAACTGGTCAAGGTGTCGGCCAACGCGTTCCTCGCCACCAAGATCTCCTTCATCAACGCGATGGCGGAGGTCTGCGAGGCGGCGCACGCCGACGTGACGAAGCTCTCGGAGGCGCTGTCCTACGACGACCGGATCGGCGGCAAGTTCCTCGGCCCCGGGCTCGGCTTCGGCGGCGGCTGCCTGCCGAAGGACATCCGCGCGTTCATGGCCCGCGCCGGGGAACTGGGCGCCGACCAGGCGCTGACGTTCCTGCGCGAGGTCGACGAGATCAACATCCGGCGGCGGATCCGGATGGTGGATCTGGCCCGGCAGATGCTCGGCGGTTCGTTCGCCGGGCGGACGGTGGGGGTCCTCGGCGCGGCGTTCAAGCCGAACTCCGACGACGTCCGCGACTCCCCGGCCCTGGACGTGGCGGCGTCCATACGCGCGCAGGGCGGCGAGGTGACCGTGTACGACCCGCAGGCCATGGGGAACGCCCGCCGCGCCCACCCGACCCTGGAGTACGGCGACTCGGCCCTGTCCGCGGCGCGCGGCGCCCACGTCGTGCTGCTGCTGACCGAGTGGGCCGAGTTCCGGGACATGGACCCGGACTCGCTCGCGGAGGCCGTCGCCGAGCGCAACATCGTGGACGGGCGCAACGCCCTGGACCCCGAGGAGTGGCGCGCCGCGGGCTGGACCTACCGGGCCCTCGGCCGTCCGTGACGGCGCCCCTGAACGGCGGCGTCACGAGCGGCCCTGCACGGCGGCCCGGACGGGAAGCAACCGGGCACGGGCGCCGTTGTCATGAACATGTCTGATGCATTCGCCGACCCGGACGTGATCCGGCGGCTGCTCAACGAGTCCGGGACGTGGGCGTTCGTCGGGCTCGGCGACAACCCCGCGCGCGAGGTCCACAACCAGGCGCGGCTGCTGCAGCAGCGGGGGAAGCGGATCATCCCCGTGCATCCGGCGGCGCGGGAGGTCCTCGGCGAGCGGAGCTACGCGTCCCTGGCCGAGATCCCCGACGCCGGGAGCGTGGACGTCGTGGGCGTCTACCGCCGCGCCGAGCACGCCGGTGCGGTGGTGGACGAGGCGATCGCGGCGGGCGCGAAGGCGGTGTGGCTGCCGCTCCAGGTGATCGACGAGGCGGCGGCGCGGCGCGCGCGGGACGCCGGGCTCGACGTCGTCATGGACCGCTGCCCGGCGGTCGAGTGGGCCCTGCGGCGCTGACGGCCCGGCCCCGGCGCCCGGCGGCTCCGGCGGGCGACGCTCAGCGGCTCTCCCGCAGCCGCGCGCCCTTCGCCTTGGCCTGCCCGTAGAGGTCCTGCTGGAAGACCTTCATCTTCGCCCGCAGCTCGTCGTCGGACGCGGCCAGGATGCGGACGGCCAGCAGCCCCGCGTTGCGGGCGGCCCCCACCGCGACCGTGGCGACCGGCACCCCGGCGGGCATCTGCACGATCGAGAGCAGCGAGTCCATCCCGTCCAGGTACTTCAGCGGGACGGGCACGCCGATCACCGGCAGCGGCGTCACCGACGCGAGCATGCCCGGCAGGTGGGCGGCACCGCCCGCGCCCGCGATGATCACGCGGAGGCCGCGGGCCGCCGCGTCCTCCCCGTAGGCGATCATGTCGTGCGGCATCCGGTGCGCGGACACGACGTCGGCCTCGTGGGGGACGCCGAACTCCGCGAGCGCCTCGGCGGCGCCCTTCATCACCGGCCAGTCCGAGTCGCTGCCCATCACCACGCCGACCACGGGTGCGCTCAAGTGCTCTCCTTCATCTCAGGTCCCCACCGCAGGTAGTCCGCGGCGTGGCGGGCGCGTGCGCGGACGTCCGCGAGGTCGTCGCCGAGCGCGGTCACGTGGCCGATCTTGCGGCCCGGCCGCGGCTCCTTGCCGTACATGTGCACCTTGACGCCCGGGTCGTGGGCCATCACGTGGAAGTAGCGGGAGTAGACGTCCGGGTCGTCCCCGCCGAGCACGTTGGCCATGACCGTGCAGGGGGCGGTGGGCTCGGTCGAACCGAGGGGCAGGTCGAGGACGGCCCGCAGGTGCTGCTCGAACTGCGATGTCCGGGCGCCCTCGATCGTCCAGTGCCCGGAGTTGTGCGGGCGCATCGCCAGCTCGTTCACCAGCAGCCCCTCGCCGGTCTCGAACAGCTCGACCGCGAGGAGGCCGACGACGCCGAGGTCCCCCGCGATGCTCAGGGCGAGGCGCTGCGCCTCTGCGGCCAGGTCCCCCGGCAGGCCCGGCGCCGGCGAGATCACTTCGGTGCAGATGCCGCCCTCCTGGACGGTCTCCACGACCGGGTACGCGGCGCCCTGCCCGTACGGGGAGCGCGCGACGAGCGCCGCCAGCTCCCGCCGGAACGGGACGTGCTGCTCGGCCAGGAGGTCGACGCCCTTCCCCAGCAGCCGCCGGACGAGGTCGCCCGCCGCGTCCGGATCTTTGACGATCCAGACGCCTTTGCCGTCGTAACCGCCGCGGGTGGCCTTGAGGACGACCGGCCACCCGTGCTCTGCGGCGAACCCGTCCAGGAACTCCAGCGGTTCCGACGGGGGGACGTGCGCGTAGGCCGGACACGGGACGCCCAGCTTGCCGAGCCGGTCGCGCATGACGAGTTTGTCCTGGGCGTGCGCGAGGGCGGCCGACCCGGGACGGCACGCCTTGCCCGCGGCCTCCAGTTCCCGGATGTGCGGGCCGGGGACGTGCTCGTGGTCGAACGTCACGACGTCGCAGCCCTCGGCGAAAGCCGTGAGGTCGTCGAGGGCGCGGTCGTCGCCGACCAGGACGTCGGACACGGCCTTGGCCGCCGCGTCGTCCGGCGCCCCGGTGAGCACGCGCAGCGGCACGCCGAGCCCGATCGCCGCCTGCTGCGTCATCCGGGCCAGCTGCCCGCCGCCCGCCATCCCGACGACGGGCACCCCCCGGCGCTGAGGTGCTCGCTGAGGTGGTTCTGTCACGTCAGAAGGCTATCGGGCGGGCCGGATGAACGATTCACGTGCCCGCGGCGTCGTACGGTGTGTGGGCCACCCGACAATGGGCAAGGAACGCACGGACAGTGTGAAACGTTCATGTTCCGACGTCTCCGGGGCGACAGGCGTCTATTCTCGTGATGCCTCCGCAGTAGCCGCCGCGCCGTCGGCCGCGGCGCACCGCCGAAGTCCGGAAGGACGGTTCCCCTTCGTGAGCCTGGTCGCGAATCTCCATCGGCAGTTCGAGCACCTCGTGCGCGAACTCGCGAAGTTCGGCAGCGTGGGCGCCGTCGCGTTCGTCATCACGGTCGTGATCGGCAACGGGCTGCACAGCGGGATGGGCGTCGGCCCGCTGACGTCCAACGGCGTCGCCACGATCGTCGCGACGACGTTCGCGTACCTGGCGAACCGCTACTGGACGTTCCGGCACCGCGACCGCACCGGGCTCGGCCGCGAGTACGTGCTGTTCTTCGCGCTGAACGGCGTCGGCCTGGTCATCACCGAGCTGTTCATCGGCTTCACGCACTACGTGCTGGGGCTCTCCGGGCCGATCTCGTACAACGCCTCGCTGATCGTCGGCACCGGGGTCGCCTCGCTGTTCCGCTTCTGGTCGTACAAGAAGTGGGTGTTCCTGCCGGCGAGCGCGCCGCCGGTCGACCCGGCGTCCGGGCTGCCGGAGGCGCCGCCCGAGCCCGCCTCCGAAGGGCCCGGCATCCACCGGGCGAACGGCCACGCCGCCCCGTCCCCCCGCCTCGGTCACCGCCCCGCCGAGGACTACGCCGAGATCTAGGCCGGGAACCTGGCCGAGATCTAGGCGGGCCCCATCACGACGCGTTCCTCGGCGAGGCGGACCTCGGCGACCTGGCGGAGGTGGACGCCGAACACCGCCGGGCGCGCCTGGATCAGCTCCAGCCGGTTGCCGTCCACCGTGGCCAGGGAGCGCGCCAGGTAGAGACCGAGCCCGGTGCCGCGGCCCCCGCTGATGCTCCGCTCGAAGATCCGCGGCTCCAGCTCGGGCGGGATGCCCTCGCCCTCGTCGCCGACCTCGACCAGCACCGAGCTCGCGTAGGGCCTGGTGCGGATGGTCACGGTGCCCGCGCCGTGCATGAGCGAGTTGTCGAGCAGCGTCGCGACGATCTGGGAGAGGCCCTCCGGGTTGGTCATGCCGACGAGGTCGCGCTCCCCGACGATCCGCACGTCCCGGCCGGCCCGCCGGAAGATGGGCCGCCACTCCTCGACCTGCTGCGCGATGATCTCGTCGATGGGCGCGGCGACGGCGGCGCCCGTCCGGTCGTGCCGGGCGCGCGACAGTAACTGCTCGACGACCGCGACGAGACGCTCGGTCTGCGCGACGGCCGCCGCGCCCTCCTCCCGGACGACGTCCGGGTAGTCGGCGGCGTCGATCATCTCCTCCAGCCGCATGGACAGCGCGGTCAGCGGGGTGCGGAGCTGGTGGCTGGCGTCGGAGGCGAACTCGCGGCTGTTGGCCAGCAGGTCGGCGATCCGGACGGCGCTGCGGTCCAGGACCTCGGCGACCCGGTCGACCTCCGGGATGCCGTAGCGGCGGCGGCGCGGCCGGGCGTTGCCGCTGCCGAGCCGGTCGGCGGTCTCGGCGAGGTCGACCAGCGGCACCGTCAGCTTGCGGGCCTGCACCATCGCCAGGCCGACGGTGACGGCGACGCCGAGCAGCGCGAGGCTGCCGATGAGCAGCATCAGCCGCAGCGCGTCGGCGCTCACCTCCGCCTCCGGTCGCGAGACGCGCACCCGGATACCGCCGTGGGCCGCGGTGGCCGTGAGCGCGGAACCGGCCCGCGGCGGCCCGGCGGTGAGCGTCCGGCCGTCCGGCAGGACGATCGAGATGTGCCGCCCCGGGTACTCCCGCGCGATCACCTCGCCGGTGACGGGCCGGTGCGCCACCAGGCTGAACGCGACGCCCTCGGCGATGGCGGACGCCTCGCGGTCCAGGGATCGTGCGGCCTCCTCGTGGACGAGCTTGTGTGCGGCGTAGGCGAGGGGTATGCCGAGCGTCAGGATCGCGACCACCGCCACCGCGAGCGTCGACAGGAGGAGTCGGCGCCTCATCAGGGCTCCTTCGAGGGTGGGGCCACGGACGTGCGCTACCGCGCCCGGGGCCTCTCGGGAAGGCCCCGGGTGGTCTCACCCGGCCGTGGCGGCGGAGCTAGTCGCCGCGTTCGAACCGGAAGCCGACGCCCCGCACGGTCGTGATGTAGCGGGGGCTGCCGGCGTCGTCGCCGAGCTTGCGGCGCAGCCAGGAAATGTGCATGTCGAGCGTCTTGGTGGAACCCCACCAGTTGGTGTCCCACACCTCGCGCATGATCTGTTCGCGGGTCACGACCTTGCCCGCGTCCCGGACGAGGACGCGCAGCAGGTCGAACTCCTTGGTGGTCAGCTGGAGCTCGTGGTCGCCCATCCAGGCGCGGCGCGACTCGGCGTCGATCCGCACCCCCTGGACGATCGGGGTCTCGGTGCTGCCCCGGCGCAGCAGCGCCCGCACCCGGGCGAGCAGCTCGGCGAGCCGGAACGGCTTGGTCACGTAGTCGTCGGCGCCCGCGTCGAGCCCGACGACGGTGTCGACCTCGTCGGCTCTGGCGGTCAGGATCAGGATGGGAACGCCGTGCCCCTCGGCCCGTACCCTCCGGGCCACCTCCAGGCCGTCCAGTTCCGGAAGGCCGAGGTCCAGGACGATGAGGTCCACGCCGCCGCCGAGCGCCCGCTCCAGCGCCTGCGGGCCGTCCGGGCTGACTTCGACGGTGTACCCCTCGCGCCGCAGCGCGCGGGCGAGAGGCTCGGAGATGGACGTGTCGTCCTCGGCGAGCAGTACTGAGGTCATGGGTCGATCGTAAGACCATTCTTGAACATTGCCCGGCATGCGCCGCGCTCTTGACCTGCGGTTTGCCACTCGTAGTACATCCACGAACACGCCTTTGTCGGCGAAACCCGGACGCACTTCTCATCCCACCCGGCACGGGAGGCGCGCGGGGTCACCCGAACACGGCCACCGACGCACCCGGCAGCCCCGCGGACGCCGATGCGGAATCGCCCACGATGTCAAAGTCCAGGCGCATTGCCGGATCCGAGGCGAGCAGCAGCCGGGGGCGGCCCGCCGCCGGAGCCGGGACGGGGAGCACCACGGGCAGCGCCCCGAAGTTCGCCGCCACGCACACCCCGCCGCGCCGCATCATCAGCCAGCGCGCCTCGCCGTCGTCGCACTCGACGGTCGTCCCGGTCAGCCGCGGGTCGTTCAGCTCGGGCCGCGAGCGGCGCAGCGCGAGCAGCGCCCGGTGCCATTCGAGCAGGTCGCGGTGGTGCGGCCGGTCGGGCTCCGACCAGTCGAGGACGGAGCCGCGGTAGGTGTCCACAGCCTGTGGATCGGGAACGGCGCCGGTCCAGCCGTGCCGCGCGAACTCCCGGCGGCGCCCCTCGCTGACCGCGCGTGCCAGTTCCGGGTCCTGGTGGTCGGTGAAGTAGCACCACGGAGTGGACGCGCCCCACTCCTCGCCCATGAAGAGCATGGGCGTGAACGGCGCGAGCAGGAGCACCGCGGCACCGACCTTGAGCATCGACGGGGAGATCCCAGACGATTCCAGGACGGTGCCGATCCGGTCGCCCGCGGCGCGGTTACCCACCTGGTCGTGGTTTTGCAGAAAGCCGAGGAACCGGTGCGCGGGCGTCTCCTGGACATCGACCGGGCGTCCGTGGCGCCGTCCCCGGTAAGTCGACATGGTCCCGTCGTGGACGAAGACCTTCGTCAGCGCCTTCTTGAGCGTCTCCATGGAGCCGAAGTCGCAGTAATAGCCCTGGCGCTCGCCGGTGAGGGCGGCGTGCAGGGCGTGGTGGAAGTCGTCGCTCCATTGAGCGTCCAGCCCATGTCCACCTGCCTCCCTGGGCGTCACCAGGCGCGGGTCGTTCAGGTCGGATTCCGCGATGAGGAAAAGATGTCGTCCAAGGTGCGCGGAAAGGCCCGCCACCGACCGCGACAGTTCTTCGAGGATGTGCACCGCGCCGTGGTCGGTGATGGCGTGGACGGCGTCGAGGCGGAGCCCGTCGAAGTGGTAGTCGCGCAACCACATCAGCGCGTTCTGGACGACGAACGCGCGGACCTCGTCCGACCCTTCCTGGTCGAAATTCACTGCGTCGCCCCATGGCGTGGCGTGGGCGCTGGTGAAGTACGGCCCATAGTCGCCCAGGCGGTTCCCGTCAGGCCCCAGGTGGTTGTAGACGACGTCCAGGACCACTGCCAGGCCGCGTGCATGGGCGGCGTCCACAAAGCGTTTCAGCCCGTCCGGGCCGCCGTACGGCTCGTGCGGCGCCCACAGGTGGACCCCGTCGTATCCCCAGCCGTGGCGGCCCGGGAATGCGGCGACCGGCAGCAGTTCCACCGCGTCGATGCCGAGGGCCACCAGGTGGTCGAGCCGCTCGGCCGCCGCGTCGAACGTCCCCTCGGGCGTGAACGTGCCCACGTGCATCTCGTACAGGACGCTTCCCGCGAGCGGGCGTCCGTGCCAGTGCTGGTCCGTCCACGCGAACCGGTCGTGGTCGTAAGCGCGGCTGTGGCCGTGGACGCCGTGCGGCTGCCACGGGGAGCGCGGGTCGGGCAGGGCCTCGTCCGCGCCGTCCAGGGCGAAGGCGTAGTCGGTCCCGTGGCCCGCGCCCGCGACTTCGGCTCCCCACCAGCCCGGACGTCCCTCCAGGGGGCCCATGCGGTGCCGTGCGCCGCCGGCAACGACGTCCGCGCGGCCGGCGGCCGGCGCCCAGACCTCGAATCTCATGTAAGGCTCACCGATCGATTTCCCTTGGTACGAGCAGCGCGACGGGCAGGTGCTCGAAGACGCGGCCGGCGTCCAGGACCGGGCCCATGTGCGTGCAGCCGGTCAGCACGTCCCGCCAGCCCTGCTGGACGACGTCCACCCTCGTCCGGCCCCAGCCGCCGCGGCGTTCCAGCCCCACCGGGAGCCGGGTGGCGAGCGCGACCGCGTCGCCGCGGGCGAACCCGACGACGTGCCCGGCGGCGGGTCCGTGGGCGGCGATCGGCTCGTGCCGGGAGCCCGGCCCGAACCACTCGGGGTTGGCCCGGCGCAGCCGCAGCGTCCGCGAGGTGACCAGCAGCTTCTCGTCGTCCACGTCCTTGGCCGGGCGGCCGGTGTCGAGCCGCTGGAGGCGCTCGCGGCGCCGCCCGTGGTCGACCGGGCGCCGGTTGTCGGGGTCGACCAGGGCCAGCCCGGTCAGCTCGCAGCCCTGGTAGACGTCCGGGACGCCCGGCATCGCCAGTTGGACGAGCTTCTGCCCGAGCGTGTTGACCCTCGCGTAGGGCGCGAGCTTCGCCACGAGCGCGGTCAGGTCGGTGACGAGGTCCGGGTTCGCCAGGACGGAGCGCGCGTATTCGAGGACGGCCTCCTCGTAGGCGGGATCGCCGTCGACCCACGAAGTGCGGGTCTTGGCTTCGCGCATCGCCTTGGTGAGGAACTCCTGCATGCGGTCGATGGTGATGGGCCACGCACCGACGAGCATCTGCCAGAACAGGTATTCGAGGTCCGGTTCCAGCGGCGACCGGCCCGGGCCCCACTGCCGCCAGCGGTCCACGGCCTCCGCCCACTCGGCCGGCATCTCCGACAGGACCGACAGCCAGGCCCGGACGTCCTCTTCCCGCTTGGTGTCGTGCGTGGACAGCGTCGTCATCGTGGACGGCCAGTCACGGGCGAGCCTGATGCAGTACGAGTGGAAGTCCTCCGGGCTCACGGAGAAGCGCGCCGGGTCGCCGCCCACCTCGTTCAGCGCGGCCATGCGGTTCCACCGGTAGAACGCCGTGTCCTCGACGCCCTTGGCCGACAGCGGAGCCGAGGTCTGCTGGAACCGCACGATGAACTCGGCGTCGGTGCGGTCCCCGCGTCCGAGGGCGAGGTCCACGACCGTCTCCAGGTCGCCGTGCAGGTCCGCCGGCAGATGCGCTCGTGCACGGTCGGCGGCTTCGCCCAGGACGTCCACGGCCTGCTGGGGCGCGTCCTCCCCCGGCACGACGTAGGCGCGGTAGACGGGCATGGCGATGAGCAGCTCGACCAGGGCCCGCTCCAAGCCGGGGCGGCGCTCGCCCACGACCCGCTGGAGGACGCGCAGCAGCCGGTCGATCTCGGGTTTCAGGCCGTGTGTCGCGGCGTGGCGGCGGGCGTCGTGCTTCACCTCCGCGAAGTCGGCCGGGCCTCCCGTGACCGACACGTAGTGGTCGGTGAGCGGCTTCTCCCCGGCCGGGTCGACGAACAGGCCGCCGACCATGCCGAGCGAGTCGTAGCCGGTGGTGCCCGCGCACGGCCAGTCCGGCGGCAGCCGCTCCGCCCCCTCGGTGATCTTCTCGACCAGCAGCCACGCCCCGGGGGCCGCCTCCGCGAGCCGCCGCAGGTAGCCGCGCGGGTCGGCGAGCCCGTCCGGATGGTCGACGCGCAGGCCGTGCACGTGGCCGTCGGCGACCAGGCTCAGCAGGAGCGCGTGCGTGCGCTCGAAGACCTCGGCGTCCTCCTGCCGGAGCCCGATCAGGCCGGAGATGTCGAAGAACCGGCGGTAGTTGGGCTCGCCCTCGCCGGGCAGGACGATCCGGCCGCCGCCCGCCTCCCAGTCGATGTCGAACCACCTGGCGTACGGCGAGGCGGGCCCCTCCGCGAGGACGGCGGTGAGCGGCAGGTTCAGGTCCTTCGGCTCCGGGATCGCCATGTGGTTCGGGACGACGTCGACCAGCATCCTCAGCCCGTGGGCGCGGAACCGGGCCGCCATGGCGCCGAACGCCTCGGCGCCGCCCAGCTCGTCCGCCAGGCGGGAGTGGTCGACCACGTCGTAGCCGTGCGTGGAGCCGGGCGCGGCCCCCAGGACCGGCGACAGGTAGACGTGGGACACGCCGAGGGTCGCCAGGTAGGGGGCGAGCGCGGCGGCCTCCGCGAAGCCGAAGTGCTCTTCGGGCGTCCCGCGGAGCTGGAGCCGGTAGGTCCCGGACGGGGGTGCGGCGGGCCCGTCCTCGGCGGGGACGGGGATGTCGGGTGTGTTCGCTTCGGCCAGATGGTCCTCGGACACGGTCTCCTCACCAGGGGGGTCGCCGGGGAGCGGTTCCTCGCCGGCGGGTACAGGGGTGGCGGGCTCGGGCTCAGACACGGCGCAGCACCTGGGTGGACCGGGCACCGACCGGGACGTTCTCGCGGGCCTTCACGACGGGCGACTCCTCCTCGGCCAGCAGCGGGTCCGCGGTGTCGAGCACCTTTATCCACAGCTGCCCGTACGCGGTGGGCGGAAGGGTGAACGTGAGGTCCCCGTCGTGCGCGTTGAACAGCAGGAGGAACGAGTCGTCCCTGACCTGCCTGCCCCGCCGGTCCGGCTCCCCGATCGCGTCGCCGTTGAGGAACACGTTCAGCGACTTGCTGAAGCCCGCCGTCCAGTCCCGGTCGGCCATCTCCGTGCCGCCGGGGGTGAACCAGACGAGGTCCGGCAGGTCCTCGTGCCCGCCCCTTCCGCCCGGCCCCGAAC
>NZ_SMLC01000202.1 GCF_004349245.1 Actinomadura sp. 6K520 | reverse complement strand
CCGAAGCCCCGTCCCCGAGCAGCACCGAGACACCCAGCGGCCCAGAAGCCCCGGCGAATCCAGAGGATCACGCACCCGGCGAGACCGCGGTTCCGGACCCGGCCGCTCAGACCACCGAAATGCCTGCCCCGGGCGACACTGAGACGCCCACGGAAGCGGCAGACCCGGCGACGAGTGAAGGCGGGTACCCGTCCAGCGGCGCCACGGAAGCGGTCGCGGACGCAGGAAGCGCCCCTTCGGTGGGCGACGCCGCGTTCGCGGGCCAAGAGGCGGGCGCAGCGGAAAGCGAGCCGCAGGACGACGGCGTCGAGCCCGGGTCAGGCGGGGAGTCGGCGGGCGGGCCGGCGGATGGGTTGGATCCTCGGGCCGGGTTCGAGACCGTGCCGCTTGAGGAGGTGGTGGAGGGGAGTGCCACTCCCTCGCTGGGGACCGAGATCGTCGCGGACGAGTGGGGCGGGCGCGAGCTGGTCGAGAGCGTCCACGAGCCGCTGACCGGGTTCTACGAGCGGATCGACGCGCGGCTCCGGGAGGTGCCCGAGGACGTCCCGCCGGTGGGCTGGCGGCCGCACATCGCGGCGCTGCGCGCGTTGCGGGAGGAGCGGGTCGCGGGGAACTGGGAGGTGCTCGCACGGTTCCTGGTCGCGCCCGGGTCGCTGGAGAGGACGGAAGAGCTCCGGCTCGTCCGGCGGGAGGACGGGGACGAGGTCATCCGCGAGCTCGTGCGGGAGCTGGCGGCGGCGGACGGGCGGGCGCTGCTCGTCGCGCCCACGCCGGAGCGGGCGGCGGAGCTGCTGCGCGGGCTGGAGGCGGATCCCGAGGTCTTCTCGCTGCTCGTCGAGACGCGTCCGGCGACGGCGGAGGCCGATTCGGTGGAGACCCAGGCGTTCCCGCCGGTGGACGACGAGGCCGTCGAGGCCGTCAGGGCCGTCGAGGCGACGCCCGTGCGGGAGCCCGGCGGCAACGGGACGGTCGAGTTCAGGCCGGTGTCCGGGACGCCGGAGGAGTGCTCGTCGGCGGTCACGCGGGTCGAGCCGCTGCCCGCGCTGCCCCTCGCGGAACCGGCCGCCCCGGAGGAGGGGCCGTCCGCGCCGGAGGCGAGGGTCCGGTCGGCCGCGCTGCGGCCGGTCGGGGAGGCGTGGCGGCAGGGATGGGAGACGGAGATCCGCCTGCTGCGGCGCGAGCTGATGTCGCTGGAGCAGTGGCCCAGGGACGCGGCGGCGCTGCAGTCCGTCGAGGCCGAGCATGTGCGGCGCGGCGAGGAACTGGAGGCCGAGCGGGCCGCGCTGGCCCGCGCGGTCGAGGAGTACCGGAAGACGGGGACCGCCGCCGGGCAGGCCGCCGAGGAGGCCGAGGCGGAGGCGGAACGGCTCGCCGTCGTCCAGCGGGAGGCCGAAGAGGAACTCGCTGGGCCGCGCGCCGAGGCGGAGCGGCTCAAGACGGAGGCGGACGAGGCGGCCACCGAAGCGAACGCGCTGACGCGGACGGCCGACGCGTCCTACGCGCGCTGCGTCCAGATGGACGAGCGCGCCAAGACCGCGCAGTCCGAACTGCAGGCCGCGCGGCGGACAGAGGCGTCCCTGACGGACGAGCTGGCGCGTGCGCGGGAGGCGCTGCCCCACGCGGCGGAGGAGTCCCACCGGCTGGCGGCGGCGGACGCGGACGCGGCGGCCGAGGGGCACGCCGCCTACTACCGGCTGGCGGCGGCGGAGTCGGCGCTGGCGGCGGTGCGCCGGAGGATGACGCTCGGCCAGCGGCTGCACGTGGCGTCGCCGCCGTCCGAGCTGAAGAGCCTGCGCGCGGAGTTCAGGGCCCGGACACGGGACGCGGACGAGGCCGCCAAGCGGGCCCGGGAGGCCAAGGACGCGGCGGAGAACGCCGAGCGGATCCGGCGGGGGCTCGCGTCGTTCGTCTCGGAGGGCGGGGCACGGCTCGCGGCGGCGCAGGAGGCGCAGGAGCGGCTGGGCACGGAGCTGGCCTGGCTCGCGACGGAGCGGGAGACGGCGGGCGCCGAACATCGGGAGCAGGCACGGCTGGCGGCGGAGTCGGTGGAGCGGGCCACCCAGGCCGCCATGCGGGCCCGCGCCGCGCAGCAGGCCGCACAGCAGATCGAGGACCGGGTGAACGCGGCCCGGACGTCCCGTGAGAAGGCCCTCGCGGCGGCGGGCCGGGCCCGGTCGGACGCGGAGAAGGCCGCGGCCAGGGCGGCGGAGACGGAGAGGGCGCTCGAACGCCGCACGGCCGAGGCCGCCGCGGAGATGTCCGCCCGCGACACCGATCTGGCGGCCGCGCGGCGGACCGAGGAGCTCTCCCGGGAGAAGGTCCGGGAGACCTGCGGCGCGGACCCCGCCGCGGACCCGGAGGTCGTCCCGGCGCACCAGCGGCGCGCGATGGCCCGGATCGAGCAGCTCACCGGCTACCTGAACGGCGAGCGGGCGGCGGGCGGCGATGTGCTGCTCGGCGCCGCCGACCTCGTCGTCGGGACGCCCGCGGGCATCGGCCTCACCGCCCGCGACGAGGAGTTCGACGCGCTGATCGTCGCGGACGCGGGCGAGGTGACGGACGGTGAGTTCCTCATCGGCGCCGTCCGGGCGCGCCGGTGGATACTCGTCGGGGCGGCGGGCTCCCGCCCGCCGTCCTACCGGGAGTACGCGGGCGCGCCGTCCGGCAGGCTGGAGACCAGCCCGTTCGAACGCGCCGGCACGGCCGCGCCCCACCTGGTCGAGGACGCCTGAACCGGCCCTTCGCGGGCCGGCCCCGCCGACCCGCCTCAGTCGTTGCGGCTGAAGAAGGGGGAGGCGCCGGGGTTCTTCGGCGCGACGCGGACGCCCGGGGCGGCGGTGGCCGGCTGCCACCGGGGAAGCGGCCCGGTCTCGCCCGCCGGGCGGGGCGCCGCCGGCTCGGGGCGTCCGGCGCCGGCACCCCGCTGGGCCTGGGCGAGCTCGCGCTCCAGGCGGCGCTTCTCCGCGACGAGCGCGGTCAGCGACTCCTCGTGCTCCTCCCGCAGGTCGCGCAGGTCGCGGCGGGTGCGGATGCGGCGCGCGGCGCCGGTGAAGGTGAGCGCCGTCCCGCAGCAGAGGACGAGGGCCACGGCCGCGCCGGCGAGGAAGACCTGCCACTGCTCGGTCACGCCGGGGACGGTCTGGCCGAAGAGGACGAGGTTCGCGGCTTCGGCGTTGTCGAGGGCCACGCCGACCCCGGCGAGGATGGCGGCCGCGACCAGCAGGAAACCGAGGAACACCATGGGCAGATCTCCTCTGCAGTGACTCCGGAGGGGGGTACGGAGGGTCTCCACCATGCCAGACCGAAACCGCATCATGTCGCATTGGTCGGATAAATACAGGTCAGCGGACTTTCGAGGGAACCAATGCGCAACGTTCCCTGTCGACCGCATCGGGTAGTGCTCGTGCCGGAGGCGCGCAGCTACCGAGACCGGGAGGAACCCATGCCCGTGCAGGCCATCGTGTTCGATCTGGACGGCGTCCTGATCGATTCGGAGCCGATGTGGGAGGAGGTGCGGCGCGCGTACGTCGCCGACCGCGGCGGGCGCTGGCTGCCCGACTCCCAGGAGCGCCTCATGGGCATGAGCACCAACGAGTGGGCCGAGTACCTCGCCACCGACCTCATCGGCGGCGTCCCGGCGGAGCAGGTCGCCTACGAGGTGGTCGACCAGATGCTCCAGCGGTACCAGGAGCGGCTGCCGCTGCTGCCGGGGGCGGAGGAGGCCGTCCGCCGGATGGCCGAGTACCGTCCGCTCGGCCTCGCCAGCTCGTCACCGCGCGCACTCATCGACCTGGTGCTCGGCAAGCTCAGAGTGGACGGGCTGTTCCGCACCACCGTCTCCACCGAGGAGGTCGACCGCGGCAAGCCCGAGCCGGACGGGTACCTCACCGTGGCCGCCCAGATGGGGGTGCCCGGCGGCGACTGCGTCGCCATCGAGGACTCCGCCAACGGCATCCGCTCGGCGCACGCGGCCGGGATGACGGTGATCGCGATCCCGCGCCCGGCGCATCCACCGGCGCCGGACGCACTGGCACTCGCCGCGCACGTCGCCGACGGCCTGGACGAGGTGACCCCGGAGCTGGTGGGGGTTATCCACAAGTAGCGTTCGCGGGGGCGGGGGGCGCGGCCGCTCGTAGTATGGGCCGATGGCTTCCCCCGAGATCCCGGAGTCCCTCGACATCCTGCGGCGCGTGTTCGGGTACGACACGTTCCGGGACGGCCAGCAGGAGATCGTCGAGCATGTGGCGTCCGGCGGCGACGCCCTCGTGCTGATGCCGACCGGCGGCGGGAAGTCGCTGTGCTACCAGATCCCGGCGCTCGTCCGGAAGGGCACCGGGGTCGTCATCTCGCCGCTCATCGCCCTCATGCAGGACCAGGTCGACGCGATGCGGGCGCTCGGCGTCCGGGCGGGCTTCCTCAACTCCACCCAGGACCACGACGAGCGCCGCGTCGTCGAGGCGCAGTTCACCACCGGTGAGCTCGACCTGCTCTACCTGGCGCCCGAGCGGCTGCGGCTCGCCTCGACCGTCGAGCTGCTCGGCCGCGGCGACGTCTCGCTGTTCGCGATCGACGAGGCGCACTGCGTGTCGCAGTGGGGGCACGACTTCCGCCCCGACTACCTCATGCTGTCGGGCCTGCACGAACGCTGGCCGGAGATCCCGCGCATCGCCCTCACCGCCACCGCCACCGAGGCGACCCGCCGCGAGATCGCCTCCCGCCTCCAGCTCGAGGAGGCCAAGCACTTCGTCGCCTCCTTCGACCGCCCCAACATCCAGTACCGGATCGAGCCGAAGACCGACGCCAAGCGCCAACTCCTCCGCCTCCTCCAGGCCGAGCACAAGGGCGACGCGGGCATCGTCTACTGCCTGTCCCGCAACTCGGTGGAGAAGCACGCCGCGTTCCTGACCGAGAACGGCATCGAGGCGCTCCCCTACCACGCGGGCCTGGACGGGCAGACGCGCGCCGCCAACCAGGCGCGCTTCCTCCGCGAGGACGGCCTCGTCATCGTCGCGACCATCGCGTTCGGCATGGGCATCGACAAACCCGACGTCCGCTTCGTCGCCCACCTGGACCTCCCCAAGTCCGTCGAGGGCTACTACCAGGAGACGGGACGGGCCGGGCGCGACGGCCTCCCGTCCACGGCCTGGCTCGCCTACGGCCTGCAGGACGTCGTCAACCTGCGCAAGATGATCGACGGGGGCGAGGGTGACGCCGCGTTCCGGCGCCGCCAGGCCATGGCCCTCGACGCCATGCTCGCCCTCTGCGAGACGGTCGAGTGCCGCCGCGTCCGGCTGCTCGACTACTTCGGCCAGTCCGCCGAACCGTGCGGCAACTGCGACACCTGCCTGACCCCGCCCGAATCGTGGGACGCGACCGTCCCCGCGCAGAAGGTCCTGTCGGTGATCGTGCGGCTCGACCGCGAACGGCGCCAGAAGTTCGGCGCCGGCCACATCATCGACATCCTGCTCGGCAAGAAGAACGCCAAGGTCATCCAGTTCGACCACGACACCCTGAAGCCGTTCGGGGTCGGCACCGACCTGCGCGAGGCCGAATGGCGCGGCGTCGTCCGGCAGCTCCTCGCGCAGGGCCTCGTCGCCGTCGAGAGCAACCACGGCACGCTGGTCCAGACCGACGAGAGCGCCGCCGTCCTGCGCGGGGAACGCACAGTGCTGATGCGCCGCGAACCAGACCGTCCCGCCCCGAAGGCGGCGAAGGCCGCCAAGGACCGCAAGGCCCCCGTCGAGCTGCCCGCCGAGGCCATGCCGCTCTTCGAACGCCTCCGCGCCTGGCGCGCCGCGACCGCCAAGGAGCAGGGCGTCCCCGCCTACGTCATCTTCCACGACGCGACCCTGCGCGAGATCGCGACGGCCCTCCCGACGACCCTCACCGAACTCGGCCACGTGAACGGCGTGGGCGAGAACAAACTCGCCAAGTACGGCCCCCAGGTCCTGGAAACCCTCACCTCGGCCGACTGAGACCCGCCCGGGCCGCTTCGCGGGCGGCGCGGTGGCCGGACTCGACGGCGCCGTCGATGTAGCC
Organism: Actinomadura sp. 6K520; assembly: GCF_004349245.1. Lineage (GTDB taxonomy): Bacteria > Actinomycetota > Actinomycetes > Streptosporangiales > Streptosporangiaceae > Spirillospora. The sequence continues at coordinate 5,356 of NZ_SMLC01000202.1, read as the reverse complement.
GGCCCATCTCGTCGCCGTCTCCGTGCCCGCCCAGTGCAGCGGGCCGACCGGCCGGCGGAGGGCCGGCCCGAAGCGGGTCAGCGTTCCGGGGGCGGCGAAGGCGCCGTAGCAGCCGCGCGAGTACTCCTCCGCGGCCCAGTCCCGCTCGATGCAGGCGACCGGGTCCCCCGCCCGCGGCCCGAAGTACCCGACCAGGTCGGCGATGACCTGGGCGCGGCGCTCCGCCGCGGGCACGCGCGCGGCGATGTCCGCGTGCCGGCCCTCCAGGAACCCCACCAGCACGCCCGGCCCGCCGTGCTCCGGGGTGTTGTCGAACGTGATCCCGAACGGGCGGTTCGCGCTGGTCACCTGCCCGCTGAACCCGTCCGCGCGCCAGAACGGCTCCTCGTACACGACGTTCACCTTGATGACCCGCCCCATCGGCAGGCGCTGGACGAGCTGGTCGCGGTCCCCGGGCAGCCCCGGCGTGTAGCGGATGCGCCCGGCCAGCGGCGGCGGGACGGCCACGATCGCGCTGCGCGCCCGGACCTCCCGCGACGGTGTGCGGAGCCGGACGGAGCCGTCCGCCCACGCGATCTCCGTGACCGGCGCGTCCAGGACGACGCGGTCCCCCAGCTCGTCCGCCAGCGCGAGCGCGATCCGCTGCGAGCCGCCGGAGACCCGGTCCTGCTGGGCGCCGCCGGTCGTCTCGATGAGCGGGTCGAGCCCTCCTGCGGCGGCGATGTAGAACCCCGCCCAGAGCGCGGACAGGTCCGCGGCCTCGGCGGAGAACACCGCCTGCGTGATCAGCCGCATGAACGCGCGGCCGCCGCGGGTGCGCAGGTTCCGGCGGATCCAGGTGTCGAACGTCTGGGCGTCCAGGCGTGCGGCATGCCGCGCGGCCCACGGGGCGTCCGCGGGGATGCCGCGCCTCATGCGGTCGATGCGCCACTGGCCCTGCGCGATGTCGGCGAGCGTGGCGGGGGACAGGCGGGGGATGCGGCCGGTGTACTCGCCGCGCGTACCGCCGATCTCGGCGATGTGCCGCCCCCGGTCGTACGTCGGGTACGTCGAGAGCCCCAGCTCGTCCAGCAGCGCGAGCACCGCGTCCTGCCCGGGGCCGACCCACTGGCCGCCGACCTCGATCGGCTCGCCGCCGGGAAGCTCGCCGTTCAGCAGCCGTCCGCCGACCCGGTCCCGCGCTTCCAGGACGACCACTTCGTGCCCGCCCCGGACGAGGTCACGGGCGGCGACCAGTCCGGCGACCCCCGCCCCGACGATCGCGACATCCGCCATGTCCCCTCCCATACGTGATGCATCTGACATACATCATGTATGTGTTATACATGCCGGATGGAGCAGGTCAAGACCCGGCGGGAGCGTTACGCCGAGAGCACCCGCGCCGCCCTCCTCGACACCGGCCGCCGCTTCTTCGCCCAGCGCGGCTTCACCGCCGTCTCCGCCGAGGAACTCGTCGCCGCCGCCGGCCTCACCCGCGGCGCCCTCTACCACCACTTCGCCGGGAAGCAGGGCCTGTTCGAGGCCGTCTTCGAGGACCTCGAAGCCCGCGCCGCGTCCCGGATCACCGCCGCGACGGCGCCGCACGAGACCGCCCGGGACAAAGCCGCCGCGGGCGTCCGAACGTTCCTGGAGATCTGCTCCGACCCCGAGTACCGGGAGATCGTCCTCCTGCAAGGCCCGATCGCGCTCGGCTGGCAGCGGTGGCGCGAACTCGACCAGCGGTACCTCGGCACCATCCTCACCGAGCGCCTGACCGCGCTCCTCGGCGACTCCGCCCCGCACCCCCTCGCGCTCACCACGGCCGCGTTCTACGGTGCGCTGACCGAACTCGCCCTCTCCGTGGCCGACGCGGAAGACCCGTCCCGAGCCCGGGAGCAGGCCGTCCACCTGATCGACGCCATGCTCGCCGGGGTGCGGTAGGCCGATTCCCAGGGTTCTCCCAGGATCGCGCGGGGTGTTCTGCCAGACCCCGCCGGTTTGATGGTTCCCATGCGAACCGACCGCAAGACCTTCATCGCCGGGCTGGGCACCGCCGGCCTGCTCGGCCTCGGCCTCTACGTCGCCGTCCCCGCCATCGCCGACTCCCCCTCCCCGTCCCCCACGGCGCAGCCGTCCGAGCGGGGCGAGGACCGCCCGTTCAAGTGGGGCCCGGGCCGGCACGGCCGGGGCGAGCGCGGTCCCGGCGGGCACGGTTTCGGCCTGCGCGGCGGACGCGGCGTCCACGGCGAGGCCACCGTCCGCGACGGCGACGGCTTCCGCCTCGCCACCTTCCAGCACGGCGAGATCACCGCCCTGTCGTCGACGACGCTGACCGTCAAGAGCGCCGACGGGGCGACCTGGACGTGGACGACCAACGGCGACACCAGGATTCGCAAGGACCGCGAGGACATCGCCCTCAAGGACCTGGCGAAGGACGACGAGATCCGGATCGCGGGCGAACGCTCCGGCGACACGCGGACCGCCAAGATCATCCACGTGCGGGACTGACGGCATCGCCCCGGAGGTTCCCGTCCGCCGCGTGCCGCCACGACCACAGAGGGTATTTTCGGTGCGGGCGACCACAGCGCCGTCCGGGGAGGGTCCGACGAGCCGCATGGGCGAAGGCAGGCGCGGGAGCCGATGAACGAGGGCAGGCGGGTGCTCGTCGTGGAGGACGAGGCCAACATCCGCGACCTCATCGAGGTCGCGCTGCGCTTCCACGGCTTCGCGACCGTGACCGCGGACACCGGCGAGGAGGCGCTGCGGGCGGTCGCCCGCGAACGCCCCGACCTCGTCCTGCTGGACGTCATGCTGCCCGACGTCGACGGCTTCGAGGTCTGCCGGCGGCTCCGCGCGGACGGGAACCAGGTCCCGGTGATCTTCCTGACGGCGCGGGACACGCCGTCCGACACCGTCACCGGGCTCACCCTCGGCGGCGACGACTACGTCGGCAAGCCGTTCTCCATCGAGTCCCTGATCGCGCGGGTGCGGGCCGTGCTGCGCCGGGCGGCCCCGCCCGCGCCGGACCGTGTCGCGCCCGCGTCCGACGGCGTCCTGCGCGTGGCGGACCTCGAACTGGACGAGGAGCAGTGGACGGTACGGCGCGGCGGCGTCGAGGTCGACCTCTCCCCGACCGAGTTCCGCCTGCTCGCGTACCTGATGCGCAACACGGGCATGGTGCTGTCCCGCACCCAGCTCCTCGCCGCCGTGTGGGGCTGGGAGCACGGCAACCCGCAGGTCGTCGAGACCTACATCAGCTACCTGCGCCGCAAACTGGACCCGCTCGGCACGCCGCTCATCCACACCCGGCGCGGCGTGGGCTACGCGCTGCGGCCATGACGCTCAACGCCCGCCTGCTCAGCGGCCTCCTCGCAATCACCGTCGCCGGCCTGGCGATCATGGCCCTGGTCAGCGCGCTCGTCCTCAACGGCTACCTGATGCACCGGGTGGACGAAGACCTCCAGGCCGTCCCGAACCGCGCCATGGGACGGCTGATGCTCCCCGAGACACCCCGGGGCGTCGCACCCTCCCGCTTCATCATCCTGGTGGTCGACCCTACGAACCAGGTGCGTGCTCTAAGCGGCGACGAACCAGACCCCAGTCGCGCCCTGAACGAGGTGCAAAACCTCAGCCGGGACGAGCTGACCGCTCACGCGAGCACTCGCGAGCCGTTCTCCCTCCCGGGACTGCGAGCGGTGGCCCGCCCCTGGCGCAACAGCATCATCGTCGTGGCGTCCCCGCTCGACCAGGTGCACTCCGCCGTCCGCAACCTGGTGCTCTCCGAGATCGCCACGGGGATCGTCCTGCTCACACTGCTCGCCCTGCTCGGCCGCACCCTGATCGGGCGCGGCCTCCTGCCGCTGAACCGGATGGCCGCCACCGCCCACGCCATCACCGCCGGCGGCGACCTGCGCGCCCGGATGCCCGACCCCGGCCCGCGCACCGAGACCGCCCGCCTCGCCGCCGCCATCAACGTCATGCTGGAACGCATCGAGCAGGCGTTCTGGGCACGCAGCCGCTCCGAGGCCCGCGTCCGCGAGTTCGCCGCCGACGCGTCCCACGAACTGCGCACCCCGCTGACGACCATCCAGGGCTACGCGGAGCTGTACCGGCACGGCGCCCTCGGCCCCGACGAACTGCCCGACGCCATGCGCCGCATCGAGGACGAGGCGCGCCGCATGAACAAGCTCGTCACCGACCTCCTCGACCTGGCCCGCCTCGACCGCGAGGCGTCGCTGCGCCCGGCCCCCACCGACCTGGTCGCCCTCGCCCGCGACGCCATCGCCGACGCGACCGCCGCCGACCCGGACCGCCCGCTCACCCTCGACGCCCCGGACACCCTCCACGCAACAGTGGACGAATCACGAATACGCCAGGTTTTCGCAAATCTCCTCGCCAATATTCGCGCCCACACACCCCCCGGGACACCGGCGACCATTCACCTTGCTCCCGGAATCATCGAAGTGACCGACAAAGGCCCCGGCATGCAGGCCGCCGACGCCGCCCGCGCCTTCGAACGCTTCCACCGGGCCGAGCACGGCACCACCGGCACGGGCCTCGGCCTCCCGATCGTCGCCGCCATAGCCGCAGCTCACGGTGGCCGCGCCGAACTCCTCTCGGCGCCGTCCCGGGGGACGACCGTCCGGATCACGCTCCCGCACTCCGTCAATTCCGTTCAAAACTAGCCCGCCAGCGGGAAACACCCCATTAACGCGGGCAGGGTTACGGGCGAATCGCCACACCCAGGAGGCGCCATGTCCCAGGCCGAGCAAGAATTCCGGACGCAGCCCACCGTCGCGGACCCCGTCCCGCTGGGCCTGGCGGCCCTGGCCGTGACCCTGTTCCTCTTCTCCGCCAAGAACGCCGGCTGGACCGACGGCACCGACGCCTGGCTCGGCTACGCCCTCGCCTTCGGCGGCCTCGTCCAGCTCCTGGCGGGCATGTGGGAGTTCCGCAACCGCGACGTCTTCTGGGCCACGGCCTTCTCCTCCTACGGCGCTTTCTGGCTGGGCCTCGGCCTCTACGTCGTCCTCCTGGCCGGCGCCACCGACCCCGCCGACCAGGCCAACGACCTCGGCTGGATCATGCTGGCGTTCGCGATCCTCAACGCCTACCTGCTGCTGCTGAGCACCCAGATCAACCAGGCCGTCCTGGCCATCTTCGTCAGCCTGGAGGCCACCCTGATCATCCTGTTCATCGGCAACCTGACCACCACCGAGACCACCATCCAGATAGGCGGCTACATCGGCGTCCTGACCGCCCTCTGCGCCTGGTACGCCTCCGCCGCCACCCTCCTGAACGCCATGCTCCGCCAACCAGCCCTGACCCTCGGCAAACCCGTCCTGACCGGCCTGCTCCCCCACAACCCCAACCGCCC
>NZ_SMLC01000201.1 GCF_004349245.1 Actinomadura sp. 6K520 | reverse complement strand
GGGCCGGGTGGGGGCGGTCGCCTGGGCGGCGCGGACCGCGGCCGCGAACCCCCTGAGCTGCGCCGGGCTGAACTGGTCCTGGATCCGGTCGAACTCGTAGCGCTCCTCGGCGCGGGCGTGCGTCAGCACGTCCATGCGCAGCCTGTCGAGCGTCTTGAGGAACGCGGGGTCCTCGGTGTCCATGCCGTCCAGCTCGGCCAGCACCTCCTTGGCCTGGCGCTCCTCGGCCAGCCGGTCGTCCACGATCCCGTCGCCGCCGGGGATGCGGCGGGCCATCGGGTGGACGATCTCCTCTTCGGCGGTCTCGTGCACGGCCAGCAGCCGTACCAGGGCACGGAACGCCTCCTTGCGCTCCTGCCCCTGCGTATGCATCACCTCGTCGAACAGGTCACGGATCTGGCCGTGCTGCGCCTTCAGCAGGTCGATCAGATCCTCGGTGGACGAGTACTGCTTCTCGGTGGTGCTCACTGCCGGTTCCCTCGCTTCGTCGTTCGGTGTCCACCCGCCTGGGGTGCGATGTGCCGGGGCCGCGGGGCGGCTACGCGTACGGCTTGTCGCGCATGCGCGCGACCGGGTGCGGGCCGTCGGTCTCCAGGCGGTACTCGTCGCCGAACTTGTGCCGGTGCTCGTCGATGACGATCTCGGTCGACGGCCGCTCGGCGTTGATCCGGTCCTGCATGGCCTCGAAGCGCTCGTGGGCCTCCCAGACGATGCCGGTGCCCAGCGTGGTGTAGTCGATCTGCGTGGCGAGCAGCTCGCGGATGTACGCCTTGTTCGGCTCGAACGTGACCGGCTCGGGCAGCTCCCGCGGCAGCATCGCCTCCGGGTCGCGGCCCTCCGCCTGGCGCATCATGTCGCACGCGAGGCGCAGGTGCTCCAGCTCCATGTTCAGGTGCAGCTCCCAGATGCCCTTGACGCGCGGGTCGCTCTCGGTCTGCATGAACGAGTAGTACATGTAGCACTCGTTGTACTCGTGGTTGACGAGGCGCTCGTACCAGGTCTCGTTCGGGTCCAGCATGGACTCGTAGTGGGTGACGTGCTCCTCCTCCACCATCCCGATCTCCTGGTAGAGCTGCCGGGCGATGGGCTCCATGTAGAGCGGGCCCATGTTCATGTAGAAGTTCATCGTCTGCTGCTCGGCCGCCATGATGGTCAGCGCGTGCAGCTTCGACAGCGGCGCGGCGGCCTCGCGGTCGTAGGGCTCGCGGACGTTGTCGACCGGGTTGCGGTGCTGCTGGTAGGTGGGGCGTCCCGGCATCACCTCGGTGAGCCCGTCGACGATCTTCTCCGCCTTGCGGTGCTCGATCATCTCGTACAGGTTGGCGTACCGGTACAGGTGGTCGAAGTCCTCCAGGAGGCCGAACTCGTAGCACGCCTTGAGGTAGGGGTCGGGCTCCATCCGGGCCACCCAGCCCGTCAGGTCGGTGGCGACCTGCTCGTACGACAGCGTCGTCTCCAGGACCGACGCCTGGCCCGGCAGCAGCCAGTTGACGACCTTCTGCTGCTGCTGCTCGACGTAGCGGACCTTGGCCAGCTGCTGCTTGGTCTCGATATCGGGACACATCCGGGCGAAGTGGTGGCTGTACATGATCGCCTCCACCTCGACGCCGTTCATCGCGATGATGCGGCACTTGGTGTACGGGTCGGAGTTGTCGGGGTCGATCGGGGCCACGTCGAGCTGGCCCCAGTTGCGGAACTGGTCGTCGATCGGGATACCGCGGTGTTCGAACGGGTTGAACGCCACCAGGCTCATCCTTCCTCTCGTTTACAGATCGGCTTGACGCTCGGTGCGCCTACCCGGCAGGTTCCGCCTCGCACTTCTCCGGCGGCCGAACTTCAAGATCTTTATGTGGCGTTGGCCCGGTCGCGGCTCCCGGCGGGCGAACGTTTCCGCATGTCAGGACGCGCCACCCGGGCTCTGGTCATCGGCCGGGAGATATGGCTGGGCCGGGCCGGCGCCGACGCGGGGATAGCGCAGGTCGAAGGCCGGACGTTCCGAGCGGATGAGCGGGACGGCGGTGAAGTTGTGCCGCGGCGGCGGGCAGGAGGTGGCCCATTCCAGGGAGTTGCCGTAGCCCCAGGGGTCGTCGACGTGCACGTCCCGGCCCTTGCGGAAGGTGCGCCAGACGTTCAGCAGGAACGGGAAGGTCGACAGCCCGAGCAGCGCGGCTCCGGCGGAGGAGACCAGGTTCAGGGTGGTGAACTCGTCGGCGTAGTCGGCGTAGCGGCGCGGCATGCCGTCGGCGCCGAGCCAGTGCTGGACGAGGAAGGTGGTGTGGAAACCGATGAACAGCATCCAGAAGTGGATCTTCGACAGCCGTTCGTCCAGCATCCTGCCGGTCATCTTGGGCCACCAGAAGGAGAATCCGGCGAACATCGCGAACACCACGGTGCCGAACAGCACGTAGTGGAAGTGCGCGACCACGAAGTAGGAGTCGTGTACCTGGAAGTCCAGCGGCGGCGAGGCGAGGATGACGCCGGTGAGGCCGCCGAACAGGAAGGTGACCAGGAATCCCAGCGCCCACAGCATCGGGGACTGCAGGACGATCTGCCCGCGCCACAGCGTCCCGACCCAGTTGAAGAACTTGATGCCGGTCGGGACGGCGATGAGGAAGGACAGGAAGGAGAAGAACGGCAGCAGCACCCGTCCGGTGGCGAACATGTGGTGCGCCCATACCGTCATCGACAGGCCGGTGATGGTGATGGTGGCGAACACCATGCCGACGTAGCCGAACAGGGGCTTGCGGCTGAAGACGGGGATGACCTCGGTGATGATCCCGAAGAACGGCAGCGCGACGATGTAGACCTCGGGATGCCCGAAGAACCAGAACAGGTGCTGGTACATCAGCGGGCCCCCGTGCGCGGGGTCGTAGATGTGGGCGTCCAGGATGCGGTCGGCCCACAGGGCGGCCAGGGCGGCGGCCAGCACGGGGAAGGCCAGCAGTACCAGGATCGACGTGAACAGCACGTTCCACGTGAAGATCGGCATCCGGAACATGGTCAACCCGGGCGCGCGCATGGTGAGGATGCTGGTGATGAAGTTGACGGCGCCCAGGATCGTCCCGAAGCCCGACATGATCAGGCCGCCGACCCACAGGTCCCCGCCCACCCCCGGGGAACGCGCGTCGTCCGAGAGGTTCGGGTAGGCGGTCCAGCCGAAACTCGCGGCGCCCTCGGGGGTCAGGAAACCGGAGAGGGAGACCAGGGCGCCGAAGAAGAACAGCCAGAAGCTCAGCGCGTTCAGGCGGGGGAACGCCACGTCCGGCGCGCCGATCTGCAGCGGCATGATGACGTTGGCGAACCCCGCGAACAGCGGGGTCGCGAAGAAGAGCAGCATGAGCGTGCCGTGCATGGTGAACATCTGGTTGTACTGTTCGTTGCTCACGAACTGCAGCCCCGGCTGGACCAGTTCCCCGCGCAGGACCATGGCCATCAGCCCGGCGAGCGAGAAGAACCCGAACGAGGCGACCAGGTACAGGTACCCGATCTTCTTGTGGTCGGTGGTGGTCAGCCACTCGACCAGCACCTTGCCCTTGCCGCGCCGAACCGGCGCGGCAAGGGACGTCGCCGGCTCGTCCGCCGGCCGTTGCACGTCGGTCACCGGAACACTCCTCGGGTCAGGCGGTCGGCCGACGGGAGTCCCCGCGTCAGCATGTGGGCGAGGGGGACGGACCGGCCGCTCCGGGCCCGGCGGTGGCCTGCGCACCGGGGGCGGAAACGGGGCAGGGCTGCCGCATGACCAGCGGGATCATCGCCGCGAAGAAGGCCGTCGCGGCCACCATCACCGCCGCCAGGGCGACCGCCGCCCGGGGCGGCCGCCACGAGACCCCCGCGTCCTCGGCCGGCGCGGTGAACTCGGCCAGCCGCCGGCTCAACCACGGGTCCTGCCGGTCGAGGTCGGCGTCGAGACGCCGCAGCACCGCCCGCTCGTACTCCGACAAACCCATTGGCATCACTCCCCCGGGCCCCATGGCGCCTTCCGTCCGCGCGGTGCCTGCGCGGTCAACGGGGAGACTGGTGACCGAGCAGAGTCATGCGACTCCTCAGAGTGAGGCCGCTAATGCGGCACCTACCCTCGTCATCACGTCGAAACCTGCCGCACCCGCCGCCTGCGCCCGGCCACGGCGTACCACTGGACGGCGAGGACGACCGCCAGGGCCACCTCGACCAGATCGCCGCCGTAGTACATCAACTGGGCGGCGGCGTGCAGATCACCGGCCGCGAAGTCCGTCCCCGGCGGGGGCAGGGCGTACAGGGTCTTGGCGAGGACGGCGTGCGCGGCCCCGGCGGCCAGCAGCGTCGCCCCGCGGAGCGGCAGCCCCCGGCGGCGCCGCACCGGATCCAGCTGGCAGATCGCGGCGGTGAACAGCACCCCGGCCGCCACCACGTGCGCGTGCACCAGCGCGTGCAGGAACGGCCGGTCTTGTGCGGCGGCCAGCAGCGGCGTCCGGTACAGCACCCACAGCCCGCCCATGTCGAGCACGGCCGCCACCGGCGGGTACAGCAACCAGCCGGACACACGCCAGTGCGCGACCGCCACCAGCGCCCGGCGCGGCCGTCCGGGGCGCAGCACCCGCAGCGCCAGCGTCAGCGGCCGGGCGAGCACCAGCAGCAGCGGCGCGACCATCCCGGCCAGCAGGTGCTGCGCCATGTGGACGGTGAACGCCGCACCCGGCAACGGCCCGGCGGCCGCGAAGGCCAATGCGGCGCCACCGGCGGCGAAACACGCGTCCCGTTCCCACGGCCAGGTGTCCCCGCGGCCGCGCAGCCTCCGCGCGGCGACAAGGTAGCCGGCGACCGCCAGCAGCGCGCACGCCCCGGCCGCCGCCTGCCCGGCCCCGAGGACCGGACCATGCTCGTGATCCATCACCGTTCCCGGCCGCCCAGCCGCCGCGCACGCACGGCCAGCGCCGCACCGACGGCCAGCAGCAGCACCCCGGCGGCGTTCCAGACCAGGTCATAGGGCAGCAGGTCGGGGACGTCGTAGCGGATCTGGTGCACGCGAAGCACCTTGTGGTCGACCACCCCGTCGAACAACTGGAAGCCGCCCAACCCCAGGAAAAGCCCGGCCCAGGCGTGTGCCGACGACAGGGTCCGGTCGCGCCGCAGATCGGCCCACCACACGAACCCGATCACCAGCCCCAGCAGTTCAGCCGTGTGCAGCAACCCGTCGGCCAGCAGCCCGATCGCCGGAGTCGACCGATCGTAGAAGTGGTGCCAGCCCAGCAGCTGGTGGAAGACGATCTCGTCCACCGCCGCCATCAGCGCCACCCCGATCAGGGCCGCCGCCGCCAGCGACCGCCCCGCCCGCACCGGCCGCACCTCGGACCGCCCACCCGCGGGCACGGAAGAACCACTCATAGTCGCCCTACTCCACAGCAAGACCAGCTGATCGCCCCACCGCCTACCCAGCGCCGCGGCGGTCACTCGCCCGCCGGACGAGTTGCGGGGTCAGGGCTGGTTCACGCGAGGGGTGGGGGTGAAGCGGACGGGCATTGATTCGTAGCCGGAGACGAAGTTGGCGGGGCGGTGCGGGGGTTCGTCCGGGGTGAGAGGTTGCAGGTCGGGGAGGCGGGTCAGGAGTTTGGTGAACATCACCTGGAGTTCCAGGCGGGCCAGGCTGTTGCCCAAGCAGAAGTGCGGGCCGTTGCCGAAGGCCAGGTGGTCGTTCGGGTGCCGGGTGATGTCGAAGGTGTCGGGGTCGGTGAACACGGCGGCGTCCCGGTTGGCGGACGGGTACAGCAGCAGGAGCGTGTCGCCGGCGGCGATGTCCCGGCCGTCGAGGACGGTGTCGCGGGTGGCGGTGCGGGCCATGTTCTTGATCGGGGAGACCCAGCGCAGCATCTCCTCCACCGCGGCGGGGATTGCGGACGGGTCCGCGACCAGGGCGTCGCGCTGGCCGGGGTGCTGGAACAGCTGCCACATCCCGCCGGAGATGACGTGGCGCGTCGTCTCGTCGCCTCCGATGAGGATGAGGAGGGATTCCTGCAGCAGCGAGTCGTGGTCGAGCCGGTGGCCGTCGACGGTCGCGTGGGTGAGGGCGCTGATGAGGTCGTCGCGGGGGCACCGGCGGCGGTCCGCCACGACGGCGGCGGCGTAGTCGTTGAAGCCCTCGAACGCCTCGGTGGCGCGGACGAGGAGGCCGGGGTCGTCGCCGCCGGTCAGCGCCCGGAGCATGTCGTCGGACCAGGCCAGCAGCTTCTGCCGGTCCGCGGGCGCGAAGCCGAGGGCGTCGCCGATCACGATCAGCGGGAGCTGCGCGGCCAGGTCGGCGACGAAGTCGCACTCGCCGCGCTCGCAGACCTCGTCGATGATCTCGTCGCAAACCCGTTCGAGGTACTCCCGGCGTCCGGCGACCCGGCGCGGGGTGAAGCCCGCGCTGACCAGCTTGCGGCGCAGCTTGTGCTCGGGGTCGTCCATGTCGATCATCATCGGCATGGGGTCGCTGTCCGGACGTATGCCCCGGTTGCTGCAGAACTGCTCGGGGCGGCGGGAGACGTGCTTGACCGCCGCGTAGGTGGACACACCCCAGACTTCGCCGTGCGGGTCCCAGTAGACCGGCGCGTTCTCCCTGATCCAGCGGAGCTCGGCGTGCGGGTCGCGGCCCCAGAACGCGCCGCTGACCAGGTTGATCGTGTCGTTGACCGGCTGCTCGTCCCTTGTTGTGGCGGGTGCGTCCACGAGAGGCTCCTGTCCCCGCCGGGCGTCACCAGCCCGGCGGCAGCGATGTGAAGTCGGGCTCGCGGCCCTCCGCGAACGCCGTCAGCGCCTCGGCGTTGGCGGGGCCGCCCATGAGGCGTACGAAACCGTCGTTCTCCCTTTCGCGGGCCCGCCGGATCTCCTCGCGCAGGGGGGCGGTCATGTCGCGCTTGACCTCGCGCAGGCTGGAGATCGGGCGGCTCGCCAGCGTGGCCGCGGCCCGCCGGGCCTCCGGCAGCAGGGCGGCGGGGTCGCAGACCCGCCAGACCAGTCCCATCTCCTTGGCCTCGGCCGCCGAGATCCATTCGGAGGAGAGCAGGACCCAGGCGGCGTTCTGCCGGCCGATCAGGAGGGGCAGCAGGTAGCTCGACGCGGCCTCCGGCGCGACGCCCAGGCTGGTGAAGGGCGTCTTGAGCCGCGCTTCACTGGACATGAGGACCAGGTCGGCGAAGCCGATGATGGTCAGCCCGATGCCGAGGCCGAGCCCGTTGATCGCGAGGAGCAGGGGTTTGTCGAAGTCCCGCAGCGTGTCGACGAGGCCGAGGAACCCGTGCCGGCCGGGCTCGAAGTCCGGGTTCGAGATGCGCTCGGCCATCTCCAGCAGGTCGGTTCCGGAGCTGAACGCCCGGCCGGTGCCGGTCAGCAGCACCACCGCGACCGAGGGGTCCTCGGCGGCCTCCTGGAGCGCGTCCGTGAGCGCGTCGTACAGGGCCTCGTTGAACGCGTTGAGGGCCTCCGGACGGTCGAGCGTCAACGTGCGGACGCGGTCGGCGTCCTCGATCAGGAGCATCGGCCCACCCACTCCCCCCGGACACCTGTCCAGTCAGCGTTCCGGCAATAGTAGAACAGGTTCTACCTACGCGGAAGGTGTGCCGTCAGCCCTTGTGCGGGATCTGGTTCACGACCCCGCCGTCCATCACGAACTCGGTCCCGGTCGCGTACGAGGACTCGTCGCTGGCCAGGAACACCACGAACGCGGCGACCTCCTCCGGCTGCCCGGGACGGCCCAGCGGGATCGGGATCATGTCGTCGGGGATGCCCTCGGTGATCGGCGTCCGGATCAGGCCGGGGTGCAACGAGTTCACCCGGATGCCGTGCGGGGCGAGCTCGACGGCGACCGACTTGGTCAGGCCGCGCAGGCCCCACTTCGAGGCCACGTAGCCGTGCACGCCGGAGGTGCCGCGCAGCCCCTCGATGGACGAGTTGTTGATGATCGAGCCGCCGCCGGCCGCGATCAGCGCGTCGGTGGCCGCGCGGATGCCGAGGAACGGGCCGGTGAGGTTGACGTCGATGATCTCCCGCCACTTCGCCTCCTTGAAGCGGCCGATGGCGGCGCCGTTGACGATGCCGGCGTTGTTGAAGAGGACGTTGAGGCGGCCGAACTCGCGGACGGCGGTCTCGACGGCGGCCGTCCAGTCCGCGGCGCGCGTCACGTCGAGGTGCACGTAGCGGGCGGCGGCGCCCAGCTCGTCCGCGACGGCCTTGCCCTCCTCGTCGAGGATGTCGCCGATCACGACCTCGGCGCCCTCGGCGACGAGCGCGCGGGCGCCGGCCGCTCCGATGCCGCGTGCGCCGCCGCTGATCAGGGCGACCTTTCCGGCCACACGTCCCATCGTTCCGGTCCTCCTCGGTCTCAGCGGTCCGTCGGTGCTCAGCGGGGCAGGGTCGTGGCGAAGACGCCGCGGGCGGTGTTGAACGGCAGGTCGAGCGGGGTCCGCAGCCCCGGCGGCGCCGCGACGACGTCGGGGATCGCGTTGACGATCCGCCCGGCGCCGGAGGCGATCGCGGAGTAGTTGTGGTCCCCCCGCGCGCTGGACGGGCAGACGTCGACGCGGTACGACGGCTCGCCGTCGATCTCGACCCGGTAGGAGCCGCCGTCCTGCGCGGGCTGCGGCCAGTCGGGGCGCAGGTCGCCGCGGAGCCGGTTCGTGTGGTCGATGACGAGGACCTCCTTGCCGCCGACGACGCCGCGGATCTGGAACCGCACGGCCGCCACCCCGCCCGCGGGGATGTGCCCGGCGGCGACGTCGAACGCCTCCGGCGCCGGCTCCTGCTCGAACCACTCGGTGATCTCGTCCAGCTCGAAGCCGAACCCCCGGGCCAGCATGCGGAGGCTGACGCCCCAGGACGCCGCCAGCATCCCCGGCCGGAACATCTTCGGCAGGTCCCCCACCGGCCGGCCGAAGCCCATGAAGTCGAGGATGACCGGGCTGCCGTCGTAGCTCGCGTAGTCGGCGATCTCCAGGCAGCGCACCCGCTCCACCCGCTGGCAGGTGCTCGCGATCGCGAAGGGCAGCAGGTCGTTGGCCCACCCGGGGTCCACCCCGGTGACGAAGAGGCTCGTCCCGCCCGCCCGGCAGGCGTCCTCGACCGGCTCGATCATGCCGTCCGGCAGCACGCCCCAGGGGTGGATCAGGGGTACCGGCGAGGAGGCGACGACGTTGCTGCCGGCGGCGAGGATCGCCCGGATGTCGCCGAGGGCCTTGGTCAGCCGGATCTCGCCGAGCGCGCAGTACACCGTGCACTCGGGCCGCGCGGCCAGCGCCGCTTCCAGGTCGCCGGTGGCCGGCACGCCCGTGACCACGTCGAGGCCCGCGAGCTCACCGGCGTCCCGCCCGATCTTCTCGGGGTTCGACACGACGAGCCCGGCCAGGTCGAAGCGGGGGTCCTCGATCAGCTGGGACAGGGCGATGCGGCCGACGTTGCCGGTCGCCACGTGGAGAACGCGGATGGCCATGATCCTCCCAGGGGGTGGGGCGCGAGGAGGCGGGGCGGTGCCGGACGTGGGTTGTGCACCTGACTGGACACCTGTCCACCCTAGAGTCGGCCACGTACCGCGGCAATAGCGATCTCGCGGAGATCGGGCCGCATACCGGAACAGACCGCCGCCCATCGGGCGACGGTCTGCCCGTCGTCGCAGGTCAGGCCGGGGTCAGCCGGTCGGGTCCGCGGCCACGCTCGTGCCGAACCGGCTTCCCGCCGGGACGCCGTCCCGGCCGGCGAACCAGTTGTCCGCCACCACGGGCGTGCCGAACAGCGCCCGCCAGGGCGTCGCGTGCGCGGCGCCCTTGCCGTCGTGCCCGGGAGCGCCGGCCACGATGTGCGCCGCCCCGGGCCCGAACGCCAGCGCGGCACCGAAGCGCGCTCCGGCCAGCGGCATGCCGCCGAATCCGTCGGTGCCCTGGCTGACGGTGCCGTCCACCCGCGGGGCGGACCCGACCTGGACCCCGTGCACCCGGCCGGCGTCGGCCAGGCCGCCCACGTCCTCGCCGGGCGAGCCGATCGCCACCGACACCTCCGGGGGCGCCGAGGCCGAGTGGACGACGCCCGCGGCCACGCCGGCGCCGAACCCGTCGCCGGGCTCGTTGGCCCCCGGAACCCCGGACACGCCCTGGTGCACGGCCAGCACCTCGCCGGCCTGCCTGCCGTCGTAGCCGAGGACGGTCACCATCCCCGCGTCCGCCGCGTCGCCGATGTCCTCGCCGGGCACCCCGGCGACCACGCGCACCGGCAGGGCCGGGTCCCAGGCCGCCGCGACGCTCGCGCCGAACCGGTCGCCGGACTCGGACGCGCCGCTGATGCCCGCGGAGTCCTGGCCGACCCCCGTCTCCTCGATCGCGACGATCGGGTCCTCGACGATGTGGATCATCCCGGCGTCCCGCTTGGTCGAGACGTCCTCGCCGGGCACCCCGATCACCGCGGTCGGCTTGTCGAACGAGCCGGCCGCCAGCGACGCGCCGAACCGGTCGCCGGACTCCACGGTGCCGTCGAAGTCCGCGACGTCCTGGTGCAGGAGCGTGCCGCCGCCGACCCGGCCGCCATTGATCGCCAGAACGTGGACGAGGCCCGCGTCGACCTTGCCCTCGCCGTCTCCCAGGTCCTCGCCCGGCACGCCGACCAGCACCGTGCCGCCCATCGCGGCCACGGCCGTGCCGAAGCCGTCGCCCGCCTCGGACCTGTCGCCAGCCCCGCCGGCGCCCTGCCCCAGCATGATCGGCGCGGGCTGCCCGTCCCGTCCCGGGCCGAAGACCACGTGCGCCACGCCGGCTCCCCTGTTCTCCCCCGGCGCGCCGACTATGAGGTCCTTGGCGCCGTTCCGGTCGACGTCGGCCACCGCGACCGACGCGCCGAACCCGTCCCCGGCCTCGGGCGAGTCGGCGATGCCGGCGGCGCCCTGCCTCAGGGTCAGCCACCGGTCCCCGCACCGGACCTGGACGGCACCCGCCCCGGCCTGCCCGTCCACGGTCGCGGCGGGGTCGCCCACCGCCGCCGCGAGGTCGCACTCCTCGGCCGCGCCGGCCGCGCCGGCCTGCGCGGGCACGATGAGCGCGGCCGCCGCCACCACTCCCGCGATCTTTCGAGATCTGGTCATGAACGCCTTCCCTGCGGGGCTTTGCGGGTGAAGCTCGTCTCGCAGATGTGACGCTTGATGACCTTGCACGGGTTACCGCCCCGGCTACTCGATGATCTCCACGCGATCACCGCCGGCGAGGAAGGACGCCAGCCGCGCCCCCTCCTCCTCGACGTCGGTCCGGTCGGTCTTGGCGAGGCGGTGCAGCAGGGTGACGACGACGGTGTCCGCCTTGACGGTCCAGGTGGCGGCGACCCGGCCGTCGACCAGGACGGCGCGTTCCCCGGCGACGGAGATCCCGCGATGGGCGTCCGCGATGATGCGGCCGCGCTCGTTGTAGCCGAGGATCGCGTTGTCGAACGCCGGGAGGAACCGTACGGGGGCGGGCGTGTCCGGATCGGGAC
>NZ_SMLC01000200.1 GCF_004349245.1 Actinomadura sp. 6K520 | reverse complement strand
CCTTGCTCAGCAGCCAGACGAGCGCCACGGCACCCACGACGAGTGCCAGGGCCGAGCAGGCGCCTGCGGCGGCACAGGCGGTGGCATCTGGGGTGGAGGCACCGGCGTGGGGACGGGCGTCGGTGGCCCGCCGGCGTGCGGCTCAGGCCGCTGCGGAGGCGTGGACGACGCGAGGGCCCGGCCTTCGGCGACCATCGTGGGCGGCATGCGGACCGCGAGCGGGCCGTTCTCGTCCAGGAGCCGCTGGAGGAGCTCGTTGGCCGTCGGCCGGCTTGCCGGGTCCTTGGCGAACGCGTCGGTCAGCACCTCGCGCAGCGAATCGGGGAGCCCGGTCAGGTCGACCTCGTCGTAGACGATGCGCTGCATCACCTCTGACGGAGAGCCCGTCCCGAAGGGCGGCCGGCCCGTCGCGGCGAACAGGATGGTCGACGCCCAGGCGAACACGTCCGCGGCGGGCCCGATGCCCCTGCCGCTGAGCTGCTCCGGGGACTTGTAGGAGGGGTCCTCGGTGATGTGCCCGGAGAAGGCCACGTTCACCACCTCCAGGGCGTGGGCGATGCCGAAGTCGCCCAGCCTCGGCCCGTCCCGTCCCAGGAGGACGTTGCCCGGCTTCAGGTCGTGATGGACCGCACCCGCACGATGCACGGCCGCCATGGCGATCGCCATACCGACGGCCAGGCGCTCGACGACCGCGCCACCGCGCGGCCCTTCCTCGTCCACGAGCTGCTGGAGGGACGGGCCGTCCACCCACTCGCTCACCACGAAGGGAAGGTCGCCCTCCACGTCGGCGTGCAGGATCGCCGCCGTGCAGAAGCCGGACACCTTCCGGGCGGAGGTGAACGCGCCGGCGAACCGGGACCTGGCGACGGGCTCGCCGCTCAGCCGCACGTGCAGGACCTTCACGGCGACCAGGCCACCGGCGGGGTCCCTGCCGAGGAAGACGGCACCCTGCTCGCCGACGCCGAGCCGGCCCGTGATCTCGTACGAGGCGAGTCTTCGCGGGTCACCCGGCTGCAGGGGCAGCGCCTCGGGCATCTGACGAACCTCCGTGTCCTCCGGGGACCGCGTCCCCGGCCTCCCCGTTCCCTTCTATGAGCATTCCTCATCTTCGCTGACGGGCGTGGAGGGCTCCTCCCGCACGCCGGACGAAAAGCGCTCCCCCGGCTTGACGCCGGGTCCTTTCTACCGTCTGCACGACCCCCCGGACGCCACCGCCGGTGCAGGTCACCGTGGGCCACGACCCGGTAACGTCAGTGGCGATGTCGCGAAAGCCGCTTTCCCTTGCCCTCCTGAACGAGCAGCGCACCGCGCTCGGCCTGCCGGCGTACACCGGTGCGGACGAACCGGCCGCCCTTCGTCGCGCGGCCCTGGACACCGTCCTCGCCTGCATCGAGGCGGGTAACGACGAACCGTCCAGGCCGGTCGTCAAGGGAGCGGTGCGGTTCCTGCTGGACCGGCTCGCCGAGCTGGCGCCCGGCCGTTCCGTGGAGGTTCGCGTTCCTCCCTATGCCGCGGTTCAGTGCATTGACGGGCCGCACCATACCCGGGGTACACCCCCAAATGTGGTGGAGATGGATGCCGCAGCCTTGATCGCCCTGGCCACAGGCCGGTTGGCCTGGGCCGACGCAGTAGCGGACGGACGGGTCCGCGCAAGCGGCGCACGCGCGGACCTCTCCGGCCATCTGCCCCTGCCGATCGACCCGCCCGCCGCCCCGCCCGCCGAGCTGCCCGGCGATCTGCCCGGCGACCGGGAAGCGGCAGAGCGGGGCTGAGCCGGGCCGGCGGCCGCTCGTCCGATCCGGGTCTTGCCTGGACCGTCCGGCGCTGCCAGCGTGGGCACCACCGTCCGTTCGGGGCACGGCCTGGAAGGCGGCGCACCAGCACCCGGCACGGATGCAGGCGCCGCCACGCTGGAGGTGATCCCGTGCTGATCGCGCACTGGACGTTCGACGTCGACACGGTGGACGGCCGCCGGGTCGCCGACACGGCCGGCGCCGGACCGGTCGCCGAGCTGAACGAGACCGCCGAGATCGTCCCGGGCCGGGAGGGGGAGGCGCTGTCGCTCGGCGGGAACGGCCGCGCCGTGATTCCCGCCACACCGCAGCTCGTCCTCAGCCAGGTGTTCGGGTTCAGCGTGGCGTTCTTCGTCCGCGTGACCGAGGAGCCGATAGGCGAGTGGCGCAGCCTCGTTTACAAGCCGGTCGCCGAGAACGACGCCAGGGGCCTCGGGCTCTGGCTCTACCCAGACGCGATGCGGCTCCGGGTCCAGCTCTTCACCGTCAAAGGCCCGGACTACGCCGACAGTCGCGCCAGGCTGACCGTCGGGGAATGGACGCACATCGCGTTCGTCGTGGACACCACCGGGATGTTCCTGTACCTCAACGGCCGACTGGACGTGGCCGTACCGCTCGAACACGCCGTCGTCACCCCGGCCGGGCCCATCTACCTGGGAAGCGAACCAACCAAGCCCGGATTCGGCGGCCTGATGGACGATTTCCGCGTCTACGCCTCCGCACTCGACGAAGAGGCCGTCCGCTCCCTCGCCGACTACCAGGGCTCGTGACCGCGCCCTAGGGAGTGGTGGCGCTGTCCCTGGCGGCACTGCCCTTGGCGAAGGGGAACTCCCGTTCGATGCAGGCCCGCCGCGACGAGTCGTCCGGGTAGCGCGTCTCGTCTCCGCACTCGGCCGCCTTGCTCAGCAGCCAGACGAGCGCCACGGCACCCACGACGAGTGCCAGGGCCGAGCAGACGACGCCCACGATCGCGGGCCGCCGATCGGCATCGCCCCGCACGAGGGCCACCGCCCCCAGGACGAGACCCACGAGCGCCGGGATGACCCCCGCGAAACACAGGACGAGCCCGACCAGGCCGACGATCCCGAGTACCTGTGAGGCCCTCGCCAGCGTGCTCCGCCGGGGCGGAGACGGAGGCGAATGCGTCTGGTAACCAGGCAGCGTCATGTCTTCCTCCACGTGTCGGTCACCAGACTCCCCCGAGGTGTGCGATGCCTCTGGTGCGGGCGAGCAAAGGTCCGGTAAGTACATGCCACCGATCGGAGCAGCTGAATCAGGCATCTAGACTGGCGATGTGCCTCTCCGTGACGGACGTCTGAGCCACGACATCGATCCCACAGACCGCCCCCCGCAGGACGCTTGCGGGGTGTTCGGCGTCTGGGTCCCCGCGGACCAGGCGCCCAAGGCGGAAGTGAGCAAGCTCACCTACTACGGCCTGTACGCGCTCCAGCACCGCGGGCAGGAGTCGGCGGGCATCGCCGTCAGCGACGGATCACGCATAGTCGTTTTCAAGGACATGGGGCTCGTCGCCCAGGTGTTCGACGAATCGGTGCTCAACACCCTCCGCGGCCACATCGCGGTCGGGCACTGCCGCTACTCGACGACCGGTTCGCCCACGTGGGAGAACGCGCAGCCCACGTTCCGGTCGAGCGACGCGGGCGGGCTGGCGCTCGTCCACAACGGCAACCTGATCAACACCCCGGAGCTGGCCGCGCGGCTCGAACCGGGCGTGCTGACCGCCACGAC
Organism: Actinomadura sp. 6K520; assembly: GCF_004349245.1. Classification (GTDB taxonomy): domain Bacteria; phylum Actinomycetota; class Actinomycetes; order Streptosporangiales; family Streptosporangiaceae; genus Spirillospora. The sequence continues at coordinate 7,966 of NZ_SMLC01000200.1, read as the reverse complement.
CGACACCGAGGTCCTCACGGCCCTCCTCGCCACCCGCCGCGACGACGGCCCGCTGGCGGCCGCGCGGGAGATCCTCCCCGTCACCCGCGGCGCGTACTCCCTGGTCTTCATGGACGAGGGGACGCTCTACGCCGCCCGCGACCCCGAGGGCGTCCGCCCGCTCGTCCTCGGCGCCCTGGCGGACGGAGGCTGGGTCGTGGCGTCGGAGACCGCCGGCCTCGACATCGTCGGCGCCCGCTTCGTCCGGGAGATCGAACCGGGCGAGATGGTCGCGATCGACGGCGACGGCGTCCGGTCCGAGCGGTTCGCCGAGGCGCGGCCCAAGGGCTGCCTGTTCGAGTACGTCTACCTGGCGCGGCCCGACACGACGATCGCGGGACGTAGCGTCCAGGCCACCCGCGTCGAAGTGGGACGCCGGCTGGCCCGCGAGCACCCCGTCGAGGCCGACATGGTCATCCCGACCCCGGAGTCGGGCACGCCGGCCGCGATCGGCTACGCCGAGGCGTCCCGAATCCCCTACGGCCAGGGCCTGGTGAAGAACTCCTACGTCGGCCGGACGTTCATCCAGCCGTCGCAGACGATCCGCCAGCTCGGCATCCGGCTCAAGCTGAACCCGCTGCGCGAGGCGATCGAGGGCAAGCGGCTGGTCGTGGTGGACGACTCCATCGTGCGCGGCAACACCCAGCGCGCCATCGTGACGATGCTGCGGGACGCGGGCGCCGCCGAGGTCCACGTCCGGATCTCCAGCCCGCCCGTCGCCTGGCCGTGCTTCTACGGCATCGACTTCGCCACCCGCGCCGAGCTGATCGCCGGGAACCTGTCGGTGGAGGAGATCCGCGACTCGATCGGCGCCGACTCGCTCGGCTACATCTCCCTGGACGAGCTGATCTCCGCTTCGCAGATCGCCAAGGACAACCTGTGCCGGGCGTGCTTCGACGGCCACTACCCCATCCCGGTGGAGGACGACGCACGCGGCAAGCATCTGCTGGAGGTCACCCGATGACCGGTCGCCCCACGCCCACCTCGTATGAGGCCGCCGGGGTCGACATCGCGGCGGGTGAGCGTGCCGTGGAGCTGATGAAGTCCCGCGTGGCGCGCGCACGGCGTCCCGAAGTGGTCGACGACGCCAGCGGCTTCGCAGGGCTTTTCGACGCCTCGGCATTGCTGCGCTACAAGCGTCCACTGCTCGCCACGTCCACGGACGGTGTCGGTACCAAGGTCGACCTGGCGCGCCGTCTCGGCATTTACGACACGGTCGGGCACGACCTGGTCGGCATGGTCATCGACGATCTGGTCGTCTGCGGCGCCGAACCGCTGTTCATGACCGACTACATCGCCTGCGGCAAGGTCGTCCCGGAACGGATCGCCGACATCGTCGGCGGAATCGCGGACGCCTGCGCCCTGGCCGGATGCGCCCTCGTCGGCGGCGAGACCGCCGAGCATCCGGGGCTGCTGGAGGCGGACGAGTTCGACTTGGCGGGCGCCGGCACGGGCGTCGTGGAGGCGGCCGAGACCCTGGGCCCCGAACGTGTCCGACCGGGGGACGTGGTGCTCGCCATGGCCTCCTCAGGCATCCACTCGAACGGGTACTCGCTCGTCCGCCACATCCTGGCCACGACGGACCTGACCCTCGACTCGGAGCCTCCGGAGCTCGGCCGTTCACTCGGTGAGACGCTTCTCACACCGACGCGCATCTATGCCAAGGACTGCCTGGCTCTGATCCAGGCCGGCGGGGTACGTGCGTTCGCTCATGTCACGGGCGGTGGGCTGGCCGCGAACCTGGCTCGCTCGCTACCCGCGACCGTGGACGCCGTCCTGAACCGTTCGTCCTGGGAGACACCGGCGCTGTTCCGTGTCCTCCAGGGCCACGGGGACGTTCCCCAGAGCGAGATGGACAAGACGTTCAACCAGGGCGTCGGGATGGCGGCCATCGTCGCCCCGGACAGCGCGGACGAGGCCCTCCGCCTTCTGACCTCCCGGGGCGTCCCGGCCTGGCACCTGGGCGACATCGTCCCCGGCAGCGGCACGGCGGCCCTGCGCTGAGCGGGCATGCAGCTGGGACGCGAATGACCCGGCGGGGGCTGAGGTGGCCGCAGAGCACCTCTCAGCCCCCGAGAGTCACAGGAGTGCCATCAGCCGCCGAACGTGCCCTGCGGGCGACCTCGGCGGCTCTCGGGGACCATGACGAACACACCTCCATGACGAACACCTCGGCGAACACCCAGAGGCCACGACAAACGCCACCGCCCCGTGCTACGGGCGGTGGCGCACTGTCGGCCGATCAACCGGAGGTGCCGTCCTTGCGGTCCTCGGTGCCGTAGTCCTCCGCGAAGTCGGCGTACTTCTCGGCGAGCTCGTCATAGGAGTCTTCGCCGGAGTCGCTGACTCCAAGCTCGCTCTTCAGGCGGTCGAGGTCCGTGTTGCCACTGTTGTACTTGAGCTGTCGGGCAACCTTAACCTGCTTGGCCTTGGCTCGGCCGCGACCCATTGGCTCGACCCCCTCGATGGTCAGGGCTTTCGTGGGCCCATCCAAGCGCGCGTGTACCACACGAACCGGTGCCTGATGAGCCATGCGTCAGTCACGGGTACAACCGTACCCGTTTTGCGCCCGGCTCGGTACATCGACGGTACGTGGCGGCGCTTCTGTTGCTGATAACAACAGTGTATCCCGTGGTCACGGGTACCCGCCAAAGCCACCGTGGGACGGTCGTACGGTGCCCCACGGCGGCTCTAGCAACGGTTTTGCAACGGTCTAAACAGGGTCGTGGGACCGTTCCGTCGCGTAGGGGCCCGCGCGGTGTCCGCGCGGGCTCAGAGCAGGATGCTGCGCAATCGGCTGATCTCCGACATCCGGCGCTCCGCGAGCCGGTCGGCGGCGACCGCCGGCGGGACGCCCTCGTCGGCGGCCAGCGCGAAGATCTTGCGGGTGGTGTCGTAGATGCCGCTCGCGCGGGCCTTCGCGCGGTCGAAGTTGAAGCCCTCGATCTCGTCCGCGACCTGGATCACGCCGCCGGAGTTGACCACGTAGTCGGGCGCGTACAGGACGCCCCGGTCCGCGAGGCTCTTCTCCACGCCGGTGTGGGCGAGCTGGTTGTTGGCGGCCCCGCAGACCACTTTCGCCTTCAGGGCGGGCACCGTTTCGTCATTGAGGGAACCGCCGAGTGCACAGGGCGCGTACACATCGAGGTCGGTACGGATCATCGCGTCGCTATCTGCGACGACCTCCACCTCCGGGTGCAGCGACCGGACGCGGTCGACGGCGGCCTCGTTCACATCGCAGATCACGACGTCCGCGCCGTCCTCACGCAGATGTTCCACCAGGCGGTGGCCGACCTTCCCGACGCCCTCCACCCCGACCCGCTTGCCACGCAGCGCGGCCGAGCCCCACATGGTCTCCGCCGCGGCGCGCATGCCCTGGAACACGCCGAACGCGGTGAGGATGGAGGAGTCGCCGGCGCCGCCGTGCGCGACCGTCCGTCCGGTGACGAACTTGCACTCGCGGGCCACGACGTCCATGTCCTCGCTGAACGTGCCGACGTCGCACGCCGTGTAGTAGCGGCCGTTCAGCGACTGGACGAACCGTCCGTACGCCCTCAGCTTCGCCTCGGTCTTGTCGGTGGCCGGGTCACCGATGATGACGGCCTTGCCTCCGCCGAGGTCCAGCCCGGCCAAGGCGGCTTTGTACGCCATGCCACGGGACAGGTTCAGCACGTCGGCGAGGGCCTCTTCCTCGGACGCGTACGGGAAGAAGCGTGTACCTCCCAGGGACGGGCCGAGCGCGGTCGAGTAGATCGCGATGATGGCGCGCAGGCCGCTGGCCTCGTCCTGGCAGAAGACGACCTGCTCGTGTCCTCCGAAACGCGAAACGCCGGAGGTTGTAGGGGGGTTGCCCCCCTGGGCGACGGGTTCGGTGCCCTTGTGGGGCGACCCGAAGACATTAGGCACGGTAGTGCCCTCCTCTCTGTCTCTAAGATCAGCGTAGGGCGCGGGATGCCGCCCCGCCCGGACAGATCTCGTGTAACGATGCGATGGTGCTTCCGTACGCCGCGTACCTACGGGTTTATGAACCGGTGACCGCCTTCCCGGAGCCCACGCGGACCCTGTGGACGGTCTACGCCGACTCCAGGCGTCGCCCGCGGCGGAACCACGCGCTCGGGGTGGAGCACCGCGCCGCCGCGCTGAGGATGACCGGCTCGCCGCCGGAGGTCGTGCCAGAGCGGGAGAGCAGGGACGCCTACGTTCGCCGCCTCGAAGACATGATCTACGTGTGCCCCTGGGAGACGCGGCTACGCTCCTGGCTGGCCTTCGAGCGCTTCAGGAACGAGCACGCCGCCGGTGTGGCGGCGGCGTTCGTCCCTCCGCCGCTGTCGGAGCGGGTGATGAGCGACTTCGAGCAGTGGAAGCGCGCGGGCCGGTCCCTGCGGCCCCACATCCTCACGAGCACCTGGCACATCCCGCTGGACTGGTTCGTGCCGTTCGCGCGGGACGAGCGGTGCCTGATGCTCGGCACGCCGGGGACGGGCTACCGCAAGTCGGACGACGTGTCAGAGGAGCCCGGGGGCCATGGTCCGGCGACGGCCGCGCCCGCCCGTACCCTTATCTACGTCACCTCGATGGCCGAGGCGCGCCGGCGGGTCTCGGCGGCACTCCCCGTGGTGCGCGAGAACCTCGGCGACGGCACGGGCGACGTGTACCTCCTGTCGGCCGGGCGCCTGGAGACGCTGGCCCGGTGGCTGGGCGGCTTCGACCCTCGCGCGCTCGTGGAACTCGACTACGGGGGCCTCGTCCAACTGCTGGACGACCGGGCGCTCCGCGCGGACGAGTCGGTGGCCGAGATGACCGTGGCCCTCACCGGGATGGAGCGCGGAGAGGCCGAGCTGACCGTGGCGATGTACAAGCGGCTCCTAGCCCGCTGGCGGCCCGTCCGCGCACTTGAGACGGCGAACTAAAACAAATTTCCCGAATCCCTGCGCGATACGACTATACGTGTCGCTAGAATCACTCAGCGTGACTCAGTGGCCATCGCCCAGGGGCGGCACGCCGCATCCGGGGGGATGTTTGCACGCAACTACCGCCAGGAACTTGCTTGTTGCGCTGAGTGGTGGCAAGGTTACACGTTGTGATGTCATAGTGGCTCTTTCGGGCCATAGGGGACATCAGTGTCCGCGCGAGGATCAACCGCAGGATCGCTGTCATCGGTCCACGGAGGAGAGGCCGCAAACATGTCAGCACGTACGCCAGAGGCCGAGCCCCTGCTGACGCCGGCGGAGGTGGCGACGATGTTCCGCGTCGACCCCAAGACCGTCACACGGTGGGCGAAGGCGGGAAAGCTCACGTCCATCCGGACACTGGGGGGGCACCGCCGCTACCGCGAGGCGGAGGTGCGGGCGCTGCTCGCGGGAATCCCGCAGCAGCGGTCGGAATAACCGTGTTCGCTGCGCCGCCCCCGGTGCCGGGCGTCCGATGGCACCCCGGCACCGAGGGCAGCGCGGTGTTAACGCAGTCCAGGCTCTGTTAACGCAGTCCAGGCCCACTGCGCTCGCTAGCGCTCGCTACGTGACCTGGCCTGTGCGAGCGCTGCATCGCTTCGCGATCTTCCCGGCGAGGCTCGCCTTCGGCGTCGCCTCGCCGCTCAGGTAAACGCGCTCGCGTGCGTGGCCGGGGTCGTTGGAGACCCGGTCCAGTGCGCTCGTCAGGTGCCTGCTCCGTTGCCGCCTGGTGGCGGGTCTTTCCGGTGGAGGCTTGCCTTCGGCGTCGCTTCGCGGATCAGGTCGTGCTTGCGTGTGTGGATGTGCTTGGTGGGGCCGGAGAGTTCCTATGGAGGCTTTGTCCGGGTGATGGAGAGGTGTCCTCATGTGGACAATTCGCCTCGTGTGTCCCAAAATCCGCGCACGTCGCTTACGCGCTCAGCTCTTCCTGCGAGAGCCGGTCGAAGAGCTTGCCGGTCAGCGGGTCGTGCCGGCCGGCGGCGTGGAACACGACGACCAGATGGTCGACGAGCAGCGCCTCCAGGTCGGCGCGCGGCACGTCGCGGTTCTCGAGCCAGTCCAGGCCGGCGGTCTCCACGGCGGCCATCCAGGAGCGCAGCGTGATGCGCAGGACGGGCGGCGGCGTCTCGACCTCCAGCGAATGCAGGATCCGGTCCAGCAGGAGCTGCCGGATGCCGTCGACGATCTCGCCGACCTCGCCCGACCGGTCGGCGGGTCCGCCGCGCAGCAGCGCGGTGTAGCCCGCCGCGTGGCTCTCCACGAAGTCGAAGTAGCGCCGCAGCGAGATCCGCAGCCGGTCCAGCGGTTTGCCCTCCGTGGGCGGTTCCAGCAGGACCGACAGCTGCTTCGCCGCGCTGCCGAGCGCCGCGAGGTACAGCTCGTACTTGCCGCCGAAGTAGTGGTAGACCAGCGCCCGCGAGGCGCCCGCCGCGGCCGCCACGTCGTCGATCGAGATGTCCTCCGGCGAGCGCGTGCTGAACAGCTGCAGCGCCGCCGCGATCAGTTCGTCCCGCCGTTCGTCCACGCTGAGCCTGCGACGGCCCCGTCCGCCGCTCGGCCGGCTGCGCGCCTTGCCGCCGGTCACCGCACGATCTCCCACGTGGGCAGCGTATCCGAGCCCGGGACGGCACAGGCCACACCGGCGGCTCCGACCGGGCCTTTCCCCGGGTCATGATCACTCGCGAACCGCTGTGATCCGGAACACCACAGGCCCGAACCACCATTGTCGGATGCCCGTTACTCACTGTTGCGGCGGTTTGAGGGGAAGGCGCGGCATCATGGCATCTCCTCCCGAGCGGAGGCCGGCGCGCCGACCCCGGTGGCGCGCCGCCGCGGCAGGTCCTGCAGGTCCCCCTGGACGGAGTGCCATGTCAGCTGAGCAAGCAAATCCCCCGCACGACAGGCAAGGAGAAGGCGCGGTCCCCCGGCCGCGCAAGGAACCGTCTCCCGCCGCCCGCGACGAGGGGAGGCCGGTTCCCGCGCCGAAGCCGACGATCCGCAACGTCGCCGAGCGCGCCGGCGTCTCCAAATCGCTCGTCTCCCTGGTGATGCGGGGGTCACCGCACGTGAGCGAGCGCCGCAGGCAGGCCGTGCTGCAGGCCGCCCGCGAACTCGGCTACCGGCCGAACGCCGTGGCCAGGAGCCTGGTCGAGGGACGCACCAGGCTGATCGGCGCGATCGTCGCCGACCTGCACAACCCCTTCTTCGCGGAGTTCCTCGACGGCCTGCAGGAGAGCCTGCACGGCGCCGGCCTGCGGATGCTCGTCGGCAGCGGCCGGTGGGACCCGATGTTCGAGGCGGAGGCCGTCGAGGCGTTCCTGGAGATGCGGGTGGACGGGCTGGTGCTGCTCAGCGTCGTCCCCGACTCGCTGAAAGAAGCCGCCGCGAGCGTCCCGGTCGTGGTCGTCGGGGAACGCGACGTCGTCGGTGTCGACATCGTCGTGGACGACGACGAACTCGGCGCCAGCCTCGCCGTCGACCATCTGGTCGAGCTGGGGCACCGCCGGATCGCGCACATCGAGGGGGCCCGCTCCACCACCGCGCGCTACCGCCGCACCGGCTACGAGCGGGCGATGCGCCGCCACGGGCTGGGCCCGGAGATCCTCGTCGAGCCCGGCGACTTCACCGAGGACGGCGGGTACCGCGCCGCCCTCGCGCTGCTGCGCCGCGACCCCCGCCCCACCGCGATCTTCGCGCCGAACGACCTCGTCGCGACCGGGGCGCTGTCGGCGGCCGACGAGATCGGGCTGCGCATCCCGGCGGAGCTGTCGATCGTCGGCTACGACAACACCCACCTGGCCGCCATCCGGCACATCTCGCTGACCAGCGTGGACCAGCCGCGCCGGGACATGGGACGGGTGGCCGCCGAGCTGCTGACCGCCCGCATCGGGGACCCGTCCCGCGCGGCGCGGCAGAACCTGGTCGTCCCGCACCTGGTGGTCCGCTCGACGACGGGACCCGCCCCCGCCGCCTGACCC